>JASJBO010000255.1 GCA_030066475.1 Myxococcota bacterium
GCGCGCGAGAGCGCCGCCGCCAGCGCCTTCTCGTCCAGCTCGGGCGCGCCCGCCTTGGGCAGCACCGTCGCCACCGACAGCCGGTCGTGCGCCAGGTACTCCCGCGCCACGCGCAGCAGGTCGTCCGGCGTGGCGGTGCGGATCGTCTCCAGGTAGGGCGTCTCGCGCCGCCAGTCGCCCGCCAGCGCGTGGAAGCTGCCGAGCTTGCGCGACTGGCCCGAGACGCTCTCGCGCTCGAAGTGCTCCGAGGCCAGGAAGTTGGCGCGCGCCTTCTCGAGCTCGGCCGACGCGACCGGCTCGCGCCGCAGCCACTCGACCTCGCGCGCGATGCCCTCGAGCGCATCGGCCACGCGCTCGGCCTCGAGGTCGGCGGTGGCGCCGAACACGCCCGGGTCGAGCGGCGTGTAGCAGTAGGCGTCGACGCGGTCGACGAGTCCGTCGCGCTCCTTCACACGCCGCACCAGCCGGCTGCTCTCGCCCTCGCCCAGCACGAAGGCCAGCAGGTCGAGGTAGGGCGTGTCGGCGTGCGCCAGCCCCACGGCGGGCCAGGCGAGCTCGAGGCAGGCGCGCTCGAACGGGCGCCGCAGGATGGCGCTGCGCAGCCCGGCCTGCGCGGGCTCGGCGGGTCGTTCGCGGCGGGCGCCGCGCGGCTCGGCGTCGGCGAAGGCCTCGCGCACCCAGGCGGCGAGCTCGCCGGCGTCGAAGTCGCCGCAGGCCACCACCAGCAGGTTGTCGGGCGCGTACCAGCGCTCGTAGAAGCGCCGCACCCGCTCGCGGTCGATCGACGCCACGCTCTCGCGCGTGCCGAGGATCGGCGCGCGGTAGGGATGCACGCGGTAGGCCTCGGCGAACAGCGCCTCGCCGCACACCTGGCTCGGCGAGTCGTCGGTGCGCCGGATCTCCTCGAGCACCACCTCGATCTCGCGCTCGATCTCGGCCGGGTCGAAGACCGAGCGGCGCACCATGTCGACGATCACGTCGCGGGCGCTCTCGAAGCCCGCGTTCGGCGCCGTCGCGTGGTAGACGGTGACGTCGTAGCTGGTGTAGGCGTTGACGCGGCCGCCGACGCCCTCGATCTCGCCCGCCACCTCGCCGACGCCGCGCCGGTCGGTGCCCTTGAACAGCATGTGCTCGTGGAAGTGGGCCAGGCCGTGCTCGCCGGGGCCCTCGTCGGCCGAGCCCACCCGCGCCCACACCTGGAACTCCGCCACCGGCGCGCGGTGCGACTCGCGGAGCAGCAGCTCGAGCCCGTTCGGCAGGGTCTCGTGGTGGACGCGGGGCGCACTCAAGACGGGCGCAGCATAGCTATCCTGCTCCTAGTGAGCGACGAGTCCCGCCCGCCCCCTTCGCGCCCGCCTGCCAAGTCGGAAGAGGCGAGCCAGGTCGCCCCCGCAAGCGCCGCCGGCTCCTCCGGCGGCGCGCGCAGCGAGCCGCAGGCGAGCGAAGTCCAAGAGGTCGGGGTCTACGTCCACGTTCCGTTCTGCGAGCGGATCTGCCCCTACTGCGACTTTGCGGTGGTACGCGAGCCGCGCCTGTCGCGCGAGCGCGAGGCGGCCTACGTCGACGCGCTGCTCGCCGAGCTCGCGGCCCGCCGCGAGCGCTTCGCGGGCCGGACCCTCGCCAGCCTCTATCTGGGCGGGGGCACGCCCTCGCTGCTCACGCCCGCCTCCGTGGCGCGTCTGCTCGAGGCGGTTGCCGACGCCTTCCCGCCCGCGCCCGGCCTCGAGGTGACGCTCGAGGCGAACCCCAGCACCACCGAGGCCGCCCGGCTGCCCGACTTCCGCGCCGCGGGGGTCGACCGGCTCTCGCTCGGCATCCAGTCCTTCGACGACCGGGTGCTCAAGCGCTTGGGTCGCGCCCATCGCGCCGAGAGTGCCCGCGTCGCGCTGCGGGCGGCGCGCGCCGCCGGCTTCGAGAACCTGTCGATCGACCTGATCTTCGCCGCGCCGGGGCAGCGGCTGGCCGACCTGGAGCGCGATCTCGACGAGACGCGGGCCCACGCGCCCGAGCACGTCTCGGCCTACGCGCTCACGGTCGAGTCGGGGACGCCCTTCGCGCTGGCGGAGCGCCGCGGCCAGCTCGCGCTCGCCGACGAGGAGGAGGCGGTCGCGATGTTCGAGGCCGTCGAGGCGCGGCTCGCGGCGGCCGGCCTGGCCCGCTACGAGGTGTCGAGCTACGCGCGGCCCGGCTTCGAGTCGCGCCACAACCGGCGCTACTGGGAGCGGCGGCCGGTGCTGGGCCTGGGGCCGAGCGCCTGGTCGAGCGAGCCGCCCGACTCCGAGGCGCCCCACGGCGCCCGGCGCGCCAACGTCCGCGAGCTGCCGACCTACCTGGAGCACCTCGCGGCGGGCCGGCCGGCCAGCGAGGCCGGGCCCGAGCGCCTCGACGCGCGCACGGCGCGGGGCGAGGCGGTGTTCCTGGCGCTGCGCACCCGCCGGGGGCTGGCGGCGGGGCCGTTCGCCGCCGAGTTCGGCTCGGCGCCGCGGGCATTCTTCGGCCCCGAGATCCAGGCGCTCACGAGCGCCGGCCTGCTGGTCGAAGAGCAGGATGGGAGCCTGCGGCTGACCCGGCGGGGACGTCTGCTCTCGGACACGGTGTTCGAGCGCTTCGTGTGACCCCGGGGCGCTTGCGCCACGCCGGCGGTTTGGTAGCTCTTTCTTGTCTTTTCAGGGGGTTGCGTGTCGAGCAGCGCCGGCCGGGATACTTCGAGAGCCGCGGAGGGCCCCGCGCGGAGCCCGCACGCGGACCGGGAGCTGAGCGACCGGCAGCTCGCCGTGCTGCGCGCGGTGGTGGCCGGCTACGTGGGCGGCGCCGGTCCGGTGGGCTCGCGGACCATCTCGCACGTGCTGCCGGTCCCGCTCTCTGCCGCCTCGATCCGCAACACCATGTCCGAGCTCGCCGACGAGGGGCTGATCGAGAAGCCCCACCGCTCGGCGGGCCGCGTACCCACGGCGCGCGGGCTGCGCCTGGTGGTCGACCGCACCGATCCGCGCACCCCCGGGCGCCTCGAGCTGATCCGCGCAGCCGAGGCGGTCGAGGACGCCGACGGCGACTCGGTGGTCCGGGTCGCCTCGCGGCTGCTCTCCGACGGCACCCGCCAGATCGGGCTCGGGGTTGCGCCGTCCTCGCAGACCCTGGTGCTCCAGCACGTGTCGCTGGTGCGGCTCTCGACCGAGCGCGTCCTCGCCGTGCTCGTGGCCCAGAACGGGGTGACGCTGCAACGCGTCATCGGCGACGACGAGAGCGGCGACCAGCGCGAGCTCGAGCGCATCGCGGTGACGCTCAACGAACGCGTGGCCGGGCTGACGCTCGCGGCGGTGCGCGACGAGCTCGAGCGCGAGGCCCACGCGCTGCGCTCGCAGGCGCGCAGCGTGGTGCGGCGCGCCGTGCGTCTCGGGCTGCAGGCGCTGTCCGCGTCGGACGCCGACGACGACCTCGTCGTGGCCATGCAGCTCGCGCTGCTCGACGAGCCCGAGTTCCAGGATCCCGATCGCATCAAGCAGCTCTTCGGCGCCCTCGAGGCCCGCGAGACGCTGGTGCGGATCCTCACCAAGATGATCGACGCCGAGGGACCGCGAGTGGCCTTCGGCGACGAGCTGGGCGAGCCGGCCCTGCGCCACCTGGCGCTCGTGGCCGCGCCCTACCACGCGGCTCCGGGCGGGGACGGCGTGCTCGGCGTGATCGGGCCGAGCCGGATGGACTACGCGCGCGTCCTGGGCTTCGTGGGTACCGTTTCCCAACTCGTGACGAACAGGCTCAAGGCGTGAGCGAGAACGGCAGCAAAGACGCCACTCCGACCGAAGAGGGGTGGGAAGGCCTCGCCGAAGAGGCAGCCGAGGGCACGCTGGGGCCCTCGCCCGAGCTCGAGGAGGCGATGCGCGAGGCCGCCGAGGCCGTCGAGGCGCGCCACGCCGAGGGGCGGGGCGGCCCCGGGGCTTCGCCCGAGGTGCTGGCCGAGCTCGAGGCGGTGCGGGCCGAGCTCGAGGAGACCCGCGACAAGTACCTGAGGCTGGCGGCGGACATGGAGAACTTCCGGCGCCGCGCGCTCAAGGACAAGGAAGAGGCCCACAACTTCGGCCATCAGAATGTCGTCAAGGATCTCCTGCCCACGGTCGATAATCTGGAGCGAGCCATCGACCACGCGCGCAAGAGCGGGGAGGGGGACGTCGAGGGTTTCCTCGAGGGCGTGGAGCTGGTGCTCCGCGAGCTCGAATCCGTGCTGGCGAAGCACGGGGTCACCTCGATCGAGGCCGAGGGCCAGTCCTTCGATCCCGCCCTGCACGAGGCGATGGCACAGAAGCCCGACGCTTCGGTTGCCCCGAACACCGTGGTGGACGTGTTCCAGAAGGGGTACCAGCTGCGGGCCAGGCTCCTGCGTCCGGCACGCGTCGTGGTGTCGAAGCAGCCGGACCCGGAGCCCGAGGAAGGCTAGGCCGGGGCTCGCCGAGGTGGCCCCGATGAGGGGGCGCCCGAGTGGGCAAGGTCATCGGCATCGACCTCGGGACCACGAACTCCTGCGTGGCGCTGATGGAGAGCGGCAACGCTCTGGTCGTGGCCAACTCGGAAGGCGCCCGCACCACGCCGTCGATGGTGGCCTTCACCGACGGCGGCGAGACGCTGGTCGGGCAGATCGCCAAGCGCCAGGCCGTCACCAATCCGGACCGGACCGTGTTTGCCTGCAAGCGGCTGATCGGGCGCAAGCACGAGGCCGGCGAGGTGCAGCGCTTCGCCGAGATGGCGCCCTTCGGGATCGAGGCGGCCGAGAACGGCGACGCCTGGGTGCGGGTGGGCGACAAGCTCTCTCCCCCCCAGGAGATCTCCGCGCTGGTGCTGGCGAAGATGCGCGAGACCGCCTCCGAGTACATCGGCGAGCCGATCGAGGACGCCGTGGTCACGGTGCCCGCCTACTTCAACGACGCCCAGCGCCAGGCCACCAAGGAGGCCGGGCGCATCGCCGGCCTCAACATCCTGCGCATCATCAACGAGCCCACGGCCGCCGCGCTCGCCTACGGCATGGACAAGGAGGGCGGGCAGCGCATCGCGGTGTTCGACCTCGGCGGCGGCACCTTCGACATCTCGATCCTCGAGCTCGGCGACGGCGTGTTCGAGGTGCGCAGCACCAACGGCGACACCTACCTGGGTGGCGAGGACTTCGACGAGCGCATCGTCGGCTACCTGATCGAGCAGTTCAAGGAGCAGACCGGCATCGATCTGCACGAGGACAAGATGGCGCTCCAGCGCCTGAAGGAGGCGGCGGAGCGCGCCAAGCACGAGCTGTCCTCGTCGACCGAGACCGAGCTGAACCTGCCCTTCATCGGGGCCGACGACGCGGGCCCGAAGCACCTGAACCTGACCCTGACCCGCGAGCGGCTCGAGGCGCTGGTGGCGGACCTGGTGGAGCGTCTGGTGGCGCCCTGCGAGACGGCGCTCGAGGACGCCGCGCTCGCGCGCGACGAGATCGACCAGGTCGTGCTGGTGGGCGGCATGACGCGGATGCCGCGCATCCAGGAGAAGGTGCAGGAGATCTTCGGCAAGCCGCCGCACAAGGGCGTCAACCCCGACGAGGTGGTCGCCGCCGGCGCCGCGATCCAGGGCGGCGTGCTGAAGGGCGAGGTGGCCGACGTCCTGCTGCTCGACGTGATGCCGCTCTCGCTGGGCGTCGAGACCCAGGGTGGCGTGTTCACCAAGATCATCGACCGCAACACCACGATCCCGACCCAGCAGGCGCAGACCTTCTCGACCACCGAGGACAACCAGAACGTGGTGCGCATCCACGTCCTGCAGGGCGAGCGCGAGATGGCCGAGGACAACCAGAGCCTCGGCCGCTTCGAGCTGGTGGGCATCCCGCCGGCGCCGCGCGGCGTGCCCCAGATCGAGGTGAGCTTCGACATCGACACCGACGGCGTCGTCAACGTCTCGGCCAAGGACCTCGGCACCGGCCGCACCCAGGCGATTCGCGTGACCGCCGGCAGCGGGCTGACCGAGGAGCAGATCGTGCAGCTCTGCGAGGACGCCGAGTCGAACAAGACCGCCGACTCGCACCGGCGCGAGGTGGCGGAGCTGCGCAACCGCGCCGACGGCCTGGTCTACTCGACCGAGGCCACCCTGGCCGACTACGCCGACCACGTCAGCGACGAGGAGCGGGAGGAGATCGAGCAGGCCCTCACCCGCACCCGCGACGCCCTCCAGGCCGGCGAGGCCGAGGAGCTGGCCGCCGCCGTCGACGACCTGACGGCCCTCTCCTACAAGATGACCGAGAAGCTCTACTCCACCCTCGGGGGCGAGGCCTAGCTCCCCGCGAGCCCCGACTCCGCTAGACTGCGCCCCCGAACCAGCAACCCTTCGACGCCCGCTCGGAGCGCCCCGCAAGCGCCGGTCCGCCGGCGCGCGCAGCGAGCCGCAGGCGAGCGTAGTCAATAAGGCCGCATGCAAGCGCCGGTCCGCCGGCGCGCGCAGCGAGCCGCAGGCGAGCGAAGTCAATCGGGTCTGCCGGCGCGCGCAGCGAGCCGTAGGCGAGCGTAGTCAACAACCTTGGACAAGCGAGACTACTACGATGTCCTGAGCGTCGATCGCTCGGCCGACGCCGACGAGATCAAGAAGGCGTACCGGAAGCTCGCGCTCCAGTACCACCCCGACCGCAATCCGGACGACCCGGCGGCCGAGGAGAAGTTCAAGGAGGCCTCCGAGGCCTACGCGATCCTCTCCGACCCGGAGAAGCGCCGCGCCTACGACCGCTTCGGCTTCCAGGGGGTCGGCGCCGGACCGGGCGGCGGCTTCGACTTCGCCGACTTCGGGAACCTGGGCGACGTCCTGGGCGACCTGTTCGGCGACTTCTTCGGCACGCGCGGCGGCCGCGGGCGCCAGCGCGGGCGCGGCCGCCGCGGCGCGGACCTCCGCTACCACCTCGAGATCGACCTCGAGGACGTGTTGACCGGCTACGAGGCCAAGATCTCGATCCCGAAGATGCGCCCCTGTGGCACCTGCGACGGCTCGGGCGCGCGCGCAGGCAGCGGCCCCACCGCCTGCGAGCGCTGCCACGGCGCGGGGCAGCTGATCTTCCAGCAGGGCTTCTTCCGGATCAGCCGGCCCTGCGACGCCTGCGGCGGAGCTGGCGAGGTGGTGCGCGACAAGTGCCGCGAGTGCCGCGGCAACGGACGCGTCGAGGGGCAGCAGTCGCTCCAGGTCAAGATCCCGCCCGGAGTCGACCACGGCACGCGCCTGCGGCTGTCGGGAGAGGGCGAGGCCGGCATCGCCGGTGGGCCGCCCGGCGACCTCTACGTGGACGTCGCGGTACGGCCGCACCCCTTCTTCGAGCGCGACGCGCACGACCTGCTCTGCCAGGTCCCGATCCGCTTCGTGCAGGCGGCGCTGGGCGCCGAGATCGAGGTGCCGACGCTCGAGGGCAAGGAGCCGCTGCGGGTTCCCGAGGGCACGCAGTCGGGCAAGGTGTTCACGCTGCGCGGCAAGGGCCTGCCCGCGCTCGGCTCGCGCGCCCGCGGCGACCAGCACGTGCGCATCTTCGTCGAGGTGCCCACGCGGCTCACCGACCGCCAGCGCGGCCTGCTCGAGGAGTTCGCCGCCGACAGCGACACCGACGTCTCGCCCGTCACGAAGGGCTTCCTCGACAAGCTCCGGGACTTCCTTGGCTAGCAGGCCGTTCGCCCGGCTCGTCGCGGTCGTGCTGCTGCTGGTGGTCGGGGGCTGCGCCTCGGGCGGCCTGTTCGGGCTCGGCTCCGACCGGGCCGAGCGCGAGGCGTACGAGGCGGCCCTGGTCGAGCTCGAGCGCGACCCGGCGCGCGGGCGGGGGCTGCTCGAGGCCTTCCTCGAGACCTCGCCGCGCAGCGCCTGGGCGGCCGACGCGGCGCTGGCGCTGGCGCGGGCCGAGCGGGACGAGGGGCGGCCCGACGCGGCGCTGCGCTGGCTGCGCTGGGGGCTGACGAACCATCCGCGCGGCGAGCGGGTCGACGCCACGCGGCTCGAGCTGGCCGACCTGCTGCGCGAGCGCGGCGAGCTCGACGGCGCCTGGGCGCAGGCGACGCGCGCGCGCCTCTCGCTCCTGAGCGCGTCCGAACGCGAGCGCGCGCATCGGCTGCTGGCCGAGCTGGCCGCCGAGCGCGGCGACGCCGCCGAGCAGGTGCGCTGGCTGGCGCGCGTCCGCGACGACGCGCCCGACGAGGCGACCGCCGCCGAGGTGGATGTCCAGCTCGACGCGGCGCTCGCCACCCTGCCCCCGGACCGGCTCGAGTGGATCGCCGGCAAGCTCGGGCGGCGCGTGCCCGCGGCGCGCGCCTGGCTGCGCGCCGCGGAGCTGTTCCTCGAGGAGGGCGACCCGGAGCGCGCGCGCGCCGCGCTCGAGCAGGCGGCGCGGCTGCCGCTCACGCGCGACGAGGCCGAGCGCCTCGGCGCGCTCGAGCCCCTGGTGGCCGGCACCGCCGCCGGGACGCTGCCGCCCTCTGCGCTGCTCCCGCCGCCGTTCTCGCAGGTGCCCGCCACGCCGGCGCTGCCCCCGGGCTGGGACGGCGACGGAGCCATCGGCGTGGTGCTGCCGCTGAGCGGCCGGCTCGCGGCGGTGGCCGACGAGACGCTGCGCGGGGTGATGCTGGCGGCGCGGATCTTCGACGAGCAGCCCGCCGAGGCGCCGCGCGGCGGCGTGCGCGTGCTGGTGCGCGACTCGGCCGGCGACGCGGAGCGCGCCGCCGCGGCGGTGCGCGAGCTGGCGGCCGACGACGAGGTGGTCGCCGTGATCGGGCCGCTGCTGCGCGCCGAGACGCGCGCCGCGGCCCGGGCCGCGGCCGAGGCGCGCGTGCCGCTGCTCACGCTGACGCGCCGCGAGGACGTGGCGCTGGCCAGCGACCAGGTGTTCCGCCTGGGGCTGACGCGGCGCATGGAGGCCGAGGCGCTCGCCGAGCACGCGGTCGGGACGCTCGGGCTCGCCCGCTTCGCGATCCTGTACCCCAAGGACGCCTACGGGCGCGAGTTCGAGGCGCTGCTGTGGCAGGCGGTCGAGGCGCGCGGCGCCCGGGTCGTGGGGGTCGCCGGCTACGATCCCGACGCCACCGACTTCGCTGGTCCGATCCGCAGCCTGATCGGCTACCAGCTGCTCAGCGACGCAGAGCGCGAGATCCTGAAGGAGCGCCAGAAGATGCTGACGCGCGCCAAGCGCCTGCCGCGCGAGCAGGCGCTCGAGCTGCGCCAGGAGGCGAGCGAGCTGACCGGTCCCGACGAAGCGCCGCTGCCGCCGATCGTCGACTTCGACGCGCTGTTCGTGCCGGACGCCCACGACAAGATCGCGTTGATCGCGCCGCAGCTCGCCTTCCACGAGATCCGCGACGTGCGGCTGCTCGGCTCGAGCGCCTGGCACGACCCCGAGCTGATCGAGATCGCCGGACGCCACGTCGACGGCGCCGTGTTCACCTCGGCGTTCGACGAGAGCAGCCCCGCGCCGACCGTCCGCGAGTTCAGCGAGCGCTACCTGGCGACCTACGGCGAGCCGCCCGGGCTGTTCGCGGCGCAGGGCTTCGACGCGGCGCTGCTGGCCCTGCGCGAGGTGGCGCGCGGCCGGGCGACGCCGGAGTCGGTGCGCCTGGGGATGCTGGCCGGCGACGTCCTGCCCGGCGCCTCGGGCGTGTGGGCGATGGGCCCGGACGGCAACGCCCGCAAGCGCCCGTTCCTGGTCGGCATCGAGTCGGGCGAGACGGTTTCGCTGGACTGATACTTCGGGCGGACGGGTTGCCGGGGCGGGGGCGGCCTTATGGACTTCGCTCGCCTGCGGCTCGCTGCGCGCGGCTTCGCCGCTTGCGGGGTTGCCGTCAAGGGTCGTGTTGCCGTGCGGAGGCGGCCTTGTGGACTTCGCTCGGCTTCGCCTCGCTGCGCGCGCCGCCGGGGGAACCGGCGGCGCTTGCGCGGGCGACCTCTCGCGCTTCTTCCGGGCTGGCAGGCCGGCGGGGGTCGGTCAGGCGTGCGCTGTGCGGAGGTGGTGGTGGAGGGCGGTGAAGCCGAGCGTGGCGATCGTCGAGAGCAGGGCGGCCAGGCCCATCACGTGGACGCCGATGCCGGCGCTGGCGGGGAGCGCGCCGTGGGCAGCCCAGCCGACGTAGAGCAGCATGCCGAGGAACGGCGCGAAGGCGCCGCGCAGGCCGGTCAGCGTCACGTGGACGCCCATGTAGAGGCCGGCGCGCTCGGGGCGCGCGAAGTCGTTGTGACCGATCACCCAGGCGAGCTGGCCGCCGCCGCGCGCGAGACCCAGCACCGCGCGGCCCACGCCGATCACGAGCAGCGAGCCCTCGAGCGCCCCCCACCAGGTGAGCGCCTGCGAGGCGACCCAGAGCCAGCTGTGGCGCGCGCGGAACTCCGCGATGTGGACGCGGTCGAGGTAGATCGCCCAGAGCGGAAGGGTGAGCACCGAGAGGCCCAGCGGGAGCACCAGCGTGAGCGCGGTGCTCACGGCGTAGCCCGCGCCCAGGTCGCGCGAGACCAGCACGAGCAGCGGCGCCTCGATCATCATGTTCGACACACCCAGCAGGAACTGCCAGCCGAGGTAGCGCGCGTAGACCGGGTCGCTGCGCAGCAGGGCGACCAGCCCGTGGGTCTCGACCGGACGCGGCGGCTCGGGCAGCGCGGACTCGGGCGCGTCGGCACCCTCGGGAGCCACCGGCGGCGGCCCGACCTCGCCGCGCTCGAGCGCCAGGTGCTCGTGCTCGTCGCGGACGCGCACCCGCGAGAACGCGACCACGCCGATCGTCGCGAAGACCGCGCCCACGGCGTAGATCCAGCGGAAGCTCTCGGGGTTCGCGTCGAGCAGGCGGCCGCCCGCGAGGACGCTGACGGTCATCGCCAGTGTGGTCCACAGCGAGAGCCGCGCGGTCACGCGGCCGCGCGACTCGCTCGGGTAGTTGAGCGTCCAGATCAGGCTGCGCACGGTGATGAAGCCGGCGAGCACCAGGCGCGACACGACCATGTTCGCCGCCAGCAGCGCGCCGCCGAGCGGGCCCGTCGGCAGCAGCGCCATGCCCGCCAGCAGCGCGACCAGCACGACGAGGAGCCCGCTGGCAAACGGCACCTTGGGGCGGCCGTGCGCCAGCCGCGCCCAGAACAGGCTCGAGAGGTTGCCGAACATCGGCGCCGCGGTGATCAACGCCAGCACGGCGGGATGCACGGCGTACACCTTGTCGGCGATCACGCCGATGAAGCCCGCCTCCATCAGCGCGCCGCCGATCGGGAAGAACACGGTCTGGATCTGCTCGCGCCGATAGCTGACGCGCACCCCGTCCGGCAGGCGCGGAAGGGTCAGGTGCAGGCGCGCCGCTCGTCCCCAGCGCGAGGCCCCAGAAACGAAGAGCCCGGCCGTTCGGGCCGGGCTCTTCGAGGCGCGTTCTCGCGCGGGTTGTGCCCGGCCTTCAGCCATAGACGTCGTCCTTCGTCGCCTCCGGGGCGCAGGCGATCGCGTGACGATCGATCGGGTGGTGATCGATCGCGTGGCAACGGAATCGCGGCTGCCGGGCCAGACGACGCATCGGGCGCAGCATACCGCGGGCCAGTCGGCTGCGCTAAGCAACTCGCATGAGCGACATCGTCCAGCGGCTGCTCGCCCTGATGGACCTCGAGGAGATCGATCTCGACATCTTCCGGGGCCAGAACGAGCGCGATCGTCCCGGACGTCTGTTCGGAGGCCAGGTCGCCGCCCAGGCCCTCGTCGCGGCGCAGCGCACGGTGACCGGACGCGCCGCCCACTCTCTGCACGGCTACTTCCTGCGTCCTGGTGATCCCGCGCACCCGGTGATCTACACCGTCGACCGCATCCGCGACGGGCAGTCGTTCACCACGCGCCGCGTCGTGGCGGCGCAGCGCGGCAAGGCGATCTTCAACATGTCGGTGTCGTTCCAGGTGGCGGAGCAGAGCTACGAGCATCAGGCGCCGATGCCCGAGGCGCCGCCGCCCGAGGACGTGCCGGGCTGGAGCGAGATCATCGAGGCGAACTGGGAGCGGATTCCCGAGGAGTCGCGCGCCTGGGCGCCGCGGCCGCGCCCGATCGAGCTGCGCCCGGTGCTGGCGCCGACCTTCCTGGGCGGCGAGCCGTCACAGGAGGGCAACCGCGTCTGGTTCCGCGTGCCCGAGCCGGTCGGCGACGAGTTCGCGCTGCACCAGCAGCTGCTCGCCTACGCGTCGGACATGGCGCTGCTCGACAACATCGTGCGGCCGCACGGGCGCAACGGCCCGCTCGG
>JASJBO010000256.1 GCA_030066475.1 Myxococcota bacterium
GCCTGGATCTCGGCGACGAGCGCCACGGCGATCTGCTCCGGCGCGTCGGCGCCCACGTCGAGGCCCGCGGGCGCGTAGAGCCGCTCGAGCTGGTCCTCCGTCGGTTCGATGCCGCTCCGGCAGAGGTCGTCCAGCAGCTCCTCGGTGCGCGCGCGGGGGCCCAGCACGCCGACGTAGCAGGCCCGGGAGCGCAGCAGCCAGGCGAGCAGGGCGCGGTCCCGCTCGTAGTGGTGGTTCATGACCACCGCCGCCGTGTCCCGGTCGACTGCGACCCGCTCCGGCGCCTGCTGCGGCTGGCAGCAGATCGTGCGATCCACGCCGGGCAGACGTCCGGCGTGGGCGTAGGCGGGCCTCGGATCCAGCGCGACCACCTCCCAGCCGAGCTCGGCGGCGATTCGGACCAGCGGCGGTGCGTCGGGGCCGGCACCGCAGACGAGCAGTCGCAGGCACGGTCGCACCGCCTCCAGGAGGACCTCCGTGTGCCGGCCGCGTTCCGTCTCGCGAGCCAGCCCGTAGCGTCCCGTGGCGAGCACCTGCCGGGCGACCGCTTCGACGGACCTCGCGATCCCCATTTCCGCGAGCGGCTGCGAGAAGCGGCCGTCCTCGCGGCTCAGCCAGCGCGTCGCGAGCGGCAGGGCGCCAGGTCCCTCGGACCGCACCAGCGTGGCAAGCACCCGCGAGGCGCGCTTCGCCAGGCAGTCGGCGAGCAGGTCCAGCGGACCTGCGGCCTCGGGTCCCACGCGCTCGAGCAGGACGTCCACCCGGCCGGGACAGCCGAGACCCGGCCCGAACACGGGATCGTCCTCGGTGCGCCAGTCGTAGTGGACCCGACGGGGAGCGCCCGACGCGAGCACCGACCGCGCCTGCTGGGCGAGCTCGCCCTCGACGCAGCCACCGCTCACGAGCCCGACCACCCTGCCGTCCGGAAGGAACAGGGCCCGCGTTCCCGGACGGCGGTAGGTCGAGCCCTCGGCGTGCACGACGCACGCAAGCACACCGCGACCGCCGGTGCGCCGCAGTGCCGCGAATGCGGACAGTATGTCGCGAAGCTCGCGCATCGAGCGTGCGGCCCAACCTCATGCGGAGGCCGCGCCAGTGTAACCGCTGCGAGCGAGAAGGCCTTGCCCGGCCGCGGAAGGGCTACCATGCGCGCGCCATGATCCGCGATCGCCGTTTCTGGATCGGCTCCGCGATCACCTTCGTCCTGTCGCTGGTGCTGGTCGGCGTGTTCTGGCTGTTCGCGCTGGACAACGCCTTCTACGACTTCGCGATCTACCGGCGCGCGGGCGCGGCGGCCCTGCGCGGCGACGCGGTCTACGAGTTCGCACCGCTCCGACACTTCCAGTACTCGCCGTTCGCGGCGTTGGCGTTCGGGGCGCTCCTGGCTCCCTTCCCGCGCGACCCGGGCGGGGTGCTCTACTACGTGCTGCTGGCGCAGGCGTGGTGGGGCGCGCTGTGGTGGATCGCGAACGCCTCCACGCAGCGGGGCCTCGCGGGCGGGCTGGTGCTGTTCGCGCTGGTGTTCGGCTGGCCCTGGCAGTACGAGTACCGGCTCGGCCAGGTGAACGTGATCCCGCTGCTGTGCGTGTTCCTGGCCGCTCGCCGCCTCGACGAGCGCCCCGACGCCCTCTGGCTTCCGGCGTCCCTGCTCGCCGCAGCGCTCCACTTCAAGCTCTACGCGGTCGTCTTCTTCCCCGGTCTGCTGCTGCACCGCAAGCTCGGCGTGATGGCCGCAGCAGCCCTCCTGTACGCATCGCTCTGCCTCCTCCCGCTCGCGGTGCACACGCCCGAGGCCGTCCTCGAGGAGCATCGGCTCTATCTCGAGCACCTGCAGGCGACGAGCGCAGCCCTCGTGGACCACCGCTACAACGCCTCGGTGCACGGGGTGGTCACAAAGCTCGTAGGCGGGGGCTGGCAGTTCCTGGCCTGGGCGGCGGCGATCGCCGGCTTCGCGGCCGTGATCGTGCGCAACCGCAGCGCGCCGCTGACGTGGCACGCCGCCGTGAGCCTCGCCGCCGTGCCGCTGCTGATGCCGATCGCGTGGTCGTACTGGATGGTGCTGGCCTACCCGGCCGTCAGCGCCGGGCTCGATCGCGAGCCGGGCCGCTGGCAGCTGTGCGCGGTCGCGGCCATCGCGATCGTCGGCATCGGCGTCCGCTCGGAGCTGGCCAATCTCGGCGGAGCCGTCCTCGTGTCGGTGCTGGCGATCGCCCTGGCGCTGCGCCGTACCGAGAGCCGGCCGTAGGGCTCGCCCAAGAGGACCCCTCTCGCCGCCAGGCTTTGCGATGCGCGCACATTTGGCGTCAGCCGGTCTGCGCCGCCAAGGCGGCGCGGCCCCACAGGCTCTGGTCGGACTGCGTTCGTATCCGGATCCTGCCAATCCGTGCCAGCGGAGTGCGCCTGGAGTTGCCGCACGCTAGTCCTGGCACTCACGCTGTCGACACGCAACACGGAGATCCGAATGAAGCTGCTCCACGCGCTCCTTGCCCTGTTGGCCCTGGCGACGGTCCTTTCGTCCGCTCGGTCCGAGGCCGGCCTCGTGGTGGCCATCGACGACCCGAGCACCGAGGGGTTCGACGTCGAGATCGAGGATGGGGGCGCGGGGGACGACATCGAGCTACCCGGGATCGTCGGCTTCGACGAGACCGTCGGGGGCCTGCGCCTGGTGGGCTCCGGGCAGAGCAAGCCCGCTCAAGGCAGTGCGTCGGAGCCGCAGCTCCTGATCTCGATCCCAACGATCCAGGCCAACCAGGGCCTGGCCAGCGTCATCGTGACCGACACCGACTTCGATGCCTCGGGGCAGTCGACGGTCACCTATACCGGTGGAACGACGAGCGGAGCGACGATCCAGGTGGAGGCATTCGGGGATGCCGGAAACGAGGAGTTCGGCGAGAGCTTCTCGATCGGCATGTCCCCCATCCTGTCGGGTCAATTCGACGCCAGCTTCCAGGGCGGTCCGGGGAGGGTCGGCTCGTTGACGCTCGCCGCCGACCTGAGCTTCACCCAGGCGATCCAGACCGGGGGACTCCAGGCGAGACTGATCCAGGAGGCCCCGGAGCCGGGCAGCCAACCCCTGGCGTTGGCCGCGCTGCTGGTGCTCGGCGGGCTGAGGGCCCTCGCGGGGCGCCGCCGCGACCGCACGGACGACCGAGCGGACCAAAGCGCTCGTTGAGCCGGGGCCGCTCGGTCGGACTCAGCGAGCGCCGCGCCTCGCCACGAGCCCCCGCACGCGCGAGGACCGTCCTGCTCCCAGGGCGCCGGTCGTCACCAGCGCGGCGAGCGCGAGCAGACGACTCGCGGGCTCGGGCACCAGCAGGAGCTGTCCGCGGATCTCGCCGCCCGCGAAGTCCTGCGTGTGGATGTTGACGTACCAGAGCTCGCCCCGCAGATCGTCGATCTGGTCGTCCACCGGGTAGCTGCGCGCGCCGAAGACCGGGGTCGTGAGCTCGATGGTGCCGCTGTTCGGGCTGCCGACGCCGACGTCGTAGACGATCCCAGCGCTCGCGCCCGGGGCCGCCGGACCGTGCAGATGGGCAGCGGTCTGCGCGCTGCTGAGCCCGCCGAATGCGAAGTCGTAGAACAGCAGCTGATTCGTCGTGTCGAACCAGACGACCCCCGAGCCCTCACCCATCCGCTCGCCGCCGCCGCTCTGTGCCGCGTCGATCGCGCTGACGAACAGCTCCGTCGGGTCGATCTGTCCGCGGATCTCGCCGAGGGGCTTCGTGGCCGTCGCGATCAGCACGTACCAGAGCCCGGCGTCGAGGTCGTCGATCTGGTCCTCGACCGGGTAGTTGCGCAGGAAGGGATTCTCGAGCTCGATTGCGCCGACCTTCGGGTTGGCGATCGGCAGGTTGTAGATCTCCGCCGCGGTCGTCCCCGGCTGTGCGGGCCCGCGCAGGTCGGAGCCGGTGCCTTCGTCGCCCGACAGGCCACTGAACGCGACGTCGTAGTGCAGGACGTTCGCGCTGGTGTCGAGGGCGAAGAAGCCCTCTCCCATGCCGGTACCGCCGTCGCCCACGATCTGGTCGGGGTCGAGCGCCGAGGTGTAGGTGCGCACGCGATTCAGCTGGCCGCGGATCTCGCCGTCCGCGAAGGTGCTGGTGGGGACGTTGACGTACCAGAGACCGTTCACGAGGTCGACGACCTGCTGGGGCACCG
The DNA here is from genome assembly GCA_030066475.1 of Myxococcota bacterium. Next base: position 4,159 of record JASJBO010000256.1, read on the forward strand.
CGTAGTCGCGGCCGAGTGCGACCGGGTTCCCGAGCGTGATGCGGCCGCTCTTGGTCGCGCCGGTGGGGAGGTCGTAGACGATGCTCCCGCTCTCGCCGGCGCCGGCCGGACCCCGCAGGCGTGCGGAGCTCTCCGTGCCGCTGAGTCCGCCGATCGTGACGTGGTACTCGAGGGTGCCGGCCCGCGGGTCGTAGACGAAGCTCGCGCTGCCCTGTCCCGTCCCGGGCATGGCGCCCTCGTCGGTGCCCGCCTGCTCCGGATCGAGCCGCGCGGTGAACGCGACGCCGGCGGCCGCCGTGATGTTGTCGACGCCGAGCTCCCCGTTGACCGCGCTGCCGTCGAAGCTCGCCGTGGTCGCGTGGACGACCCGCAGCTGGGTCACTGCGTCGAGGGTCGCGATCACGTCCGGGCTCGAGTTGCCCTGGGCGGGAGTCAGGTCGGTGGGCAGGACGCCGAAGCGCACCGTTCGCCACCCGCTCGTGGTCAGCAGCTCGACCGCCTCGTCCGACACGAACGCGCCCCCCGGGCCATCCACCCCGATGCGAAGATCGAGCGCGGTGCCACCGTTGTTGACCACGTCCATCTCGACGGCGTAGATGCCGGCGGCGAGATAGCTGCCGCTCCACTGGCTCGGCGAGGTCGGGTTGCCCGCATCCAGGCTGCCGGAGAAGGCGAACAGGGTGGAGCCCGGCCCCGACGGGGCGCTGGCGCGGACCTCGAGGTAGCGGTCGTCCATGCCGCCCTGACCGCTGCCCACGTTCTGGGGCGGCGTCGAGGTCCCCGCCTCACCTTCCCAGGACTGGGTCGTCGTGTCCTGGAAATCGTCGATCTGGAACGGGGCGACGGCCGAGGCCGGAGACGCCAGGGCGAGCAACGCGAGGCTTGCGGTCCAGGCAACCAGCTTCCGCTTCATCATGGATGACTCCTCCAACCGTCCGGGCGATCTTGCCATGGCCCAACTGGCTGTCGAGCGACCCGGTCCAGAATGGCAGGATCCGGATACGATCCGCGCCGGCCCCGCCTGCGGCACGTGGGACGTGTCCGGCGCGCGAGGTACGCAGCTCTCGCCGGGTCGGTTGCGCTTCCGGGAGCGGATGATCCGTCTCCCCGTGAGCGATGGCAGGCCTGGAGTGACCGACGGGCGCCCTATCCGGATCCTGCCGATTTCCTCGGCTCCGACCCCGCGCTGCTCCTGCTGTGCTAAGCGCGCTGAGAAGAAGGCAGCTCCCCCGCAAAGGGCCTCTCGGCCCGTCACAGAGGTGACCCCATGCACTTCCGCAGGCTCCGAATCTCCATCGCCGGCACCCTGTGCTGTGGGATCGCCGGCGTTGCCTCAGCCCAGTCGGCGACGCCCGTCGGAGACGACTTCCGGGTCGATACCCTGGGAGCTGGCGGCAACTTCGCCTTCGAGGAGCAGCCCGACGTCGCAGTCCCGGCCAGCGGCTTCGTCATCGTCTGGCAGAGCAATGCCAACGACGACGGCGACATCTCGGCGCAGCGCTACGACGACGACGGAGACGAGGCCGGCAGCGCGTTCACGGTCAACACCACGACCGGCGACAAGCAGAAGGACCCGCGCGCGGCGGGCGCCAGCGGCTTCGTCGTCGTGTGGGAGAGCGAGGGCGATAACGACGACGACGTTCGCGGGCGCCGCTACGACAGCGCAGGGGCCGCGCAGGGCAATGACTTCCGCGTCAACTCGACCACCGCGAACGACCAGGAAGAGCCTTCCGTCGCCATGGCGTCGAGCGGCGACTTCGTCGTGGTCTGGGAGAGCAGCGATGGGCAGGACGGCAACCAGGAGGGCATCTTCGGCCAGCGCTTCAGCAGCGCGGGCGCGACCCAGGGAGGGGAGTTCCAGGTCAACACCACGACCACCGGCAACCAGAACAGCCCCGCGGTGGGGCGGCGCTCCACCGGCGAGTTCTTCGTGGCCTGGGAGAGCGACGACGCCAGCAACACCGGCGTCTTCGCCCAGCGCTTCACTGCAGCTGGCGTGAAGGCAGGCGACGAGCTTCCGGTGAACACCACCACCAGCGACGATCAGGAGGAGCCCGACGTCGCCGCGGCGGACAACGGCTACGTGGTCGTCTGGGAGAGCGAGGTCGGGAACAACGACGAGGACGTCTACGCCCGCCGCTACGACGTGAACGGCAACGCCCGGGGCGGCGAGTTCCGCGTCAACTCCGTCACCGGGGGCGCGCAGGTCAACCCCGCCGTCGCGGCCTTCGCGGACGGCGAGTTCGTGGTCGTGTGGGAGGACAGCGATCGCCAGGCGATCTACGGCCAGGAGTACGACGCCGACGGCGACAAGATCGGTGGCGAGTTCAAGGTCAACACCAGCGAGGGCGACATGGAGATCCCGCGGATCGCCGTCGAGCCCGGCGGCTTCATCGTCACCTGGAAGGAGTTCGTCTCGGGCTTCTCGGGATCCCGGGTCTGGGCCCGCCGCTACGAGGTGCCCGAGCCCGGCCCGGCGAGCCTCGGACTCGCAGCCCTCGCCGCCCTGGCGGTGCTGTCGCGCCGGCGCAAGGAGTGAGCCCCGCATGCGTGGCGAGACCGCTCGGGAACGCCGTCTCCACGCCGCCAGCCCTGGCAGGATCCGGATAGGATCCGCGCCGGCCCCGCCTGCGGGACGTGGGACGTGTCCGGCGCGCGATGTAGACTTGCTCCGATGGCCGCAGAAGAGCCCGTCTACTCGGACCTTCGCTCGGACGACGTCGACGAGGTCTCGGCGTGGATAGGGCAGGACCGCTGGAGCAACGAGATCATCCAGCTCTCGCCGGGTCGCTTGCGCTTCCGGGAGCAGATGGTCCGTTTCCCCGGCTGGTGGATGAGCCTCATGGAGTTCGGTCAGACGGTGCTGTTCCGGGAACGCAAGGCCAGCGAGGGGCTGAGCGTCGGACTGATCGCCGCTGCGTCGCGCGCACCGCGCCTCGAAGGCGTCGAGGCGTCGAAGCGCGACTTCGTCATGCGCCCGGGGCATGCCGAAGGCGAGTACGTGCTGCCAGCCGGAACGCGCACGGTCAACATCGAGATCGACGCGGCCTTCGTCGGCGGCTGCGAGGTGGAGCGGGGCGTCGTTGCCATCCCCGGGGTGTCGAGGCAGCGCAGCGCCCTGATCGCCGCGTGCCGTACGCTCGCCGATTGCACCCGGCCGGGCGGTCCCGAGGGTGGCGAGGCGCCGCACGCGAAGCGCCGGACGACCGACGCGGCGGCCCACTCGGTCGTCGACGCGCTGCGTGGGCTGGTCGCCGCGCACGCGCGAGGCCGGCCGCCGGCGCGCGGTCGCGAACAGATGGCCCTGGTCAGCCGGGCGACGGCACGTCTGGAAGAGAGCGACGGCGCACTGCGGATTCCGCAGCTGGCCCGTGAGCTTGCGGTCTCCGAACGCACCCTGCACCGGGTGTTCCAGACCTGCCTCGGCGTCGGCCCCGCCGAGTTCGAGCAGCTTCGGCGCCTCCACGCCTTCCGGTCAGGTCTGCGGTCCCGAGGGCCGGGACACGGTCACATTGCCGAGGCGGCGTCGGAGGTCGGGTTCGGCCACCTGGGTCGGCTCTCGGCGCTCTACCGCAGGCACTTCGGCGAGCTCCCGAGCCAGACGCTGCGCTCGTAGGGGCACGCCCGCTCCCTCAAGGACGCGTTGTACGTAGACCATGCGGCTGGCCACCCGCGATGCGTTCCCGGCCGCGCAGCCTCCGGCGCGTTGGCCCGGGTACGGGCATGGGGCACCATGCGGCCGTGCTGCGCTACTCGGTCGTCGCCGCGGGGATCTTGTCGCTCGCCGTGCTCCCCGCTGCGTCGACGGCTGATGCGACCCTCGCGATCGCCTTCCTGGAGGGCTCGATCGACCAGTCTGCCAGCCGGGCGGTGATGGAGGAGGCGTATCGCCGCCTTGGCGTCTCCGTGTCCTTCTCGGTCGCCCCCGCCGGCAGGGCGATGGAGGCGGTGAGCGAGGGACGACTGGATGGCGAGCTACAGCACTACAGCGGGATGGAGAAGCGCTACCCCGACGTGCTGCGCATCCCGATCCCCATCAACTACATCGACATGACCGCCTTCTCGCGACAGTTCGACTTCCCCATCCGCGGATGGCACAGCCTTCGGCCCTACCGGATCGGCATCGTCGCCGGCATCGTCCCCGCGGAGGAGGGCACCCGGGGCATGAACGTGCGGAAGGCCGCCGGCAACGCGGAGCTGCTGGACCTGCTCCACGGCGGGAAGATCGACGTGGCCGTCATGGATCGCGTTGCCGGACGGCGGGCGGCGGTCCGGGACCCGCGCGGCGGCATCCACGCAGTGAAGGGCTCGTTGGAGACCTTCTTCGTCTACCACTACCTGCATGCGCAGCACGCGGAGCTCGCGGCGCGTCTGCGCGAGGTGCTGGAGGCAATGCTGCTCGACGGGACGACCCAACGCCTGCGTGCCCTCGCCCACGAGCGGCTCCCGGCCGGCCCGTCTTGAACTCCGAACCGGTCCCGGTTCGACGGGCGACGATCGAGCTGCGCTTCGTCGCGATCCTGGCCGGCACGGTCCTGGCCGTCTCCGCCGTGGGGTTCACCCTGCTCTACCGGATCAGCCTCCGCCACTCGGAGGTGCAGCTCGTCGAGCTGACCCGCGCGCAGGCCCGCCTGATGGAGTCGGTGGCGGCCTTCGACGCCTACTTCCAGGGCGGCGGTGTCGAACGCGCGCCGCGCACTGCCACCCTGAGCCAGATCAAGGACGCCCATCGCTCCTTCGTGGGCTTCGGGGAGACCGGCGAGATCGTGTTGGCGGAGCGCCGCGCCGACGAGATCGTCTTCCTGCTGCCCTCGCGCAAGCAGGGGTTTCGCGTCCCGGGCCCGGTCCACTTCGGGGCCGAGCGGGCGGGGCCCATGGAGCTGGCCCTGGACGGCGGCTCCGGCGTGGTCACGGCGCTCGACTACACGGGCGAGGAGGTGCTGGCCGCCTACGAGTGGCTGCCCTTCCTGAAGATGGGTCTGGTCTGCAAGATGGACGTGGCGGAGATCCGCGCGCCGTTCCTGGAGGCGGGGCTCGCGACCGGGGCGTTCGCCCTGCTGCTCGTGGGGCTCGCCGTCGCGACCCACTGGCGACTGGTCTCGCCGCTGCTGCGCGATCTGCTGCGCTTCGCGGCGGGCATGCGCGACCGGGAGGAGCGCTACCGGACGCTGGTGGGCAACGTGCCCGGAGCGGTCTTCCGCGCCGAGGCGAGCGAGGCGCGGACGCTGCTCGAGGTGAGCGAGCCCATCGAGCAGCTCACCGGGCATCCGCCTGCTGCGCTGCTCGGCGACGCCGAGGTCGCCTTCATCGATCTGGTCGTTCCGGACGACGCCGAGATCCTGAAGCGCGCGCTGCGCGAGCACGTGCAGCCCGGGCGCAGCTTCGGCCTCGAGTACCGCATTCGCCGCAGCGACGGCGAGATCCGCTGGCTCTCCGAGCAGGGAACGGTCGCGCAGTGCGACGGTCGCGCCTGCCTGGAGGGCGTGATGCTCGACATCACCACGCGCAAGCAGGCCGAGCGAACGCTCGAGGAGCTGCCGCGCAAGCTCTCCCGGTACCTCTCGCCCCAGGTCTATCGGACGATCTTCGAGGGCGAGCGCGACGTTCGCGTCGGCAGCTCGCGCCGGAAGCTCACGGTGTTCTTCTCGGACATCGTGGGGTTCACCGCGACCAGCGACGAGCTCGATCCCGAGGACCTCTCGATCATCGTCAACACGTACCTGACGCGCATGGCGAACATCGCCAATGACCACGGCGGCACGCTCGACAAGTTCATCGGGGACGGGATCCTGGTCTTCTTCGGGGATCCCGAGACGCGCGGGATCCAGGAGGACGCGCGCGCCTGTGTGCGCATGGCGCTCGCGATGCAGGAGGCGGTCGCCGAGCTGAACCAGGCCATCCTGCGCCAGGGGGTCGATCGCCCGATCCGGATCCGGATCGGCATCTCGACCGGCTTCTGCACCGTCGGCAACTTCGGCAGCGACAACCGCATGGACTACACCGTGCTGGGTCGTAACGTCAATCTCGCGTCCAGGCTGGAGAGCGCGGCGCCGCCCGGCGCGATCCTGATCGCGCGCGAGACCTGGCTGCTGGTGCGGGACGCCTTCGCGTGCGAGGCCCTGGAGCCGATCGTCGTGAAAGGCTTCGAGAAGCCGGTCGGAGTCTTCCGCGTGGTGGGGCCGACCGGGTCGGCGCCGAACCAGGAAGGGCCGGCTCCGTCGGTCTGAGTCAGTCGATGTAGCCGAGGGCGCGCAGGCTCTCCAGCATCGCCTCGTCCATGCTCGACGGGCTCGGCAGCGCGGTCTCCCGCGGGCCGTACGACGCCACCCTCCGCTTCGTCCTCGACGCCGCGAAGTCGTCGTCGAAGGCCTGCTCGAGCGGTCTGCCCTCGAGCTCCTCGGAGATCGGGAGACCCGTGAGCCAGAGGATGGTGGGCATGACGTCGTAGGGGCTCGCCTCGGGGAGCCGGTGTCCTTCCCGGACGCCGGGCCCGTGCACGAAGAGGACCCCTTTCGCCGCCAGACTGTGCGTCCCCGGCCAGGCCTTCTCGCCCCAGTCGCTGTCGACGTTCGCCTCGCAGCCGTGGTCGGAGGCGACGAGGGTCCAGGTGTCGGGCCCCGAGGCGGCCATCAGCTCGGCGATGAAGCCGTCGACGTAGCGATAGATCCCCTCGACGACCCCGCGGTCGCGCTCGAGGTTCGGGTTGGGCCTCTCGAAGAGCTCCGGCTCGACGAGGTCCCAGGCGTGGTGCTGCACCGGGTCCGGACCGCGGAAGTAGACCATCGCGATGTCGGTAGGCCGCTCCTGGATGAGCGTCCTGGCCGAACGGAACAGCGGATAGTCGACGTTGAAGAAGGTCTTGAAGAGCGAGTAGTAGTCCTTCCGCCGGTTCCAGCGCGCGGTCTCGACGAGCTCGAGCTGCTCGGGCGACAGCCCGGCACGATCCTGCAGGATGCGGTAGTCGAAGCTCTCGCGGTCGACCCAGCTCTCCGCCACGATCGGCCCGATCTCTGGAGGGAAGTAGTCGCGCCGATAGTCGACCATCGCCTCGCGGTCGGCCGTGTAGTACTTGCCCTCGGCGACGAGGAAGTCGGCCAGCGCCGGGTTGGCGTGGTCCGTGACGAGCCAGCCGTCGATCTCCTCGGCCGGCCAGGTCGCCCACCAGCCGACGACACCGACCGAGACGCCATGCCGCGTCGCGATCTCCCAGAGCGCGCGCGCCCTCCGGCTCGCGCTCGAAGCCGGCACCTTCGTGCCGTTCGGCAGCTCCGTGAAGAACTCGGTGATGCCGTGGTCCTCGGGAGCGCGGCTCGTCGCCATCGACGTCCAGGCGATCGGCGAGCTGTGGGCGACCACTTCGAACGTCGTCGTGTAGGCGCCCTCGCGGACGAGGCGGGCGAACGTCGGCAGCTCGCCCCGCTCGAGCATCGGTCCGATGACCTCCCAGGCGGCACCGTCGACGCCGATGAGCAGGACGCGTCTGCCACCGTCCGGTGCGTCGGCGAACGGCGCGCACGCGGCCAGCGCGAAGGCGAGCGGGAGGACGAATCGCTTCATCGGCGCTTCATGGATGGGCTCGCGCGGGCGGATCGTAGCATGGGCCCGGCCCTCTTCGAGCGACGAGCATGGGAGCGGCGAGGCGTGCGTGCTCGTTCGCGCCCGGTCCCGCGCCGGCGGCGCTCACTCCCTTCCAGAGACGTGAACCGCTCTGCCGCGGGTACTCCGCCACGTGCTGCGCTTCCCGCACGCGGTGGACGCCCTGCCGCCGCTCGCGCATCCTGCGCCCGGTCGGGCGGCTACGAGCCCCCGACCCGTGGCGCGGCGGACGCCGGCTCGAGGGCGAGCTCGAAGGCGCGCCGAGCCGCCGCGGCGGACTGCTGCGAGTCGAAGCGCTCGAGGACCACCAGCAGATCCCCGTCGGCCAGGGGGAGGAGCACCGGCGCGTAGATGTGGGGGAAGCGCTCGTGCCAGTTCGCGACCTGCCTGCGGACGCGCTCCACGTGCCGATTGGAGAAGAGCTTGACCGCGAGATAGGTGGGCTC
>JASJBO010000257.1 GCA_030066475.1 Myxococcota bacterium
CCCATCGGGTCGGGAGTCGACGGAAGAACCTCTGGTTCCACCGGACCCGACCGCGCCCGAGCATCATCCGCGCTGGGTTCGGGTGGATCGAGTAGGCTCCCTCCCCGGAGCCAGGACGTACCAGAGCCGAGAGCACCGTGAGCCCCCCGCAGCAAGCCGACCCGCCGCCGCGCAAGCGCAGGCCCTCGCTCGGCCAGATGGTCTTGCTCGCGCTCGTCGCGGGTCTCGCCGCCGGCGTCTTCTTCGGCGACCTCACCCTCGAGATCCAGTTCATCGGGGAGATCTACGTCGGCCTGCTCCAGATGATGGTGCTGCCCTACATCATTCTCGCGCTCGTCAACGGCGTCGGCCAGCTCACGCCCTCACAGGCGGGCCGGCTCGCCAAGTGCGCGGCGCTCGTGCTGCTGCTCATGTGGGGCGCGATCCTCTCGCTGGTCGTCCTCCTGCCGCTCGCGCTCCCGCCCCTGGAGACGGCGGGGTTCTTCAGCAGCAGCCTCGTCACGGACCCGGCCCCCGTGAGCCTCATCGAGCTCTTCATCCCGAGCAACGTCTTCGCGTCGCTCTCCGAAAGCCACGTGCCCGCGATCGTCCTGTTCGCGCTCGCCATCGGCGCAGCGCTCATCGCGACGAACGACAAGCAGGAGATCCTCAAGCTCTGCGACATCCTCATCGACGTCTTCATGCGAGTCATCGACTTCGTCGTGCGCCTCACACCCATCGGCGTCTTCGTCATGACCGCCGTTGCCGCGGGAACGATGGACTTCGACGACCTGGGCCGTCTCCAGGCCTACTTCATCATCACCGGCGTCGCCGCCGCGCTGCTCGCCTTCTGGGTGCTCCCCGGGCTCATCGCGAGCTTCACGCCCTTCACCTTCCGCCAGGCGCTCACCGCGGCGTGGCCGGCCATCGTCCTCGCGTTCGCCGTCGAGCAGGCCCTCGTCGCGATCCCCGTCCTCGTCGAGGGCATCCGAGGCCTCTTCGAGAAGAACGGCGTCGAGGACGAGCAGACCATCGAGGTCGCCGAGATGCTCGTGCCCGTCTCGTTCCCGCTCCCCAACACCGGCAAGCTGCTCATCCTCCTCTTCGTTCCCTTCGCCGCGTGGTTCGTGGGCCAGCCGATGGAGCTCGACCGCTACCCCATGCTCCTGTCGTTCGGCGTGCCCACCTTCTTCGGCGACATCCCCATCGCGCTGCCCTTCATGCTCGACGTGATGCAGCTACCCTCCGACCTCTTCCAGCTCTTCCTGATCACCGCCGTCCTCTGCGGCAGGCTGAGCGACGGCCTCCTCGCGATGGACATGTTCACCTTCTCCGTGCTCGTCGCCTGCGGCGCCGTGGGGCTGTGGCGCGTCAGGGTCCGTGCGCTGCTGCTCTACCTGGGCGTGGCCGCCGGCGTCGTCGCGATCGCCACGCTCGGAGCGCGCGCCTATCTCGGGCGGCTCTCGACGGGTGCGTACGACAGGGACAAGGTCATTGCGTCGATGCAGCTCGTGCACGAGATCGTCGAGTCGGAGGTCGTCGAGCCGGCCCCCAATCCCGTGCCGCTCCGCGAGAATCTCTCGCGCCTCGAGCGCATCCAGGAGCGCGGCGTCATCCGCGTCGGCTTCAACCCGGACCGCCTGCCCTTCTCCTTCTTCAACGCCGAGGGCCAGCTCGTCGGCTTCGACATCGACGTGGCCCAGGAACTCGCCGCCGAGCTGGGCGTCGAGATCGAGTTCGTCCCCTTCTCCTTCGATTCGATCTTCGAGCAGCTCGAGGCGGACCACTTCGACATCGCCATGGCCGGCATCTACGCCGAGGTCGATCAGGCCGAGAGCGTGTACTCCTCGATCCCCTACATGTTCGCCACCATGGCTCTCGTCGTGCCCGATCACAGGGACGAGGAGTTCGCATCCGAGCAGGCGCTCCGCCAGGCCGATCGAGTGACGCTCGCCATCGATCGCAACGCCTTCGGCCGGTCCGGCGCCATCGAGCGCATCGCCGAGCGCGATTATCCGAACGTCCAGATCGTCGTGGTCGACGACACTCGCGACTTCTTCGAGCGCCGGGGCGAAGGCGCCGAGGCCGATGCGCTCCTGCTCAGCGCAGAGGCGGGGTCTGCCTGGACGCTCCTCTACCCGAGCTACGAGGTCGTCACCACCTGGGGCGGCGGCGTCGCCGTGCCGCTCGTCTACCTCATCGCCGGTCGCGGCAACACGATGGGCGAGGCCATCGACGACTTCATCGTCATCGCGCAGTCGGCCGGCATCGTGCAGAGGGCCTATGACTACTGGATCCTGGGCCAGGGAGCGGAGGTCGAGGCCCCGCGCTGGTCCATCATCCGAGACGTCCTCCGCTGGACCGACTAGTTTCGGTGCTGGTCCGTATCGGCACGCGATCGACGCTCGATGTCGCTTCGGCGCGATGGACTGCCGAGGGATTCCGGGCCGACCTGGCGGCCTTTCTGCACCGCTCGCGCGCCGCCTACGCCTGCGGGTTCGTGGGCCACGACCGGGCATTCGAGGCGGACCGCCGCGACCCACGCCCGTCCCGCCCGCCCTCGGATCGAGCGACCCCTGCGGTCGCCTCGGCGGGCGCAGCGAGCTTCGCCTACGCCGGCCCCGCTCGGCATGCGCGACGCCCGCGCCGGGTCGAGGTACTCCTCGATGCGATGGATGCAGGGGTCGCTTGCCTCGTAGCGGCGCCCTGCTCCGCGCGATCGAGGTGGCCACCCGGGAGCTGGCCGGCATACTCCAGTGGTTGGACGGTTGCGGTCGGCGACGTCCCGGCGTGCCGCCGGGCCCCGAGGGACCGACGCCGACGTACCCATCGATGGAGGCCCTTCACATGAAGGCGATCTGGAACGACGAGGTCGTTGCCGAGAGCGACGACACCGTCGTGGTCGAAGGCAACCACTACTTTCCCGCGGACGCGCTCCGGAAGGAGTTCTTCTCCCGGAGCTCGCAGAAGACGACCTGCCCGTGGAAGGGTGAGGCGTCCTACTACGACCTGACCGTCGGCGGGCAGGAGAACCCCGGCGCGGCGTGGTACTACCCGGAACCGAAGCCCGCGGCGGAGGAGATCCGCGATCGCGTCGCGTTCTGGAAGGGCGTCCGGGTCACGACCTGAGGGCGGCGCGACCCTCGAGAGCCGGACGTCCGGCGTTCGCGGTTCGAGTCAGCGTGGGAAGTAGATCGCGTCCGTTCCGGCCCACCACAGATAGTCGGTGTCGGGCGAGGAGCCGAGCGCCTGGCGCCCGTTGAGATCGATGGTCAGGCTGTCGGGCAACCAGATACAGAAAACGCCGTAGTCACGCGCTCGGCCGCGGCCAGGTCGGGATCGGCACCGACCCGCTCACCCAGGGGCTCGCACGACGAGGCGGCGTGAAGGCCTTTCTCGGCTATCCGCTGAACATCTTGATAGCCTCGGTGCTCCCGCTGCATGCCCGCGGGTCTGAAGCTCTGCTTGAGCTGGCGCAGTCCGGGACGGCCGACGTCGGAGCCGTCGTTCACCAGCGGATAGTCTTTCAGGTGCAGCAGAAAGCTGCGTCGCTGGAAGAAAGCCAGTCCCTTGACCTGCGGATCGCATTTGGCCTCGTGGTAACAGCCAAGCTCCGAATGGATGCGACCGCCGAACGAGTAGCCGGCGATCTGTCCATCGATGAGAATGACCTGTCCGGAGACTGCCGATTCAGGCAGCAGGCCGGCGAGCTCGATCATCTGCCTCGCCGCGTGGCGTCCGCCGGTCGTGCCGTGTCGTTCGCGGTGGTCTCTCGTCCAGCGCTTCAATAGCAGGCTGCACGCGTCGGCGTCCTCGGGCACGTAGCGGCGCAGCTCGACGCCGGGAAGCTTCTCGATCACGGCAACGTTGCGCCTCACGGTTCGCAGGCTGGAGCCGCCCAGGTCGGCGTAGCGCTCGGGTGTGAACAGGAACTGCTCACGTCGCGGGACGACCCGCATCCCGGCCGCGGCAACCGCATCGGCATCCTTCTCGTCGATGCGCAGCACGCGAGCGCCGCTGTCGCCGTTGAAGTCGTTGGCGCGCTCCAGGCAGCGGCGCAGCACCGCAGGATTCATCGGCGCCGGGGCGAGATAGAGATCGAGCCGGGGCGTTCCCTCCGTCATCTGCCAGCGATAGACGCAGAGGCTGCCGTCGTCTTCGCCCAGCCAGATGCCCCGTCGCTCCGGTCGCTGGTAGGCCAGCAACCCCGGGTAGTAGTAGCTGAAGCCCTGCGGGCGACCCGCCTCGGCCATGCGGGCGTACCAGTCGTACGTGTCCAGCGTCGCCTGGGTCAGACCCTCGAGCGCACCTGATGCCGGCGGTCCTTGCTCCATCTTGGTGAGTTTCCCAGGCATCATCCGTCCTGGTAGCCGCGGTACTCGGGATGCATGGCGACCGGGCGGAAGCTCTGCTTGAGCTGCTGGAGCCCCGGGCGGCCGGCGTCCGAGCCGTCGTTGACGATCTCGTAACCGTCGAGATGCAGCAGGAAGCTGCGTAGCTGGTAATACGTCAGCCCGCCGATCCCGGTATCGCACTTGCGCTCGAACGAGCACGCGATCTTCGAGTGGATGTTGCCGCCGAAGGAGAACGCGACGACCTCTCCGCCGCGCAGGACCACCTGGCCGGTGAGCGCGTCCTGGGGCAGACGGCCGGCCAGCTCGAGGATGCGTTTCGAGGACCCGTAACCGCCGGCGCTGCCGTGCTGCGCGCGATGGGCGGTGCGCCAGCGCTGGAGCAGGCGACGACACCCGTCGGCGTGCTCCAGGGAGTACGTGCAGAGCTCGATGTCCTCGCGTTTCTCCACGCGGGAGACGTTGCGCCGGATGGTGTAGAGCTCCTTGCCGGCGAGATCGGCGTACTTCGGCGGCGCGAACAGGAACTGCTCGCGGCGCTTGCGCACCCGGTAGCCCGCCGCCGCGACGGCGTCTGCATCGGCATCGTCGATGCGCAGGATGCGCGCTGACCGATCGTGGTTGAAGTCGTTGACCCGTTCCATGCACCGGGCAAGCACCGCGGGGTCCATCGGCGTCGGCGCCAGGTAGAGATCCAGCCGCGAGACGTCGTCCTTCGATTCCAGGCGGTAGATGCAGACCGACCCCTGGTCCCGGCCCAACAGGATCTGGCGGCCGCGGCGCTGGTAGGCCAAGAGGCCGGCCAGGAAGTAGTGGCTGCCGGTCGGCCGGCTCGCTTCCAGCGCCCGCGCATAGTCCGGATAGTCCTCCGGCGACGCGGGCTTGAGGTCGGAGAGTAAGTCGGATTCGCTCGCGGATTGGCGCACGCTGGCTCCGTCGGGGCAGACCGAGCACTCGGCCCTATCTAAGAAGAACGTGCGATTCTAGCCGCGTCCATCCACCGGATCGAGGCCCGCCACGGGCGTTTAGCGGGCTTCGCCGACCGAGAAAATCACGAAGCGCTATGCGCAGCACCTACCCACCCTTCCAAGCCGTGGGTCACAGGTTCGAATCCTGCCGGGAGTCCCAGCCGCGCGGACCTCGAAGCCTAGATCCCGCCGGGGTTGTCGGCCCAAAGTACAGATGTCCGGTTCCTGTTGCCTTGTTCCCGGAACAGAACCCTAGAACCGGATCGGCAGGCTCGCGTAGCCCTGGACGAACTCGGTGCGCAGCTTCTCGGCGCGGTCGAGGTCGACCGTGTACTCGGGCATGCGCGCCAGCAGCGTCTCGAGCGTGATGCGGCCCTCGAGGCGCGCCACGTGCGTGCCGAGGCACGCGTGGGTGCCCGCGCCGAAGCTCAGGATGCGCTCGGGGCGCCGCCGCACGTCGAACACGTCGGGGTTCTCGAACTCGCGGTCGTCCCGGTTCGCCGAGGCGTACAGGAACATCACGCCCTGGCCCTCGCGCAGCGTCTGCCCGTGCAGCTCGACGTCGCGCTTGAGCGTGCGGCACAGGAACTGGGTCGGCATGTCGTAGCGCAGGATCTCGTCGTAGGCGTCCGGGATGCCGCTCGGGTCGGCCGCGAGCGCGGCGCGCTGGTCCGGGTGCTCCGCCAGCCGCACCACGCCGTTCGCCAGCGTCTTCGGGAAGGTCTCGGAGCCGCCGATGATCAGCATGGTGGTGTGCGATGCGGCCTCCTCGTCGCCGAAGGCGCGGCCGTTCAGCTCGAACTTCACCAGGGCGTCGAGCGCCTCGGGGCCGTCGCCCGGCGCCACGCGCCGCTCGCGGATGCGGTCGACGCAGTAGTCGTTCAGCTCCTGCAGGGCGGCGAGACCGTCGGGGGTCATGCCCTCGGCGTCGGGGTCGTGCGAGAAGAAGCGCGACACCATGCCGGTGAGCAGGTCGCCGTCCTCGACCGGCAGCCCGATCGCGAGGCAGGCCACCTTGACCGAGAGCTTCGCGGCCAGGTCGCGCACCACGTCGCACTCGCCCCGGTCGATGACCTCGTCGACCAGCCGCTCGAACTCCCGGCGCACCACCGGCTCGAGCTTGCGCAGGTGCCTGGGCAGGAAGCAGCCGCGGATCACCGAGCGCAGCCGGGTGTGGTCGGGCGGGTCCATCACGTTGAGCATCGGCGTGACCGGCTGGTCCTTGGTGAGGACCTGCGCCGGCGTGGTGCCGCGCGCGGTGGAGTAGGAGGCCGCGTCGTTCGACGCGTCCCAGATGTCCTGGAAGCGCGACAGGGCCCACGCCTCGTACTTGGGCAGGAAGCAGGCCGGCGCCTCGTCGCGCAGGCGCTTGTAGGTCGGGTGCGGGTTGGCGCGCACCTCGGCGCTGAACGGGTCGTAGTCGATCACGACGCCTCCGGCGTGTAGCGCACGTCCATCCGGGCACAGGTTCGGACCAGCGCCGACGGCTTCATCACGGGCCCGCCGGCGGCGTACTCCATGTCGGGGAAGCGCTCGAGGATCTGCTCGAAGGCCACCCGCATCTCCATGCGCGCCAGGTTGGCGCCCAGGCAGAAGTGCTTGCCGAGGCCGAAGCCCAGGTGGTGCGGGTTGCGCTCGACGTCGAAGCGGTCGGGGTCGGCGAACACGCGGGGATCGCGGTTCGCGGTCGGGTAGATCATCAGGATATGCTGGCCCTCGAGGATCTCGCGGCCCCGCAGCACGGTGTCGCGCGTGGCCGTGCGGCTGAACGAGCGCACCGGCGAGACCATCCGCACCATCTCCTCCACCGCGGAGGGGATCAGGCGGGGCTCGTCCAGCAGCTTCTGGCGCTGGTCGGGGTGCTCGATCAGGAGCTGGAGCCCGCCCGAGATGCCGTTCCGGGTGGTCTCGTTGCCGGCCACCATCAGGATCACCAGCAGCATGATCAGCTCGTCGTTGGCGAGCTCCATGTGCTCGTCGCTGACGTCGACGTGGCCGAGGTGCTTCACGTCGAAGTTGCCCAGCACGCCGTCGTCCTTGGCGCCCACCAGGATGCTCACCAGGTCGTCCTGCGGATTGCGGCGCCGGTCCTCGATGATCTCCCCCACGTAGGTGGAGTACTCCACGAAGGACTGCACCGCGGCGGCCATGATCTCCGGATTGTTGTGGTTGCCGTCGCCGGCGATCATGGCGTCCGACCAGCGGTGGAAGCGCTTCCGGTCCTCGCGGCGGATGCCGATCATCTCGGCGATCAGCAGCAGCGGCAGCGGGACGGCGACCTCCTCGACGAAGTCGCACTCGCCCTGGGGGCCGATTGCGTCGAGCGCCTCCTTCACGATCTCGCGGAACACGGTCTCGAGCTTGGCGACCATGCGCGGGGTGAAGCCCTTGTTGATCAGCTTGCGCAGCGCGGTGTGGCGCGGCTCGCCCTCGTCGATCAGGCCGATCTTCGCGGGCGTGCCCGGCCGCACGCCGAGCGCGGAGGTGAACAGGTCCTGGTCCTTCGAGATGGCGGCCACGTCGTCGAAGCGGGTGGCGATCCAGAGCTGGTCCTTGTCCGACCAGTGGACGGGCTCGTGCTCCCGCATCCAGGTCAGGCGCTCCAGCATCGCGTCGTCCCAGTTCTCGGAGGCGAGGAACTCGACGTTCAGGTCCATCGGCAGGGTCCTCTCTGGGGCTCGAGCCGTCAGCTCGGACGGTGGGTGGGGGAGGCGCTGGTGTCGCCGCCCGCGAACAGGGCGCCGACCATCTCGCGCAGCAGCCGGATCTGCCGCTCGAGCGCGGCTTCCGACAGCAGGTCCTCGCCGTTCATCTCCCGATAGAGCGGGGCGACGGCGAAGTAGCCGATCACGACGTTGTAGATCGCGAGCACGAGCTGCGGGATCAGCTCCGGCTCCCAGCGCGCGGCGCCGGGCGAGACCTCGACCATGCGGTGGGCGCGCGCGAAGATCGGCTCGATCCACTCGCGCAGCATCGGCGTCAAGTGCTCGCCCCCGCTCAGCGTCTCGTGCCCCACCAGGCGCGGAAGCTGCGGGCGCCGGGCGAGCAGGCGCATCATCTGCTCGATCACCTGGCGCGGGTCGGCGAGCGCCTCGGGCCCGCCCTCGAGGAAGCGCGACAGCGCCTCGAGCACTGGCGCGACGTCGCGCGCCAGCACGGCGCGATAGAGCGCCTCCTTGCTGTCGAAGTGGTTGTAGAGGCTGGGGGTGCGGATCCCGACCCGCACCGACACGTCGCGCAGGGTGGTGCCGGCGTAGCCGCGCTCGGCGAAGAGCGCCTCGGCCGCGTCGAGGATCCGCTCGGCCGTGGGGACGGCGCCGTGGCGGCTCGGGGGGCGACCAAGGCGGGGCGCCGGCTGAGGAACGGCGGGCATCCGGGGAGCTCCAAAATACTAACTAGCGCTAGTTTTCCAGCCCGGACGCGCATCGTCAAGGGGCCCGGGAGCCACGCGTGGGCGCTCCCCGCCGCTCAGCCCCGCCGGTAGCGGGCCCAGGCCTCGCCCTGGCGCTGCTCCACGTGGGAGGCGCCCAGCTCCTGGGCGTAGCAGCAGTACTCGAGCTGGATGCCGTTGGGGTCGCGGAAGTAGATCGACTTGCACCAGCGGTGGTCGACCACGTGCGTCACGTCGATCCCCTTCGCCTCGAGCTCGGCGCGGCGCCGGCCGAGCGCCTCCTCGTCGTCGCACCAGAACGCGAAGTGGATCATGCCGCCGCGGATGCCGAGGCCGCGGTTGATGCCGGCGTCGAAGTCGGCGGGCGCGCCCGCGACGTCGTTCGGCTCCATGAAGGCGATCAGCTGCCCGTGCCCCATGTCGAGGAAGGCGTGCCGGATCGCTCCGCCGGTCTCGGGGTGGATCATCTCGCACACCTTCGCCTCGAAGCCCAGCGCGTTCTCGTAGAACTCGAGCGTGCGCTCCATGTCGTGCGTGGCGAGCCCGATGTGGTGGATGCCCTGATGCATGGGTGTCCTCCCGCCGCGCGCTCAGCGCCCCCAATGCTCCGTCAGCTCGTGCATGCCGCGGATGATCGCGCCCAGGTCCACGGGCGCGTCGAAGGGCTCTCCGCGCAGCTCGCGGTAGGCACGGTGCACGTTGAAGAGCAGACGCTGCGGCTCGGTCCAGCCGGCATAGGGACCCAGGTCGATCTGCCTGGCGGCGTCGAGCTCGGAGCGACCGGCCTCGAAGTGCCCGCGCGACTCGGCCAGCACGTACTCGAGGTAGGCCTTCATCTCCTGCGGCCCCTCGGTGCCGCAGATCGGTCCGTGGCCGGGCACCACCACCTCGGGATCGAGCGCGACGATGCGGTCGAGTGCCGCGCACCAGTTCGCGTACGTGCCGTCCCAGCCGATCGGCGTGCACAGCCGGAACAGCACGTCGCCGGTGAACACCACGCGCTGCTCGGGCAGGTGGACGAGCACGTCTCCCTGGGTGTGCGCCGGCCCCACCGCGATCAGCTCGACGCGCGCGCCGTCCAGCTCGATCTCGAGCCGGTCGTCGAAGAGCGTGGTGGGGGGCGTGAGCTCCACGCCCTCGAAGTCCCACTCGGCCAGGCCGCGCGCAAAGGCCGCCACGCCCGGCTCGTCGCTGTCGACCGCGTCGCGGAAGCCCTGCATCATGGCGGGGCTCTCCTTCTTCATCTCGATCGGGCACATGCGGTGGCCGATGAGCTCGGCGCCGGGGAACAGCTGGTTGCCCCAGCAGTGGTCGCCGTTGGCGTGCGTGTTGATCACGCGCCGCGCGGGCTCCGGCCACACGCGCGCGTACTGCTCGATCATGGCGCGGGTGTGCGGCAGGTCCCAGAAGGTGTCGACCACCAGGCCGCCGCCGCGGTTGACCAGGCCCGAGTTGGAGCGGCCGAGGCCGGTGTCCTCCTGCAGGCACGCGTAGACGTCGTTGCCGAGATCGCGCAGCTCCATGGCGTCCCTCCGAGGGGGGCATGGTAGCCGGCGAGGGCAGGCGACGGCGACCTCCGGCTATGCTCGACCCCATGGAACCCTGCATTGCGAAGACGAAGGCCGGCGAGATCCGGGGACGCGAGAAGAACGGCGTGCTGCTGTTCGGCGGGATCCCGTACGCGGCGCCGCCCACCGGGCCGCGCCGCTTCCGTCCCCCCGAGCCGCACGCGGGCTGGAGCGGGGTGCTCGACGCGCGGCGCTTCGGGCCGGCGGCACCGCAGCCGCGCGAGGAGGGCCTGACCTCGAACCCGGCCGTGCGCTGGGACGAGGACTGCCTGACGCTGAACGTGTGCACCCCGGCGCTCGACGACGCGCGGCGCCCGGTGCTGGTGTGGATCCACGGCGGCGGCTTCCGCACCGGGCAGGGCGCGATTCCCTGGTACGACGGCCGCTCGTTCGCGCGGCGCGGCGACGTGGTCACCGTCAGCATCAACTACCGGCTCGGCGCGCTCGGCTTCGCGCAGCTCGACGAGATCGGCGGCGCCGACTACGCCAGCTCGGGCCTGAACGGGATCCGCGACCAGATCGCCGCGCTCGCCTGGGTGCGCGATCACATCGCCGCGTTCGGCGGCGACCCCGAGCGGGTGACGATCGCGGGCGAGTCCGCCGGCGGCATGAGCGTGGGCATCCTGCTGGGCTGCCCGGCGGCGTCCGGTCTGTTCCGCGGCGCGGTGCCGCAGAGCGGTGCCGCGCACCACGTGCTGGAGCGCGAGGACGGCCATGCGGTCGCGCGCCACTTCGCCGAGGCGCTCGGCGCGGACTCGATCGGCGCGCTGCTGGCCGCTCCTCCGGAGCGGATTCTCGAGGCGCAGGTCGCCGTCGAGGCCGCCTCGCGCCAGCCCGACTTCGCCGCGCGCAACGCCACCGGGCTGGCCGGCATGCCGTTCCTGCCGACGGTCGACGGGCGCGTGCTGCCGCAGCCGCCGCTCGAGGCGGTGCGCGCCGGCCTCGCCGCGGACGTCCGCGTGCTGGCCGGCACCAACCGCGACGAGATGACCCTGTTCGGGCTCGAGTCGATCGACGCCGAGCGCCTGCAGCGGATCGCGGCGCGCTACTTCCCCGATCCCGAGCGGGCGCTCGCCGCGTATCGCAGCGATCACCCCGGCGCCTCGCCGAGCGATCTGCTGGTGGCGATCACCACCGACCACGCGTTCCGGATCCCCGCGATCCGGCTGACCGAGGCGCACACCGCGAGCGGCGGCACCAGCTACCAGTACCTGTTCACGTGGGCGTCGCGGGCCTTCGGCGGACGGCTGCGGGCGACGCACGCGCTCGAGATCCCGTTCGCGTTCGACACGCTCGATCGCGCCGGCGTCGACGTCTTCCTGGGGCCGGGCCCCACCCCCCGGACGCTCGCCGACGCCATGCACGCGGCCTGGACCGCGTTCATCCGCAGCGGCGATCCGAGCTGTCCCGAGATCGGCGAGTGGCCGGTCTGGAACCCCCACGAGCGACCGGTCGTGGAGCTGGGCGACCGCATCGGGGCGCTCTCGGACCCGATGGGGGCCACGCGCGGCCTCTGGGACGGGATCCGCTGATTCCCCTGGGCGCGTCGCTGGCCCGGCTCGAGGCGCGCGTGGCGCTCGAGGCGCTGGCGCCAGAGCTGGCCAGGCTCACGCGCGTGGACGACCGCGTCGCGCGCGTGGACTCGTTCCTGGTCCGCGGCCCGCGCCGCCTGCCCCTCTGCCGCGCGGCCTAGCAAGCGGAGCCGCGTAGCGGCGGAGCGCGCAGCGAGCCGCAGGCGAGCGAAGTCCATCAGGCCGTCTTCGCCTGGCAGTGAGGCCCTTGGCGGCACCCCGCAAGCGGAGGCGAAGCCGGAGCGCGCAGCGAGCCGCAGGCGAGCGAAGTCCATCAGGCCGTCTTCGCCTGGCAGCGAGGCCCTTGGCG
>JASJBO010000036.1 GCA_030066475.1 Myxococcota bacterium
TGGCGGCGGGCGCGGCATCCGCGTGGTCCAGGAGCCGGGTGCTCTGGCCGCCGCGTTCGAGAGCGCCTCGGCCGAGGCGCTCGCCGCCTTCGGAGACGGCCGGCTCTTCCTCGAGCGGCGCGCCGACGCCGCGCGCCACGTCGAGGTGCAGGTGGTCGCCGACGCGCACGGCACGGTGTGGACGCTGGGCGCGCGCGACTGCTCGGTGCAGCGCCGGCACCAGAAGGTGCTGGAGGAGACGCCGCCGCCGGGCCTCGCACCCGAGACGGTGGGCGCGCTCGAGGCCGCCGCCGCGCGGCTGGCGGCCCAGGTCGGCTACACCGGGGTCGGGACGGTCGAGTTCCTGGTGCGCGGCGACGCGTTCTGGTTCCTCGAGGTGAACCCGCGCCTGCAGGTCGAGCACGGCATCACCGAGGAGCTGTACGGCTTCGACCTGGTGCACGCGCAGATCCGCATCGCGCGCGGCGAGCCGCTCGGTTCCACGCCACCGGTGGCCGGGCGCGTCGGCCACGCCATCGAGGCGCGCGTCTGCGCCGAGGACCCGGAGGCCGACCACCTGCCGGCGCCCGGCCGCGTGGTGCGCTTCGAGCCGGCGCTCGGACCGGGCGTGCGGGTCGACACCGGCGTGGCGTCCGGCGTGTCGGTGCCGCCCGACTTCGACTCGCTGATCGCCAAGGTGATCGCCACCGGCGCGACCCGCGAGCAGGCACGCGCGCGTCTGGTCGCCGCGCTCGCCGACTTCGAGCTGGTGGTGGCCGGCGGCGCGACCAACAAGGGCGCGCTGCTCGAGCTGCTCGAGGCGCCGGACTTCCGCGCCGGCGGTGTCGACACCGGCTGGCTCGATCGCGGCGGCGCCGGCCGCCCCGCGGTCGCGCCGCTGGCGGTCGAGGCGCTGCTGGCGGCCGCGGTGATCTCGTACCGAGACGCCCGCGCCCTGGCGCGGCGGCGCTTCTTCGCCGATCCCACCCACCCCACGCGCGAGCGCATCCCGGGCTCCGAGGGCCTGCGCGTGGTGCTGTCGCGCGGCGCCGCGCGCCACGAGCTGCGCGTCTACGCGGTGGACGCGACGAGCTATCGGGTCGACCAGAACGGCCGCTCGATCGTCGTGGGCTGGCGTCAGGACGGCGCCGACGGCGCCATCCTGAGCTGCGGCGGCCGCTCGCATCACGTGTTGTACGACGCCAGCGGCCCGGGGCTGCGCATCGAGGTCGACGGCCGCCCGCACCGCTTCGGCGACGAGAGCGCCGGCCAGCTGCGCGCCGCGGCACCGGGCGTGGTGATCTCGATCGACGTGGCGCCGGGCGACCGCGTCGAGGCCGGCGCCGCGGTGGGCGTGGTCGAGGCGATGAAGATGGAGGCGGCGCTGTGCGCGCCGGTCGGCGGCGTGGTGCGCGAGGTGCACGCGCGCGCGGGCCTGCAGGTCGCCGCGGGCGACCTGCTGCTGGTGATCGACGCCAGCGAGGGCGAAGCCACGGGGCCGAGGGATGCGCCGCTGGCGCTGCCGGAGCTGCCCAACCCGCTCGACCTGCTGCTCGGCGGGGGCGACGACCCGCTCGCCACGGCGGCGCGAGCGCCGGCGGACGAGTGGCGTGCGGCGGTGGCGGCGCTGCGCGCCGAGCTGCGGCGCATCTGGCTCGGCTGGGACGTGGACGCCCGGCGCGTCGACCGGGTGGCTGCACTGCTCGAGGCGCCGGTGACCGCCGAGCTGTCCGAGGCGCTGCGCTGGGGGCTGGCCGAGCTGCGCCACGAGCTCGCCGTGGTCGCCGACGTCGA
The DNA here is from genome assembly GCA_030066475.1 of Myxococcota bacterium. Next base: position 1,774 of record JASJBO010000036.1, read on the forward strand.
GCAGCTCTTCGTGCGCGCGCCGCGCTACTCGGTGTCGGGCGAGCTGGGCGCCTCGAACCACACCCAGCTGCGCGGCTTCCTGCGCCGGCTGCGCACTGGCGGCGCCGGCAGCGATCCCGAGTTCCTGGCGCTGCTCGGCAAGGCGCTCGCGCACTACGGCGTGCACGACCTGGAGGCCAGCGAGGACCTGGAGCGCGCGGTGCTGCGCCTGCTCTCGGTGCAGCTCGAGTCCGGCGCGCGCCACCGGCTGGTGCTGGCGGCCGTGCGCCACGTGCAGGCGCTGGCGCGCACCGGCATCCACCTGGGCGACGACCGTCCGCTCGAAGAGGCGCTGCGCCGGCTGGCCGGGATGCGCGGCCGCGTCTCCAACGCGCTGGCCGACGCGGCGCTCGAGGCGGCCTACGCGATCTTCGAGCGGCCCATCGTCGAGGCCGAGGCCCGGCGGACCGCGAAGGAGGTGGAGGCCTGGCTCGCCGCCGCCGAGCACATCCCGACGCCGCCGCCGGCCGAGGTGCTGCTGCACCTGGCCGAGGCGCCGGCGGCGGTGTTCGAGCGGGTGCGGCCCTGGCTGCTGGACGACGACGAGCTGCGCCGCTCGCTCGCCGTCGTGGCCCACCTGCGCCGGCTGTACGCGCCGTGTCTGGCCACGGTGCACAGCTCGGCGGTGCTGCGCGGAGTGAGCGTCGAGCGCATCGAGCTGGCCGACCGGCGCGTGGTGATCGGCACCGCTGCCATCCCGGGCGAGCTGGCGCGCGCGCTCGACTGCCTGGCCCGCGGCGCGCGCGCGGCCGCGCTCGACCGCGCCGAGCCGTGCGTCCACGCGCTCGAGCTGCTGGTGCCGGTGGCCGACGCGGCGGCGGCCGAAGCGGCGTGCGAGCACGTGCGCGCCGAGCTCGCCGATCCGCTCGGTGAGGATCTCTTCAGCGAACGAGTGCACGTGAGCCTGGTGCCCCCGAGCGGGCCAGCCACGAACCTGGTGTACGAGCGCGGCGACGAGGGTCTGGTGGAGCGCACCGATCTGCACGGCCTGCACGCCGAGACCGCCGCGCGCATCGACCTGGGCCGGCTGGCCGGCTTCGAGCTCGAGCGCCTGACCGGGCGCGAGGACCTGCACGTCTTCCACCTGCGCCACCGCGAGGTGGAGGGCGACGAGCGGCTGTTCGTGCTGGCCGACGTGCGCGGGCGCTCGCCCGACGGCGGCGCCGAGGCGAGCCTGCACCTGCCCGCGTTCGAGCGCGCCTTCTTCGAGGCCACGCGCGCCCTGCGCCGCGCGCTGCGCCGGCGCGACCCGCAGCGGCGCATGCACTGGAACCGCATCGCCCTGTTCGCGGCGCCGCCGGTCTTCCTGGAGCGCGACACCGTGGCCGGCATCTCGCGGCGGCTGGCGCCGGCCACGCGCCACCTCGGGCTCGAGAAGGTCGTGGTGCGGCTGCGCGTGCTCGACCGCGACGCGCCCGCCGCACCGCCGCGCGAGCTCGAGATCGTGATCGCCGACCCCACCGGCAGCCGCATGGAGATCGAGTGGCGCCGCCCGCACCACGAGCTGCTCCACCCGGCCAGCGACTACGAGCGGCGCGTCGTCTCGGCCCGGCGCCGCGGTCACGTCTATCCCTACGAGATCGTGCGCATGCTCACCGGCGCGGGCCGCGGCGGCGCCGACGCCTCGGCGGCGGCGGCGGACGACACCGCGCTGCCGCCGGCCACCTTCGAGGAGTACGACCTCGACCCCGAGGCGCCGCGGCCGGTGGCCGTGAGCGCGGGGGGCCGGCCGTACGGCGAGAACCGCAGCGGCGTGGTGTTCGGGATCATCACCTCGATCACCGACAAGGCGCCCGAGGGCATGCGGCGCGTGCTGGTGCTGTCGGACCCGACGCGCGGCATGGGCTCGCTGGCCGCACCCGAGTGCGACCGGCTGGTGGCGGCGATCGATCTCGCCGAGCAGCTCGGGCTGCCGGTCGAGTGGGTGCCGGTGTCGAGCGGTGCGCGCATCGAGATGCAGAGCGGCACCGAGAACCTCGACGCCACCGCGCGCGTGGTGCGACGGATCGTCACCTTCACGCGCGCGGGCGGCGTGATCCACGTGATCGTGCACGGCGTGAACGTGGGCGCCCAGAGCTACTTCGACGCGCTCGCCACCATGCTCCAGCACACGCGTGGCGCGCTGATCATGACGCCGGGCGGCTCGATGGTGCTGACCGGCCGTGCCGCGCTCGAGGCCTCGGGCGCCATCGCCGCCGAGGACGAGACCGGGATTGGCGGCTTCGAGCGCGTGATGGGTCCCAACGGCGAGGCGCAGTACTACGCCCGCGACCTGCACGACGCCTATCGGATCCTCTACGCGCACTACCGGTTCAGCTACGTCGCGCCCGGCGAGGTCGGCCCGCGCCCGCACCCCACGCGCGACCCGGCCGAGCGCGCCGTCACCGGGTTCGCCACCGAGCCCGAAGAGGGCCACGAGTTCGAGAGCGTGGGCGGGATCTTCGACGCCGAGCGCAACCGCGAGCGCAAGCGCCCCTTCGCGATGCGTCAGCTGATGCGCGCCGTGGTCGACGCCGACGGCGGCCACCTCGAGCGCTGGCGCTCGTGGGCCGGCGCACAGACGGCCGTGGTGTGGGACGCGCACCTGGGTGGCCACGCGGTGACGCTCGTCGGGATCGAGAGCCGCAACCTGCCGCGCGAGGGCCACCGCCCCGGCGACGGCCCCGCCGAGTGGACTGGTGGCACGCTGTTCCCGCTCTCGTCGCGCAAGGTGGCGCGCGCGCTCGACGCGGCCAGCGGCAACCGGCCGGTGGTGGTGCTTGCGAACCTGAGTGGCTTCGACGGCTCGCCCGAGTCGCTGCGCCGCCTCCAGCTCGAGTACGGCGCCGAGATCGCGCGCGCCGTGGTGGAGTTCTCGGGCCCGCTGCTCTTCACCGTGGTGTCGCGCTACCACGGCGGCGCCTACGTGGTGTTCTCGCGCGCGCTCAACGACGAGCTGCGCGCCTTCGCGCTCGAGGGCTCGTTCGCCTCGGTGATCGGTGGCTCGGCCGCCGCCAAGGTGGTGCTGCAGCGCGAGGTGCGCGCGCGCGCCGCCGCCGACCCGCGCGCCGAGCGCCTGCGCGCCGAGGCCGCCGCCGCCGGCGACCCCGACGCGACCTGGCAGGAGCTGCTGCTCGAGAAGCAGGCCGAGCTGGCCGCCGAGTTCGACGCCGTCCACAGCGTCGAGCGCGCGCGCGAGGTGGGCTCGGTGGAGCAGATCCTGGCGCCCGCGCGGCTGCGCCCGCACCTGATCGCGGCGCTCGACGGGGCGCGGGGGAAGGCGCGCTAGCGCATACGCGCCTATCCTCGACCTCACCTCGCCGCGGCCCTCGCGACCATGCTCCTGGCTGCCTGTGCCTCGGCCCCGTCGCATCCCGACGATCACGCCCACCATCACGGCTCGGACGGACACGCGACCGGCCTCGCTCGCGCGGTCGATGATCCCGATGATCCCGGCTCCGCCGGTCTACGCGTAGGTCGAGAGCAACAAGCGTGCCAGGCGTTCGGGCATCCGCTCGCTCGGGTGAACGGCTGGTCCCCGTTTCCCTGGCTCGCTCAATAGGCGAACGTGAAGCGCTCCACCCGGTTCAGCCACTCGGACATGGCTGAGAGCGAGAGCGCCTGCATGCTCGGGTCGACCTCCGAGAACTCGCGGAGGCGTTCCAAGTCCTCGCCGAGCAGCCTGGACTGCGCTTGGGATTCGAGGGCCTTCGACTGGACGACCTGCAGCCATTCGGCGGCCTCATCGGCTGCGGCAGTTCGCTCGACCAGCTCCAGGATCTCCGGTGCGAGATCCGGGCACTCGAGCACGGCGGCGAGCAGCATCGCGACCTCTCGATGGGCGCCGCCCGGGCTGGCCGCGAAGGCCTCGATCTCGGAGTCCGGGATGGTCGCGCGCAGCAACCGGTAGACGTTGACGAAGCGCTTGGACGATCTGGGCGATCGGAAGAGAGGCCCCAGGGCCTCGATGTGCTCGCGCTCGTGCGGGCTCAGCTCGAGCGACTTGGGATTCGCGTCGAGCCCCTCCGCCTCCTCCCCGCCTTGCTCGTCGACGGCCGCCGCCACGCCGGTGGCCTCGCCTTCCTCGGCTACCTCCGGCTCGGGCTCCGGGCTCGCGGGCTCGGCTTCCTCGGGCTGCTCGCGGCGGGTCGGGAGGATCCCCAGGTCCCGGAGCCATGCGGCCGCCCTCTCGACGATGGAGCGCTTCGGCTCCGCCTCGTCCGACCCGGCATCGGCCGCTTCGACCTGCGGCTGGTCCGTGGCCTGCGTCGTCTCGACGCCGGGCCCCTGCTCGTGTTCGTGATGCGAAGACGGTGGACTCTCGGCCCGAGTCGGCTCGGTGCGTTCGACCAGGTCCCGCATGTACTCCTTGCTCGCCTTGGGACGCATGGCGGGCACGGAGTAGGGGATCTGGAAGATCTTCTCGAGATAGTCGCGGGGCGTCGCCATGTAGGTGCCGCCGAAGCGATCGTCGCTGCTGTCGCCGGACTGGGACGACGACTCGCCCTCGACCTCCTCCTCCTGCGCTGCCCGCATCCTCTGGCGGTCGGGATCGAGGAGCATGTCCGGGTAGTGCGACTTGAGCGCGCTCAGCAGCCAGCGCGGGTCGACGGCCACGACGACCACGAAGAGGTCGAAGGCGAGCAGGAGGTGCACCGCCTGGAGGACCTCGACGACGCGCCGGGGCTCGCAGCGGTCGAGGTCGTCGATGTAGAGGACGATCCGATCGGGAGGGGGCGGCCCTGCACCGGCTTCGGGTCGGGCCTTCTTCGCCTCCGCGGCCTCGATGCTCTGGATGTGGTCCGCCAGCGCACCGAAGTCGCGCCGGATCTGCGCGATCAGCCCCTCGGACTGCCGGTAGGGCGAGTCGCTGGCGGTGCGGCTCTGGATCAGCTCCCGAAGCTGACGCTGAGGGGCCAGAGATGCGATCTCGAGGGCGAGCGACCGTCGCCTGCTCTCGAGCTCCTGACGGCGCATGGAGGCAGCGGACGAACGCTGCTTGTAGGGCTCGAGCTGCTCGTCCGCATCTCCGGCAGGATCGACCTCCACGGCTTCGGCCTCCACCCGCTCGGCCTCGTCGACGAGGTCCGAGGCCCTTCCCAGCGCGGTCCAGGCGGCACGAATCGAAGGGGCTTGCAGGAGTGCCAGCAGGCCGGTCGGCAGCGCCGCCAGGCCCTTGCTGGCTGCGGGCAGCACGCTCTGCACCAGCGCGATGCCCTGATCGGTGAACGCCGCGCTCGTCACCGCGACGAGCACGAGGAAGAGGAGGCCCTTCGGCCGGATGAAGACCCGGCGCAGGTGCCGGATCAGGCGACCGGGGGCGCTGAGCCGCTTCCGCAGATCGACCTGGAGCTGTGCGAGCTCCTTCTCGGTCGACAGACCGAGTCGCTCGGCCACCTGCATGAGCGTCGAAGCGAGCTGCTCCTGGACGCGCGCCCGCTCGTGCTCCTCCCTCGCCTTCTCGAGTGCGCTCGCGGCGGCCGCCTCCTCTTCCTCCGCCTCTCGAATCAGCTCCCCGTAGGTCTTGAGCTGTTTCACCAGCTGGTCGCGACGCTGGGCCGGCGTCATCGAGAGCTGCAGGTGATTGGCGACGCCGTCGAGGATCCCGTTCACCAGGCTCGCCCAGAGGTTGGCGTCCGCGTAGTGCCAGGCGTTGAAACGGATGTGCAGGTCGCGCTGACAGAAGGCGGTCGGCCTGCCAGCGACCGTCGCCGCACGGGCGGCGTTGCAGAACCGCTCGACGTGGCGCTGAACCAGGCTCATGAAGAAGCTCTTGCCCGAGCCCCAGCCACCGAAGAGGCCGATGGCGAGCGGCGGAGCCAGGTTCTGGCTGGCGATCAGCGCCGCCATGGCCTTGGCGTCCACCTCCACGCCGAGCTTGTCCTGGCCCGTCGCCGCGTCGGCCAGGAAGGTCGAGACGTTCGGGTCCTCCGCAGCCGGCGTCTTTCTTTCGTCCACGACGTGGGAGCCAGGAGAGAGGAATCGGTCCAGTGCGACCGCCGCAGCCGCATCGGGCACCGCCCGCATTCCGGCAACCAGGTCCCCGTGTTCCACCCAGTCGCGCTGCTCGGCTCGTCTGATCTCGTCGGCTTCGAGGAGGACACGCAAGGTGTGGGCAGAGAGGCGGGGGATGAAGTCCACCGTGTCATAGCTGGCGTAGTCGAGCGCCGGAAGGCGGTCGGGATCGTTCCCCAGCGCCCGCCATAGCTGGCCGAGGTAGTCGGCGCGCCTGCCCTCGCGTCCGCTGATGCTCTTCAGATCTCGGGCCAGATCGCTCTGCGGGTTCGACGCCAGCCCCATCACCAGCTGGGCGAGGTGAACGACCGTGTCTCCCATCGCGTCCGCGATCTGCCTCGCCCCGTCGAGGGCGCGCCGCGACGAGATCGAGACGGGCGGCTGGAGCAGGAGTGGTCGGGGCGGCGGCTCTCCACCGACCAGCTCGATGAGCGGAGCCAGCAGGCTCACCTCCGCGTCAGTCACGGCGAAGTTGGTGCCCTGCGGCGACTTGAGGATCGACAGCTTGCGCAGACCGCTACTTGCGCTGAGCCTCTTGGCTTCGACCGGACGCGCGAAGCGCTTCACGACCTGCACTGGCACCCGCTCGGCGCCAGCGGCATCGCGAATCACCAGCCCCCAGCCCCAGATTCCTCTCTCCGGGGCGGCCTCATCCCTCGCCTTCACCTTCCCCTTCGCGCGCCAGAGGAAGACGTAGTCGCCCGCCCGAATCTCCTGCTTGAAGCGGCTCACCTGCCAGCTCGTGACGAACCCGGGCTCGAGTCGATTGCCTTCGAGCAGGTCGTAGCGATCCGGCGTGCTCTGGAAGATCCAGAAGCGGGGTCTCCACTCGTCCGGGATCTTGGGGATCACCCTCGGCTCCTCGATGACGGCCTCCTGGATCTCGCCGGATCGGAACGCCGGCGACGCGCCTCCCTACCCGGCCGAAGGTACACGACGCAGGCGATCCGCTTCGAACGAAGTGCCTTGGAGCTCGCAGCTGGGCCAGATATTTCGAGACGTGGCGAGACGACTACACCATTCGGGAGCACGTAGCCGACGACCGCGATCGTGGGCAGGTCGGGCCGCGTCGTTCGACGACCTCTGCCTCACATCGGATGATGGACCCGACCGGCCCGGCTCGAGACGCCAGCAGAGGCAGATGCGACGCGACCCCATCACCGCTGTCCACGGCGCCCTCGTGCGCGCTCTCCGCGGGGGGCTCGTGGTATGCCTGCTCCTGGCCGTGTTCGGCGCGGGTAGCGCCCGCGCGCCGGTCGAGAAAGCAAGAGGCTGCGCAAGATCGGCATTGTCGCGCTGGCACGTAAGCTCTTGATCGCGCTGTGGCGCTTCGTCGAGGTATGCCTGGTGCCCGAGTGGCCCGCCGGCTAGAAGGGGCTGTGCACATCCTCACCGTCCACCACAGCGCTCGTGTTTTCGAGGAACCGCCGTGAGGGTTGCGGCCTTCTATGAGGACGAGTCTGTCAAGTCTTCTTCTGGTGAAGCGGGCACCGACCCCGCCGCGGCTCCGTTCGAGTTCGACCCCCCGGAGCGGTGTTCCGGTCGATCTTCCCCAGAGCCTCGAGCCGGCCGCATCAAGGTGACGAACCACAGTCTCTCGTGAGAGCTTCACGAGAGATCGTGGTTCGACTCATTGCCGTCATTCGACGTGCGTCACCGCGAGACGCCCTTTGCGGCAGCAGTACCAGATCATGTACAGGCCAATCAGGAGCAGAATCACAATGACGTACAGGAGCCACTTGATGGTCTGCAAGTTCGGATCGTCGCCCGGTGCGGTTCCCGGCGTGTCTTCTTCGTCCTCTGGCTTGACGACCGGTTCGGTAGGATCGCCGACGCCGGCCGACAGGCGGACCTCGCGTACGAACCGGGGGCTCAGCCTCTCGTCACGCTGGTGCGCTTCCTCCCCGCGGACCCAATCTTCGACCTCAGCCCTGAAGTGGAAGCTGTAGGCGCCCTTCTGGGCGGTGTTCGTAAACACACCCGTGAATATGCCATCACCGGCCATGTCGTCACCGTGCCCCAGTGCGTCCCGGCCGTTGTCGAACAAATCGACCGTGTCGGTGGCGCCGTTGGGCAGGGTAACCACCGCCGTGAGCTTCTCGCCTTCCCGGGTCACCGTGCCCCCAATGCTTCGGGCGATCGCGTAGACGTACAGCTCGTCATTGGGTTCGACCACAGGTTGGCGCAGCGATGCGGTGAAGTTGTTGATGCGGTTCTGGGTATAGGCGCGGGCAACGAACTGCGTTGCGGCGTCGGCGGCCGGATCAATCCGCATGATCCAGTCTCCGGGTGTGGGGCTGGCGATCCTGACGTAGCGTCCCTGGGGGATCGCGCGGCTCTGATGGGTGACACCGTTCGGATCGACGACCGACATACTGGCGTCGGCCGCCGCATCGTCCCACAACAGCGCAAAGCTGACGGATTCCGAACCTTCGTCGACGAAGATGGTTTTCGGACTCGCAGCGGCGATCTTGGCGAAGTTCCCATAGATGGAATCGATGCTTTGATGGCCCGTCATGCGTTCGTGGAAATCGACGAAGTTCTCCGGGAGCTTTGCGGCATCCGCGGAGTCGGCGTGGAATCCTCCCGTGCCGCTGCCAATCTCGGCGCACTGTGACTGCAGCCCGAGATCGCCGCCAGTGCAGGTCACGTAGACCGGAATATTCGACGCTAGCAGGTCGGCGATCTTGGCATTGAGATCGGCATCCGCGGTCGCCTGAGGTTCCGGCCGGTTGTTACGGCCATCGGTCATCAGCAGGACATACGTGTTTGCCGTCACGCCGCCGGCCGCAACGATCATCGCCTTGGCCTTGGCCAGTCCGTCGCCGATATTGGTCCAGCCGTCGGTGCCGAGGCCGGCGATCGCGTTGGTCCAGTTGGTGCGGTTGTTACCGAGCGCCGCGATGGCCACACTCGCGTAACCGTTGGCCGGATCGGCATTGGTCGAGAACGACACGATGCCGACTTCGGTGTCGTTTTCCGCGGTCGCGATGAAATCATTTGCCGCCACCTGGAGGCGTTGCATCCGGGTCGGCGACTCTTCGTCCATGCTTCCGGATTCATCGAGCACCAGAACCACGCGCACGGTGTCGTCGGTCAGCACGAAATTCGGGGTCTTGACCGTCTTGCCGTTCGCCGCGGCATCGGGGGCGCCGGTCGGCATCAGGATCGTGTCCGGCCAGGACCACGCCAGTTGCGCCCAGCAGGAGCGATTGCCGCGGCAGGACGACTGTTCGGTGTCGTTGGTCGGGTCGTGATTTCCCCCGGACAGGTCGGTCAGGTCGGTCGGATCGCCCTGTCCCCAGCAATACTCCGAACCGTTGCCATCCATGAGACAGGTCTCGGCGGCCCCTGCGGCGGGCACCGGGCAATCGCCGATGTTGACACAATCGGAACCCGGACAATCTGCAGCGGCAACACAGTTGTTGCCGGGATTGGCACCTCCGGCGCACTGTTTGATGATCGGGCCGCAGTTGGGCTGACGATCCTCGTACTCATCGCGCATATCGAAGACCAGATGCGAAAACTCGTGCGCGAGCACGTCGCCCTGGTTGGCGGGGTTGGTCACGTTGTTGATCGATACCTCCATGAACCCGCCGATACGGTAATGGCCGGAATCCGCCTGCCACCAGGTCGGGTTGGTCGACGGATGAATGACGAGATCGGCCTGGTTGGTGCTGATTGCGTCATTGTGGATCGTGGCAATGCCGATCTCCGCCTGACCGTCCGTCGCATCGAACAACTCGGTGGACATAGCCGTAATCAAGGTTTGAATCGACGTGATATCTGCGGCCGGTGCGTCGTAGAGCACCGCTACCGTGATGTTGTAGACATTGCGGTCGGCACAAGCCGATCCCGGACACTCGGAATCCTGCTTGCAATAGTCTCCATCGTTGGTGCCTGACAAGCAGACACGCCTGAACACCGGTGCTGGGCGGTTTTCGATTTCGCCGTTGGTCGTTGCTGCATGGGTTGCCCACGCCGTTTCAGGACCAACCGAGAAGAGCGTGAGAAGGAATCCACCCAGGAGAAGGGGCCAGCTCGTATGGCGGCCCACCACCTTCGCTACCATGGTGCACCTCGTGTGTAGGACTTCTGGGTTCTATGCAGAACCACTTGGACGTCGCCGAGATCGGTTCCCGACCCGTCGAAGGTCGCCAGAACCTTGTTCACTAGCTGCCAGGCGTCGGCCGTTCGCATCTGGATCTCCACGAACTGCACGTCCACACTGCCGTCGTGACGGGTCGAGAACTCGTTGATGGTTGTCTACGCACCGGCCGTCGACGGCGGCAAGGTCAGAGCGGAGCCGCCGCAATCGCCGCGCGGAGTCGGGCTCCCGACACCCCGCTGGTTTCGCGAGCAGAACCGGTCGGCATGGTCGGCGCGTGAAGCCTCATGCCGATCTCGAACAGCAAGCGCCGTGCCATCGCCCAGGTGCAACGAGAGCGAGGGTCGCCCGGTCACGCGTCGGCTTGCGAGGCGAGACGCCTCAACCGCCTCGGGGCGCTGCTGCAAGGAGCCTCTTCGGAGACACAAGCCGTGCAGGAGCGAGGGGTGGCATCCCGACGCGGCCACGGCCGGGGAAGCGAAGCGCATCGGTCGCAGCGTTCCTTCGGATCGCTCAGTCGCATAAGCGCCGGATCGTGGTGCTCCACACGCTCACGCTTGGCTCGGGCGAGGAGCGTCGCATCGGCCGTTTGGCGGAAAAAGAGCTGCGTTCCTGCAAGACGTCCGGGTATGGGCGTTATGTCAAGCTGCCATGGGGAGCCACGGGGAGCCCCCCCCGCGACGGGCGCCCGCGATTGCGCCATCGAGATGCGGAGCTTCTCGAAGCGCGCCGGCTTCACCGCCGTGCGCTGCGCCTACACGGTGGTGCCGAACGAGCTGAATTGCACCGACGCCGCCGGCGAGCCCGTCTCGGTGCGCGCGCTGTGGGCGCGCCGCCAGGCCATTAAGTTCAACAGCGTGCCATACATCGTGCAGCGCGGCGCCGAGGCCGTGTACTCGCCCAGAGGGCGCAAGCAGACCGCCGAGCAGGTCGCCCACTAGATAGGGAATTCACCGTGTTCGGCGGCGAGCACGCGCCCTACTTCTGGCTGCGCACGCCCGACGGCCTGAGCTCGTGGGATTTCTTCGACGCACTCCTCGTGAAGACCCACGTGGTCGGATCGATCGCCTCACCAGGCGGTGCAGGGCACGGTCCCGGCGCAGCGCAGGCCGGATGGCCCGGGTGAGCCGCCAAAGCTGCGTTGGAAGACGTTGAAGTCTGCGATGCCGATCGCGCCGTCCAGGGTGTGGTCCAGGACCGGGTCGTAGCGGGCCGCGCTCGAGGTGACGCCGAAGCCCCCCCTGAAGATGGCGAAGTCGGATACCCCCACCGCCCCATCGTTGTCGTAGTCCGCATCGCAGGCGCTCCCGTAGCCGTCCTGGTCCGCGTCGTACTGGAACCTGTTCGCGACCTCGGTGCAGTTGTCCTCCTGATCCACCACACCGTCCGCATCCCGATCGGGCAGGACCGTGCAGTAGTTCGATAGCACCTTGTCGTTGACGACGAGGTCGGGCGCGGTGTCGCCATCGAGGTCGGTTGCGACCAGCGCCGCGGAGGAAGTGAGGGACCCCGCTCGGAAGGCGTTCGCCGGCTGGAAGCTGCCGTCGCCGTTTCCGAGCAGCACGTTCACCTCGCGGCCCGGGAAGTTGGCGGCGACGATGTCGGGGGCGTTGTCGCGATCCACGTCGGCCACTGCCACGGACAGGGGCGTGGAGCCCGCCGCGAAGGAGCTCGCCGGCTGGAAGCTGCCGTCGCCGTTGCCGAGCAGCACGCTCACGTCGTCGCTGATGCTGTTGGCGGTGACGACGTCGGGGATGGCGTCGTCGTCGAGGTCGGCCACCGCCACCGAGGTCGGGGCGACGCCGGTCGAGAGGGAGGGCGCGGGCCGGAAGCTGCCGTCGCCGTTGCCGAGCGCCAGGATCACTTCGTCGGAGAACTCGTTGGCGATGACGACGTCGGGGATGGTGTCACCGTCGAGGTCAGCCACCGCCACGGACAGGGGCAGGAAGCCCGCCGCGAAGGAGCTCGTCTGGCGGAAGCTGCCGTCGCCGTTGCCGAGCAGCACCATCGCTTCCCTCCTCCAGTCGTTGGTGATGACGAGGTCGGGGATGGTGTCGTCGTCGAGGTCGGCCACTGCCACGGAGCGATAGCTGTCGCCGGACGCGAGGACCCTTGCGAACTCGAACCCGCCGTCGCCGGTCCCGAGTCGGACGACGACGGAGCCGGGAACGAAGCTGCGGTCCTCGTCGTAGTAGTAGGCTTCGGCGACCACGAGGTCGGGGATGGCGTCGCCGTCGAGATCGGCCGCCGCCACGGAAACGGGATAGTCGCCGATCGGGAAGCGCTGCGGAGCCTGGAAGGTCCCGTCGCCATTGCCGGCGAGCACGCTCACGTCGTCGGCGAATCGATTCGCGGTCACGAGGTCGGGGACGTCGTCGCCGTCGAGGTCGGCCACCGCCACGGAGACGGGAAATCCGGCGACCAGGAAGCTCGTCGGGGCCTCGAAGTGTCCGTCTCCGCTGCCGGGAAGCACGCTCAGGTCGTCGGCGGCGACGACCAGGTCGGGGACGCCGTCGTCGTTCAAGTCGGCGACTGCCACGGCGTCGGGCAAGCCCAGTCCCTCCCCATGGGAGGTCGCTTCCCGAAAGCTGCCGTCGCCGTTGCCGAGCAGGGCACTCACCCCGTTTGCGGAGGGGTCGGTGACGACGAGGTCGGGGACCCTGTCGCCGTCGAGGTCGGCGACCGTCGCGGAGCCCGGATGGTGGCCCAGCGGGACCGGGGCCGCGGCCCGGAAGCTGCCGTCGCCGTTGCCGAGCAGCACGCTGGCGTCGAAGCCGCTGGAGTTGGCGGTGGCGAGGTCGGGGATGGTGTCGCCGTCCAGGTCGGCCACCACCACGGAGGAAGGACCGTGGCCGGTCGCGGCAAAGAGCGCAGCTCGGAAGCTGCCGTCGCCATTGCCGAGCAGCACGCTCACATCGTCGCTGGATTCGTTGGCGGTCACGACGTCGGGGACGGTGTCGCGGTCCAGGTCGGCGACCGCCACGGAGGTGGGGTTCCTACCGACCGCGAACGCGCTGGCGGCCTGGAAGGTGCCGTCGCCGTTGCCGAGCAGCACGCTGACGTCGCCGTCCAGCAAAGAGGTGGGACCCCGATTGGCGGTCACGATGTCGGGGATGGTGTCCCCGTCGACGTCGGCCACCGCCACGGAGACGGGGGCGGAGCCGACTGCGAAGGAGCGCCGGAACCAGAAGCGAAAGCCACCCATGCCGAGCAGCACGCTCACGTCGTCGCCCTCTTGATTCGCAGTGACGAGATCGGGGACGTCGTCGCCGTCGAGGTCGGCCACCGCTACGGAGACAGGGGTGTAGCCGGCCCAGAAGTGGCCCGCGGCCTGGAAGCTCCCGTCGCCGTTGCCGAGCCGCACGACTGCCCTGGCGGGCGTGCGGAAGTCGTCTCGTGAGGAATGGAGCGCCAGGACGAGGTCCGGGACGGTATCCCTGTCGAGGTCGGCGACTGCCACGGAGCCCACCTCTTCCACACCCTGGGTCTCGACGACGGACGTCGGGTCGCCGAACTGCCCACACGGCCCGCCCGCAGCCACCTCGCCAGCCGTTCCGAGCATCGCCAGGACTGCGGCTGCGAGCCGCGCTCGAGGCAGCGAGTCGCCCAGAGCGCTCGTGGCCCTCGTCCGCACTATGACTCCCCCCAAGTCGACGCGTCTCGCTCGCGGAGGTGGAGACGATGGAACGGCCTCTGCGAGCGACGGATCGTAACGCAGGTCGTGGTGGGAGCCGCAGCCGACTCACCTCCGCCAGCGTGTCGAGCTCGTCGCTCAACACGTCGGTCTCGCGCAGCTTGCGCCGGAGCACGCCGCTCTTCCGGCTGGGCTTGATCGGGTGGGTGCCGACCCGGTGCTGGGAGGGCTGGAGCGAGGTGAAGAGCGACGCGACGGAAGGCTTGGTGTGTGGCGCCGGGGCGTAGGCGCGCTCGAAGAGCACGGAACGGCGGGCCAGTGCGTCGAAGACGGGCGTCCGCGCCCGGCCGCCGTACGCCCCGGCGGCGTCGCGACGCATGGTGTCGTTCACCACGAGCACGATGTCCGCGCCGGGGGCGGTCGCCTCCCAGCGGAGCGCGCCGCAGGGATCGACGTCGGCGTCTTCGCGGCCGTCCGCGCAGGCCGCGGACAGCAGGAGCAGCGCCAGGAGGCCGCGCGACGGCCTGCTCTGCGCCTTTCCGGTACCGCTCACTCCAGCTGCCCCCGACCTCGGATCCTACTATGATGCGCTTGGGACCGGTCTGCATACCATCCCAAGAGGCAGACCTTTGTTGCGCCCGATCATCCACGGCCTGCTTCACTTCGCCGTCCCCGGCGCCGTCGCCTGGCTGGCCTGGCGGGACCGCTGGCGCCGCGCCTGGCTGATCATGGTGCTGACGAACCTGGTCGATCTCGACCACCTGCTGGCCGATCCCCTCTTCGATCCCAATCGCTGTAGCATCGGCTTTCACCCGCTGCACTCGTGGCCGGCCCAGGTGGTGTGGGTGGCGCTGGCAATCTGGCCCCGCACCCGCATCGTCGGCGTCGGGCTGCTGATCCACATGCTCCTCGACGCCACGGACTGCGCCTTCATGGTCCGAGCGGGCGGCTGCGGCTAGCGCCCGTCGGAGGCGACCGGTCGCGCTCGGGGCGCGGGGATTCCCTCGGGTCCTGGCGGGCCGAGCGCGCCGACCTCGTCGGCGTCGTAGGCCCGGTTCACGAAGAGCAGGCTCGCGAGTCGCACCGGGGCGGTCATCTCACCGTCTTCGTCGGCGAACAGGAGGAAGCCGTCCCGCACCGGTCCGTCCGACTGCGGATCGCCCTCGGCCACGGAGCCGAAACGCTCGAAGTCGATCCCGTCCGCCTCGTGCACGAGCTTCCCGTCGACGTAGATCGAGGCCTGACCCGTCTCCCTCCGGAGGTCGACGACGAACGCGACCCGGTGCCAGGTGTCGGGTCGGATGCCCGCGGCGTAGCCGCCGAGGCCACCGGTGCCCCGGAGCGGTCCGCCGCCCTGCCCCACGAAGCCGTTCTTCGAGCGGGGCGTCGCGCCGACCTTCAGGAAGAGCTCGGCGTCGCGCCGGTTGTCCCGATCGAGCTGGAGCAGCGGGACGTCCTCGCATGCGACGAGGTTTCTCGAGAAGCAGCCGTTGAGTGCGAAAGAGTCGCCCGGAACCTGGAGATCCCACACGACCGTGTAGGCTGGCAGGGTTCCATAGAAGGTGTGGGCGAGGTCGTGCTGGAGGACGATTCCGTTCTCGCGCTTCCAGCGACCCGCCGGGGCGATCCAGACGTAGCCGATACCGCCCTCCTCGCCCGCGCCGGTCCGCGCCCGGGTGCTCGTCTCGGCACGGGTCGCGTCGAGGAAGCGCAGGGCGCCCTGCCCTCGGTCGGCATCCCGGCCCTCGGCGATCGCGTCCGCGTCGCCCGGTCCCAGGTTCCAGAGCGCGAACGAGATCTCGGGCTCCGCGCGTTCGAGTCGGAAGACCGCCATGCTCGCTTCGCGGCTGCCGAAGAGGTAGAGGTGGTCGCCGCTGACCGCGAGCGTGTACGGAACCGTCACGTCCCGGACGCCGCGGACGATCGACACGAGCCGCGGGTCCCTCGGATCGCCCACGTCGACGACCGCGAATCCTCCCGGCTCCTGCTCGAGGGGCAGGAAGGCGAGGTGGTCCCACAGCTTCACGCGGTTCGAGGCGGCGAGCTCGCCGCGCACGATCGCACCGAGCTCGCGGAACCGGGGCGGGTCGCGCACGTCGAAGATGCCGAGGCCTCCCGGGTCGTCCCAGAGCGCCGCGTACAGCAGGTCGGGGTGGCGGGGGCTCGTCGCGGACACCATCTGCCGGTAGCGCCGATCGGAGAGTGAGGCGACGACACGCATCGCCGTCGGATCGGAGACGTCGACGGCCTTGTAGACGTCGCTGCGGCCGAAGCCGCCCACGAAGGCGTGGTCGCGGTGCACGCTGATGCCCTCGACGAGCTGCACCCCGGTGTCGACGGCGCCGACCTGGACGGGCTTCGTGGGGTCGTCGACGTTCACGGCGAGGAGCTCACGGCTGGAGGGTGCGGTGACGAGCGCGACACGGGATCCGTCGGAGCGGCGGTGGAGCTTCGTGTGGAGCGCGCGGAACGGGTTGCCGGCCGCGACGAGCACCTTGCCCGCGATGGCCTGGGCGGGGCCCGGGCTCGTCGCGAGCGCGAGCGAGCCCAGGTGGCGCGGCTCGTCCGGGTCCCGGACGTCGAAGGTGTGGAGCTCACCCTTGCGGGCCACGACGACGAGGAGGTCGCCGTCGCGGTCCTGGCCCTCGACGTCGTCCGCGCCGTCCCAGTGCGCCCGCAGGCGCGGCGCGCCGGGGACCGCGACGTCCCACACGGAGAGACCGCTGCGCCGCGTCGTCACGAACATCGAGCGGCGATCCTCCGGATAGATCCGCGCCTTGACGGCGAAGTCGAGGGTGCGCGCGTCGCGGAGGACGCGGACGAGCGAGGCGCCGACCAGGGGCCGCGCGTCGGCCTCGCCCGGCGCGGCCGCGGCGCGCGTGTCCGGGCGGTCCTGTTCGAACGCGCGGCCGCGGTCGGTCGTTCCGTTCTCCCATCCGATACCCAGGAGTGGGGCCGAACAGGACAGACCCTGCGCCGCGCAGAGCGACACCAGACAAAGAGCGGCTGGAATGGGCCGAAGGGCGCGTCGACGAACGGTGGTCAGGACGTCGAACACGCCAAACACGATAGACGCGGTGCGCGCAGCGTGCTAGCTAGATCCCGGAACCGCCGGGAGGGATCGATGGGGCGCTCACGGCGTCTTCTCAGCCTCGTGCCGATCGCGCTGCTGTCGAGCGGCTGCGTCCTCTTCCTCGACGACCGGATCCACTACACCCTCGACGCGACGGAATATCCGCCGGTCGCGCGGGACGTCTGCGTCGATCCCGGGCATCCGCGGGAGCTGATGTTCGGGCTGGCGCTCTCCGGCGGCGGAAGCCGGGCGGCCGTCTTCGCCGCGGCGGCCATCGAGGCCCTCTGGGAGCATGGCCTCCTCGACCAGATCACCCACGTCTCGAGCGTCTCGGGGGGCAGCATCGCCTCCTCGTTCCTCGTCGCGAACATGCCGCCGTGCGACGCGCAGCCCGAGTCGGAACGCGATGACTGCTGGCGCGCCTTCTTCGACGACTACATGGACGCGATGCGTCGCAACTACATCAACCGGCTCGAGCTGCGACAGCTCATGCCCAACCGCTTTCTGAGCCCCACCCGCCGCGCCAGCTCGCTCCAGGAGGAGCTCGACAAGCGCTTCCTCCACGGCAAGACCTTCGGGGAGATCCCGCCCGACCCCGCCGGGAGCGGCGAGCCGGCGCGACCGGTGCTCCTCATCAACGCCACAAGCTACGACTCGGGTCGCCGTTTCGTCTTCTCGAACGCCTGCATCCGCGAATCGCCGCCCGCGTCGAGCTCCGGCGCATCGCGCTCGCAGGAGATCGCGCGGGACGCGATCGAGCGCGACGGCTTGCGCGCGCAATCCTTCTCGAGCCAGGGCTGCTCGAGACCGGTCCCGGACGACTTCCCCGTGTCGCTCGCCGTCGCGACGTCGGCTTCCTTTCCCCCGGTGATGGGTCCGATCTCGATCAAGGCGCCGGCCTCCTGCCGCGGCGGCGACCCGAACTACTGGCACCTGGGCGACGGTGGCATCATCGAGAACACCGGGCTCGACACGCTCGAAGAGATCGTCCTCCGCAACCGAGCGGCGGGCGGAAGCCTCGACCGCATCTTCCTCCTCTCGGTCGACGCGGGCAAGAAGACGACGGCCAGGAGCCGGCTCGAGATGAGGAACGTCAAGATGTGGACCGACCCGGAGGGCGTCGCGACCGTCGTCGACGCTCCCAGAGTCGCCGCCCGCGAGTACCACGACCTCTTCTGGCGGGACATGCAGGCCGCGCTCGCGCGCGACGGGATCGACTACGAATCACTGGTGCTCGAGTACACGGCGCCGCGGCTCGACCGCTGGCCGGAGGCCTGCGACCAGAAGCCCGAGCTGCCCGGCCCCGCGGACTTCGAGGAGATCGGGACGGGCCTCTCGATCAGCAGCTGCCACGCGGAGCTGCTGGAGATGGGTGTTCATCAGCTCGTCCACGAGAGCATGAACGGCGAGACCGGGCAGCACCTCCGGAGCCTCGGCCTGACCGTTCGCCCCTTCGAGCACTGAGCCTTCAGTGGGCGTGGAGGGTTCCGATGCGCCGACCGAGCAGCAGACGCTCGTCGTCTGGCCGCGGACCGAAGGTCAGGAGGCCTGGCGTCGCCAACGCGACGATGGTGGAGCCGAACTCGAAGCGGCCCCACTCCTTGCCCTTGTCGAGGAGCGGAGGACCCTCGGAGAAGACGCGGGTCTCGCTGCGTGCGCTGCGCCGGTTGGTGGTGAGATCGTCGAAGTCCAGCCGCACCTTGCCCACCATGGTGGCGCCCACCGCAACCAGGCACAGCCGACCTCGCCCCGCGTCGACCGGAGTCATCCAGGCGCAGATGCGCTCGTTGCGGGCAAAGAGGCCCCCGACCTCGCTCAGCCCCGCCCGGTTCACCGGCCACAGGCTCCCCGGGATGTGGCGGATCTGGTCCACGCGTACCGAGCAGGGGGTGTGGAAGCGGTGGTAGTCCCTGGGAGAGAGGTAGAAGGTCGCGAACGCTCCGCCCTCGAAGTCCTGCGCTTCCTCCTCGCTGCCGAGCAGCTCTCCCACGGAGTAGGGTCGGCCCTTCAGCTGGAGGGCCATCCCGCTCTTCACGACGCCCGTCTCTCCCCAGCTTCCATCGCAGGGTGCGACGAAGGCGTCCGGCGCCGGGTCGATGGGCCGCACCCCGTCCCTGAGCGCCCGGGTGAAGAACTCCTGCGTGGAGCCGAAGCTCTCCAGGGGATCGCGCACCTCGGAGAAATCGACGCCGACGACGCGACCGAAGGCGAGGATCACCCAGCGTTGCAGGGGCTGGGGAAGCCGCAGCGAGGCGATCCGCCCCGCGACCCGGGACACGCTGTTTCGGGGCAGCAGCCACACGAATGCGATCAGGAGCTTCGCCGACCACGAGATCACTGCGCGCACGATAGCGCGGCTGCTGCGGAGCGATCGCGGTCCCACCGAAGCCGTCGAGCTGACGCCTGCTCGCGAGACCGTGATATCGTCCGCTGAACCGAGGAATCCACGCGATGGATCTGGTCCTGGTTTCGCTCAAGGTCTGCGGGGTGGCTCTCTTCACCCTCTTCATTCCGATCACGGCGGTTTCGTTCTTCCGCTTCCGCTTGAAGAAGAAGGAGGAGGACTTCGACAGGATCCTGGCCGCTCTGGGTCTTGCGGGCGACCCGAAGCGCGTACTGCTGCCCAGCGTCGGCAGTGAATACTCGCCCCGCGCCTACCTTCTTCCCGTGGCCTTCGCCTCGATCCTCTACCTGGTCTGCTCGGTTCTGCTGATGTTCGGAGGCAACCTGTTCGCAGCTGCCGAGAGCAGCTCGGAGAGCAACCTCATCCCGCTTCTCTCGGGGATGCGCTTTCTCGATCAGATCGATGCAGCCGGCATGGCGGTCCAGAAGCAGAGCCTCGTCGTGATCACCTTCGCCTTCCTCGGTGCCTTCATCTGGTCCGCCCAGACGATCCTGCGGCGCGTGACGACGATCGACCTGGCGCCCGGGACCTACTACGGGGCCGGCGTTCGGGTATTGCTGGCGTCGTTCGTCGCGCTGATGCTCTCGTTCCTGCTGAGGATCGAGGTGGGAGGGGGAGGAATCCCTTCGACGGACTACATGCCCGTGATCGCGTTCCTGACGGGGATGTTCCCAGACCAGGCCCTGGCCTACCTGCGCGATCGCATCAAGATCTTCTCGCCGGGCAGGGGCAGCGCCGACCCGCTTCCTCTCGAGATGATCGAGGGCATCGGGGCATTCCAGCGGTACCGGCTGGGGGAGGCGGGGATCGACAACGCCCAGAACCTGGCGGAGGCGAACGTCATCGAGCTGATCCTGAAGACACCGTTCTCCGGCCAGGCGCTGATCGACTGGATCGCTCAAGCCAAGCTCTACGTGTACTTCAAGTCGGGAATCGTACGGCTGCGACAAGTGGGTATTCGCACGGTATTCGACCTCAAGCACGTGTTGGAGCGAAAGGAACGCATCAAGGACGTGGCCAACGAGATCGCCGTCAACGTGAGCCGAGACCCGGCGACTCCAGGCGGCAGCTGGGAGCAGACTCCGACCGAGCTGTCACTTTCCCTCGTCTACGACCGCATCGAGGCCGATGGCGAGATCGAGATCCTGGAGCGGTTCCGCGACAGCCTCTCGCTCCAGCGGGCCAACGCGGGCAGGTAGGGCATAGGGCGCATTACTCACCGGCCGGCCACCGCCTCTTCAGATCCGGAGCAGGCGCTCGAGGATCTCGTGGTCGCGGAGCACCCAGGCCTCGTCCCACTGTGCGGCGCGCGCGTCGAGCTCGACCGCGACGGGTGCGCCGTCGCGCCGCGTCACGCGCAGCAGGCGCGCATACGGCCACGGCACCGGCCGGCCGCCGCGCAGCAGCAGGATGCCGGGGGCGTCGGCCGCGCCGCCGCCCGACCAGCGCGTC
>JASJBO010000269.1 GCA_030066475.1 Myxococcota bacterium
GAGATCGAGCGCGAGCTGCGCCGGGTCGGCGAGATCTGCCACCAGTGCCGGCGCTGCCTGCCGCTGTGCCCGTCGTTCCCGAAGCTGTTCGACCTGGTCGATGCGACCGACCAGGAGATCGCCGGCGTCACGAACGAGGGCTTCGACGCGGTCAACGAGCTCTGCTTCCACTGCAAGCTCTGCTACAACCACTGCCCCTACACGCCGCCCCACGAGTGGGACGTCGACTTCCCGGCGCTGATGCGCCGCCAGCAGCTCGCGCGCACCCGGCGCGACGGCGTCGGGCTGGCGCGCAAGCTCACCACCCGCACCGACTGGATCGGCCGGATCGGCAGCAGCGCGCCGCCGCTGATGAACTTCGCCAACCGCAACCGCGCCTCGCGCGTGCTGATGGAGAAGACGATCGGCATCCACCGCGACTGGGTGCAGCCGTCCTACTACTTCGAGACCGTCGACCGCTGGTTTCGCAAGCGCGGCCCGCGCGGCGACGGCGAGCACGGCCGGGCGGTGCTGTTCACGACCTGCTCGGTGAACTACAGCGACCCGCTGACGGGCCGCGCCGCCGTGGAGGTGCTCGAGCGCAGCCGCGTGCGCGTCGAGGTCTGCTACGAGCGCTGCTGCGGCATGCCCTTCACCGACGTCGGCGACCTCGACACGCTGCGCCGCATGGCCGCCCGCAACGTCGAGGACCTGCTGCCCCACGTCGACGCCGGCGCGGTCGTGGTGGTGCCCGGCCCCTCGTGCTCGCTGCTGCTCAAGCACGAGTACCCGAAGCTGCTCGGCACTCCGGAGGCGCAGCGGGTCGCCGAGGCCACCCGCGACCTGATGGAGTACCTGCTCGAGCTGGGTCGCGCCAAGCGGCTCGACCGCGCCTTCACGCGTCCGCTCGGCAAGGTCGCCTACCACGCCCCCTGCCACCTGCGCCACCAGAACGTGGGCTTTCCGTCGCGCGCGCTGCTCAAGGCCGCCGGCGCCGAGGTCGAGGTGATCGACGCGTGCTCGGGCGTGGACGGCACCTGGGGCATGCGGGCGCGCTTCCACGCCGAGTCGATGAAGGTGGCGGGCAAGATGCTCGAGCGCATCCGCGCCTTCGAGCCCGACCACGTCGCCACCGACTGTCCGCTCTCCGGGCTGCGCATCGAGGAGGGGCTGGGCCGCAAGCCGGTGCACCCGGTGGTGCTGCTGCGCCACGCCTACGGGCCGGGCGCATGAGGCCGCTCGCGCTCGAGGAGATGGTCGGCATCGACGCCTACGAGGCGCTGCGCGACGACTACCGGGCGCGCGTGGTCGCGCACAAGAAGAGCCGGCGCCTGCCGGTGGGCGACCGCGTCACGCTGGTGTTCGAGGACCGCGAGACGATCCGCTTCCAGGTCCAGGAGATGATGCGGGTCGAGCGGCTGCGCGCGCCCGAGAAGGTCCAGCACGAGCTCGACGTGTACAACGAGCTGATCCCCGGCGACGGCGAGCTGTCCGCCACCCTGCTGATCGAGATCACCGAGCTGGGGGGCATCCGCGCCGAGCTCGACCGTCTGATCGGCCTCGACGAGCACGTGTTCCTGATCGTCGGCGAGGGCGCGGATGCCGCGCGGGTCCAGGCCCGCTTCGACGCGAAGCAGCTCGACGACGAGCGCATCGCGGCGGTGCAGTACATCCGCTTCGTCGTACCGGAGCCGCTGCGCGACCGCCTGCGCGACTTCTCCGTGCCGGCCTGGGTGGCGATCGAGCAGGAGAGCTACCACCAGCGGGTGCCCCTGCCGGAGGACGTGCGCTCGGCGCTGCTGGGCGACCTGATCGGCGACCCCGACCCGCTGCTGCGGCCGCCGCCGGGCGGCGGAGCACTCGAGTCGAGCGATCCGGTCCTGTTCGAGAGCGAGCGCGTGCGCGCCCGGCGCCCGGTTCACCCGGCCGGGCCGGGCCACGTGGTGGTGGAGCCGCTCGAGCCAGTCGACTCCTGGCTCGCCGCCGACGAGGCGCTCTCGACCGAGCTGCTCGCGGTGGTGCGCCGCTTCGCGGCCGAGGTGCAGGCGCAGCACGGTCGCTGCCGGGTCGTCACCGACCTGCACGCCCGGGGCGCCCGCTGGCACGTGTTCGCGGTCGAGGGCTGACCCCGGGCCGGACCGTTATCCTCGCGCCAGCGCCATACGGAGAGATACGATGAGCGAGTTCCAGTACCAGCCCATCTTCGAGCTCGGCGAGGACACGGCGCCGTACCGCCAGCTCACCGACCAGCACGTCGACATCGTCCGCGTCGACGGACGCGAGTTCCTGCGGGTCGAGCCCGAGGGGCTGGCGCGGCTGGCCGCCGAGGCGGTGCGCGACGTCTCGCACCTGTTCCGCCCCGGCCACCTCGAGCAGGTGCGCGCGGTGCTCGAAGATCCCGAGGCGAGCGACAACGACCGCTTCGTGGCGCTCCAGATGCTGAAGAACGCCAACGTCTCCGCCGGCATGATCCTGCCCTCGTGCCAGGACACCGGCACGGCGATCGTGGTGGGCCACAAGGGCCAGCAGGTGCTCACCGAGGGCGACGACGCCGAGGCGCTGTCGCGCGGCATCCACCGGACCTACACCGAGACGAACCTGCGCTACTCGCAGATGGCGCCACTCTCGATGTACGAGGAGGCCAACACCCGCACCAACCTGCCCGCCCAGATCGAGCTGTACGCGACGCCGGGCGACGAGTACCACTTCCTGTTCGTCACCAAGGGCGGCGGCTCGGCCAACAAGAGCTTCCTGTTTCAGGAGACGCGCGCCATCCTGAACCCCGACACGCTGCTCGCCTTCATCGAGGAGAAGATGCGCAGCCTCGGCACCGCGGCGTGCCCGCCCTACCACCTCGCCATCGTCGTGGGCGGCACCTCGGCCGAGTTCACCCTCAAGACCGTGAAGCTGGCCAGCTGCCGCTACCTCGACACGTTGCCCACCACGGGCAGCGCCAGCGGCCGCGCCTTCCGCGACGTCGAGCTGGAGCGCGAGGTGCTGAAGCTCTCGCGCGAGCTGGGCATCGGCGCCCAGTTCGGCGGCAAGTACTTCTGCCACGACGTGCGCGTGATCCGGCTGCCGCGGCACGGCGCGTCGCTGCCGGTGGGCATCGGCGTCTCGTGCTCGGCCGACCGGCAGGCGCTGGCGAAGATCACGCGCGAGGGGCTCTTCCTCGAGCAGCTCGAGACGAATCCGGCACGCTTCCTGCCCGAGGTGGACGAGGCCCAGCTCGGGAGCGACACCGTGCGGGTCGACCTGAACCGACCCATGGACGAGATCCGCCGCACCCTGTCGCAGTACCCGATCAAGACGCGGCTGTCCCTCACCGGCTCGATCATCGTGGCGCGCGACATCGCCCACGCCAAGCTCAAGGAGCGCATCGACCGCGGCGAGGGGCTCCCCCAGTACTTCAAGGACCACATCATCTACTACGCCGGCCCCGCCAAGACGCCGGAGGGCTACGCCTCGGGCTCGTTCGGCCCCACCACCGCGGGCCGCATGGACTCCTACGTCGACCTCTTCATGGAGCACGGCGGCAGCCACGTGACGCTCGCCAAGGGCAACCGCTCGCGGCGCGTCACCGATGCGTGCAACAAGCACGGTGGCTTCTACCTGGGCTCGATCGGTGGCCCCGCGGCGATCCTGGCCGTCGAGTCGATCAAGAAGGTCGAGGTCGTCGAGTACGAGGAGCTCGGCATGGAAGCCATCTGGCGCATCGACGTCGAGGACTTCCCCGCCTTCATCGTCGTCGACGACAAGGGCAACGACTTCTTCGCGTGAGACGCGGGGACGTTGGTTAAGTAGTTCAGTAGTTCCCCAGCGGTAACTACTGAACTACTCAACCAACGTCCCCGTCGGCGGCTTCGGCTTCGAGCCGCCGCAGCGCGGCCTCGCGCAGCTGGGCGGTCTGGACCTTCTGGTTGGCGGTGTACTGGAGATCCGCAGCGGCGAAGAAGAGGACGCGGCGCGGGACCTTGTAGGCAGAGAGGCGCTCGCGCAGGAAGCCGCGCAGCGCCGCCTCGTCGGCGCGCGCGCCCTCGGTCGGCACCACGCACAGCACCAGCGCCTCGCCCAGCGTGGGATGCGGCACGCCGAGGGCGACACCCACCTTCACGTCCGGATGGGCGGCGGCGGCGCGCTCGATCTCGACCGGGGACACGTTGGCGCCGCCGGTCTTGATCAGGCCCGAGAGACGGCCGGTCCAGTGCAGGTGGCCGGCGTCGTCGAGCCAGCCGCCGTCCTGGGTGCGGAAGAAGCCGCGCGCGTCGAGCCAGCTCTCGGGCGGCGCCTTGTGGTAGCCGCGCATGAAGGTGGCGCCGCGCACCGCGATCTCGCCGGCCTGCCCCACCGGCACCGGCGCGCCGCTGTCGGGGTCCACGATCACGATCTCGGTGCCGGGCAGCGGCAGCCCGCTCGAGCCGGCGCGCTGCTCGGCCGGCGCGTCGGCGGGCAGCATCGACGCCAGCGTGAAGGTCTCCGACAGGCCGAACGAGGCGTCGACGCCCCAGTCGTTCTTCTCGATCCCGGCGAGCCGCGCCAGCGGCGACGTGAAGCGCGTCTTGCGCACCGACCCGAGGTCGCGCGCCTCGCTCCCCGGCACCTCGCCGAGCGCCTTCTCCTGGTGCGGGAAGGCGTGCACGGTGGTGACGCGCTCGCGCTCGATCAGCTCGAGCGCCGCGGCGGGCTCGAAGGTCTCCTGCAGCACCAGGCACGCGCCGGCGGCGAGCGTCGCCCCGAGCGACATGGCGATGCCGGCCGTCCAGAAGAAGGGCTGCGCCGTGAAGACGCGGTCGTCGGGCTCGAGCCGCATCAGCTCCGCGAAGCGCCAGCTCTGGATCACCGGCGCGCGCTGGAAGTGCAGCACGCCCTTGGGGTTCGCGGTGGTGCCCGAGGTGTAGATCAGCAGGCCGTCGTCGGCCGGGTACACCTCGGCGGCCGCGGCGTCGAGCAGCGCGTCCGGCACCGACTCGCCGCGCGACTGGAACGCGCCCAGCGCCTCGACGCCCCCGTGCACCGGCCCGTCGTCCAGGCTCACCACGCGGCGGAGCTGGGGCAGCGCGGCGCAGCGCAGCGCGCCGGCCGTGCCGGCGCCGATCTCCGGATGCCCCTCCAGCAGCTCCGTCAGGAAGTCGCGCTGGCGCAGCGTGCGTTGGAGCAGCAACGTCGACACGTCGGCGTGTCGCAGGATCCAGTCCCGCTCTTCGGGCGTCGCGAACGTGCTCACCGGGACCGGCACCGCCCCGGTGAGCGCGGCCCCGAACACGCTGGTCACCCACTCGGGGCGGTTCGTCACGAGCACGCCGACGCGCGCACCCTTGCCGACGCCGGCGGCGATCAGGGCTCGCGCCAGCGCGCGCGCCCCCTCCGCCAGCTCGGCGTAGCGGACGTCCCGTCCCTCGAAGCGCAGCGCCGTGCGCTCGGCGTGGCGCTCGCGCACGTCGGCCAGGAAACGGGGCAGCGTCAGGCGCGTCGGGTCCGGCTGCAGCCGGAGCTGGAGCTCGTGCGCGCCGTCGCCCATCGCGCCGGACGCCGTCAGGCCTCGGGCAGCCGCAGCTCGGCCGTGCCCTTCGCCATCGCCTCGCCGCGCTGGTTCGTCATGAACACGTCCACCACCGCGACCGACCCGCCGTCGACCCGGTCGACGACCTCGCCGTTCAGGTAGGTCACGTCTCCGGTCAGGGCCGGCGAGCGGTACTTGGCATCGCTGTGGATCACGAAGCCGTGCTCGCCCACCCAGTTGGTCAGGTAGTCGAGGATCCAGGCGCCCATCGAGGCCCCGTAGCCGTAGCCGCGCGGCATGCCGATGAGCTGGGCGTACTCGGCCTGCACGTGCCCGCGCGAGGGCCCGTGGTAGAGCCCGTCGGCCTGCGTCGGGTCGGTCTTCGCCAGCTCGAGGTCGCGCGACATCTCCGGCAGCCACCCCGATTGATAGAGCGACGACTTCCCGCCGTCCTCGGCGAAGGTGCCCCACACCGACATCAGGAAGGCGCGCCACTCGCTCGTGAAGCTCGCGATGGTGTGCGGCCCGATCGGACGCGTCGGCAGCCGCTGCCCCACCTCGACGCCGGTGCGGCGCCCATGTCCCAGCTCGAGGAAGGTCTGGTAGTACTCGAGCTTCTGCTTCTCGACGGCGGCGATCTCCTCGACCGTCCAGGGCGGGTCCTCGGTCTGGTCGTCGAAGGTCCCGCGCTTGCGCGCCTCCTCGGCCAGGTAGCGGATCGACGTGGAGCGCTGCTTCGCGACGACCTCGCCGCCCTCCTTCAGGTAGGTCGTGTCGCCGCGCGAGAACATCGTGGGCCCGGCGAACTTCGTCTCGGTCACCTTGTAGTCGTAGAGCATGCGCTCGAGCCGGATGCGGTCGCCCGGCTCGATCGCCGGCCCGTGGAACCACCACTCGTCGCCGCCGAAGAGCATGTGGGTGCCGGGGATGTTGCCCTGGATCGCCGGCCCCGCGCCGTGGCTGTCGCTGGTGCACACGCAGAACGACTGCGGCGCCACCAGCCGCCCGTGGCGGCCGGCCGCCGCGACGCCCTCGTCGTAGTAGAGCGGGTTCGGGTTCTGCATGCCCTGCACCCAGCGCCGGATGTCGGTCGGGGTGACGGGCTCCTTCATCTGCCCGCCGCCGGTCGGGACGCCGATCCAGCGGTCGACATCGCTGGTGTCGAACTCGACCTCGCTCACCCGGCGCCTCCGTAGCTCTCGCCCAGACCGTACACCCGGATCATGTTGCCCGCCGTGATCAGGTGCCGCTCGTCGGCCGGGATGCCGTCGAGCAGCTCGCCCACCACCTTGCGGCTGTAGGGCCAGTCGTTGCCGTGGTGCGGGTAGTCGGTCGACCAGGCCATGTTGGCGACGCCCACGTCGTAGCGGTTGCGCACGCCCACCCGGTCGTGGATGAAGGTGCAGCACCAGTTCTGGTGGAAGTACTCGCTGGGAAGCTGGCGGATCTGCACCCCGGTGTGCGCGCGGTTGCGCCAGTAGAAGTTGTCGAGCTGCTCGAGTGCGGCCGGGATCCAGCCCACGTCGGTCTCGACGCCCAGGAACTGCAGCTCGGGGAAGCGGTCGTGCACCCCACTCATCACGATCTCGCACATCACCTCGGGGAACAGCGACATCCCGGCCAGCGCCATGTTCGCGATCGCGGCGGGCCCCTCGAGCGCGCCCGTGCCCCTGCGGCTCGGCCGCACGATGCGGATGTGGATGCTGACCGGCATCCGCAGCGCCTGCGCAGCCGCGAAGAAGCGATCGTCCGCTGGACCGAGCTGGTCGCCGCCGTCGGGCCAGGCGGTCAGGATCACGCCGCGGAAGCCCTTCTCGCGGCAGCGCTGCATCTCGTCGATCGCCTCGTCGACGCCGAGGTTCGGCATCTGCGCCAGACCGAACAGCCGCTCGGGGTCGTTCGCGCAGAACTCGTCGCTCAGCCAGTCGTTGTAGGCGCGCACGCCGGCGCGGTGGAACTCGCGGTCGGTGTTGCCCATGAAGTGGTACATGGTGCGCTGGCTCGGGTACAGGAACTCGGCGTCGACGCCGTCCTGGTCCATGTCCTCGAGGCGCGCCTTGCCGTCCCAGCAGCCCTTGCGGATCGTCTCGTAGGTGTAGCCCTTCCACTTGATGTCCTCGAAGCGCATGCCGGGGGTCGCCACCAGGCCGATGTACATCAGCGGCTTGCCCTCGCCGAAGCTCCAGGCGTCGCCGCCCTCCTCGTCCTTCACCAGGCGGGGGGCGCGGTCGCGGTACTCGGCGGGCAGCCAGGTCTCCCAGATGTGGGGCGGCTCGACCGTGTGGCAGTCGGCGTCGATCAGCCGGTAGCGGGGCATGCGGGCCTCCTGGAAAGAATCTGACGGTCCGTCAGATGCTATCGGGAGGGCCTGCCCGCAGCAAGCTCGGCACTCTCAGGGCGCGCGCGGAGCCGGAACCGCGAAGATCTGGAAGCTCTGGCGGTCCAGGAAGTCGAGGCTCTCGACCAGCTCGTAGCCGGCCTGCTCCATCTCGGCGCGGATCTCGTCGGGCGCCGTGTAGTGGGGGAACAGCGCCTGGAAGAAGCCCTCGCTTCCGTCGTACTCGACCACCGCGACCCGTCCCGACGGGCGCAGCGCGCGGCCCAGCCGCGCGAAGTAGGCCGGGCGCTCCTCGATGTGGTGGTAGGTGTTCGCGGTGAAGACCAGGTCGACGCCGGCCTCGGGCAGCCCCGCGTCGTCGGGCTCCGCCAGGATGACGTCGACGTTCGTGACGCCTTCCTCCGTCAGGCGCTCCTCGAGCACCCGGTTCATCGCGGCATCCACGTCCACCGCGAGCACGCGCCCGCCCGGCGCGACGGCGCGGGCGAGCCGCCCGGTGAAGTAGCCGCTGCCGGCGCCGAGGTCGGCCACCACCTGGCCCGGCTCGAGACCGAGCGACTCGACCACCCGGCCCGGCTCCTGCCACAGATCGCGACCGCGCCCCTCGTAGGCGCACTTCTTGACCGCGGTGCAGCTCGTCAGCGCGGCCGCCGCGAGCGCCAGGAGCCACGAGCCCCAGGGTCGCCGCGAACGCTGGAGGGGCTGCATGTCGCTGGTTTAGCAGCTCCGTTGCCGGTCGGCCGGCCGCCGGGGCGGCTCGATCCGGGGCGGGGTCCGGGGAGCCGTCGGCGCTCAGCCGAGCTCGACGACGTAGTTGCCGGCCGCGTCGAGCTCGGCGCGGTGGCCGGGTGCCAGCACGATCGTCGTGAACTGCTCCTCGACGATGGCGGGGCCCTCGAGCCGCTGTCCGGGACCCAGGCGGTCGCCGTCGTAGACGGGCGTGTCGAGGAACTGCTCGCCGAACCAGGCCGGGCGGCGGCTCACCGGGGCGGCCCCCGACGCCGCCCCGCGGTCGCTGCCCGCGGCGCCCTTCCGGAAGGGCTTCGGCGTGCGGCCCACCGCCTGCACGCGCACGCCGCGCACCACCGGCTCCTCGTCGCGCATGGCGTAGCTGTGCAGCTCCTGGTGCAGGTCGTGGAATGCGTCGATGCTTCGCTCCAGGTCGCCTTCGGCCAGGCGGCCGTCGGTCAGCACGGCGGGCACCGGCATGTCGAAGGTCTGCCCCGGGTAGCAGAGCGTGAGCGAACGCTCGAAGTCCACGTCCGAGGCGCCCAGCCCGGCGAGCCGCAGCTCGTCCAGCGCCTGCGCCTCCATCTCGTCGAGTCGTCCGTTCACGTGCGCCGCGTCGGCGCGCCCGGCGGGGGCGATGTAGGAGCGCTGCGCCTCCACCACGTAGTCCGCGATCAGGAGGCCCAGCGCCGAGAACGCGGGCGAGGTCTTGGGCACCAGCAGCCGACGGATGCCGAGCTCCTCGGCCTGCTGGCCGGCGTGCACCGGGCCGTTGCCCCCGTAGACGACCATCGAGAGATCGCGCGGATCGACGCCCGCGTGCGACGACACGCGCCGGATCGCGTTCGCCATGTTGGCGTTCACGATCCGGAAGATGCCGTGCGCCGCGCCCACCGCGTCCAGCCCCAGCGGCGCGCCGATCTCGCGCTCGAGCGCCTCGCCCAGGCCGTCGGTGTCGAGCTTGAACTCGCCGCCGCACAGCGCCTCGGGATTCAGGTAGCCGAGCACGACGTTGGCGTCGGTGACCGTCGGCCGGGTGCCGCCGCGGCCGTAGCAGATCGGGCCCGGATCGGCGCCGGCGCTCTCGGGGCCCACCCGCAGCGCACCCGCCTCGACGCTCGCGATCGAGCCGCCGCCGGCCCCGATCGAGTGCATCTGCACCATGGGCAGCCCCACCAGGTAGCGGTGGCGCCAGTTCCAGAAGCTCTCGATGCGCGGTCGGGCGTCGCGCACCAGGCACGCCTCGTAGCTGGTGCCGCCCATGTCGACCGCCACGAAGTCGCGCACGCCGGCGCGCTCGCCCACGGCGCAGGCGCCCATCACCCCGCCGGTGGGGCCCGAGCCCAGCACCGCCACGGCCTTCTTGGCCAGGAAGTCGGCCGTCATGATGCCGCCGTTCGACTGCATGATCAGCAGGTCGCGCGCGTAGCCGGCGTCGCGCAGCGCCTGCTCGAGCCGGCGCAGGTAGGTCTCGACGCGCGGGCCGACGTAGGCGTCGACCAACGTGGTCGAGGTACGCTCGAACTCGGGCGCCGTCGGCATCACCTCGTGCGAGAGCGAGACCCGGGCCCGGGGCAGCTCCTCGGCCAGGATCTCGCGCACGCGCTGCTCGTGGGCGGGGTTCACGTACGAGAACAGCAGGCACACCGCGACCGACTCGACGTCCTGGCGCGCCAGGCGCCGGGCCGCGGCGCGCACGGCGTCCTCGTCGAGCGGGCGCACCACCTCACCGCGGAAGTCGAGCCGCTCGGGGACGCCCAGGCGGCGGCGGCGCGGTGCGATCGGCACCGGCGGCGGCGCGGCGGGGTCCCAGATGTCCTCCTTGAAGCCGCGCCGCAGCTCGATTTCGTCGCGGTGCCCCTCGGTGGTGAGCAGGCCCGTCACGGCGCCGGTCATCTCGATCATCGTGTTGTCTGCCGTGGTGGTCCCGTGCACCACCAGCTCCGTGGCCGCGAGCAGCTCGCGGGCCGAGCAGCCCTCGGCCTCGGCCAGCACCTCGATGCCGCGCATCACGCCCAGCGACTGGTCGGGCAGCGTGGTGGGTGTCTTGCGCAGCGCGAGCGAGCCGTCCCCGCGCACCAGCACGAAGTCGGTGAAGGTGCCGCCCACGTCGACGCCGATCCGGTAGCTCGGGGCCATGCGCGCGACTACGCCCCGCCCTGCCCGGCGCGGGCGGCGCGCAGCCGCTCGCGCAGCGCGCGGGTGGCCTCCGCGTCGACGGCGAGGTCGCAGCCCTCGACCGATCCCCTCAGCACGACGCCGTAGTCGCGCTCGGCCGCCTCGACCGAAACGTACTCGTCGAGCGCGTCCTCGCACACGGCCCGAGGATCGCGTTCGAGCGGGTCGCCCCAGCCGCCACCGCCGCCGTACAGGTACTCGAAGGCCTCGCCCGCCCCGTGCGGGATCGCGTTGGCCATGCACGGCACCGGCTCGGCGTGCTCGGTGCCCGCGCGCACCGTCAGGTGGTTCGGCGCGCCGTCCGCGCCGCCCGCCACGCCCGACATCGGGTACTTCATCCCCACCATGTAGGTGGTGACCGAGGCCGGCACCAGCACCCGCTTCACCACGCGCGAGCCCGGACAGCCGCGCCACTGGCCGGGTCCGCCGCTGTCCGTGCGGTAGTCGCAGCACTCGTGTCGCACCGGGAAGATCGACTCGTTGATCTCGGCGGTGGCGCGGATCAGGTTGCCGAACGAGGCCGGCATCGAGCCCCAGCCGTCCTGGTCCTTCACGGCGTTGCAGTAGGCGGCCAGCACGTCCACCGAGTGGTCGACGAACACCTCGCCGCTGTCGGGCTGCTGGCCGTAGATCACCGTCGGCATGCCGAGCTTGTAGATCTGCGGGCACGAGCGCTCGGGCAGCACCTGGGCCAGGGCCTTCGCGATCGCCTCGCCCACCTCGACACCGGGGTGGTGGGTGCCGGCCGCCACCGTGCGCCCCTCGTGGGGATTGAGCACGCAGCCCTTCGGCACCACCAGGTCGATCGAGTCGAAGAACCCCTCGTTCTTCGGGATCGCCGGGTCCATCATCGTGGCGAGCTGCGCCACCACGTAGCCGCGCGTGTTGCCGAACGAGGAGTAGGCCTTCAGGTCCTGGCGCTCGTCGGACCCCGAGAAGTCCACCGTGAGCCGATCCCCGTCGACGCTCACCGCCACGTGCACCTGGATGTCGGGGTTGCCGATCGGATCGTGGTCGACCCAGGCGTCGGCCTCGTAGCGGCCGTCGGGCCAGGAGGCCACCTCCTCGCGGAAGCGCCGCGCGGCGTAGGCGATCGAGTGGTCCACGGCGCCGCGCACCGCGTCGGCCCCGTAGCGCTCGACGATCTCCCCCAGCCGTCGCACCCCGATCTGGGCGGCGCCGATCTGTGCGCGCAGGTCGCCCATGAAGCTCGGCGTGCGGTTGTTCACCTTCATCATGTAGAGCACGTCGCGGCGCTCCTCGCCGCGCTCGTAGACCTTGACCGCGGGGAAGCGCACGCCCTCGGCCCAGATGTCGATCGCCTCGGCGTTGTAGCCGCCGGGCATGCCGCCCCCGGTGTCGGCGTGGTGGCACTGGATCGAGGCGATCAGCGCCAGCTCGTCGCCGGCGAACACCGGGGCGAAGACGTTGTAGTCGGGCAGGTGTCCCCCGCCGTGGTAGGGGTCGTTGGCGACCAGCACGTCGCCCGGGTACAGCCCCTCCGCGCCGAAGAACTCGAGCGCGAAGCGCACCGGCAGGGTCGACGACAGCATGAACTGCGGGATGCCGACCGAGAGCGCCGCCAGCCGACCGCGACCGTCGAGGATCGTGGCGTTGCGCTCGTTCGACTGGTTCAGGATCGGCGTGGTGGC
>JASJBO010000270.1 GCA_030066475.1 Myxococcota bacterium
CCGTCCAGCCCAGACGATCGACGGAGTGCGTGGAGTCCCGATGAACCGCCAGTTCGCAGCGGTGGCCGCTGGCGCCGCAGTGGTGTCCGTTGCCGCGCTGCCCGCGAGGGCGGCCGGAGGCGAGGGCGGCCTCGTCATCGTTCCGGATCCGGTTCAGCTCGTCGTACTGCTGGGCCTGTTCGTGCTGCTCGTCCCGGTGCTCGACCGGCTGCTGTTCAAGCCGGTGCTCGACGTGCTCGAGCACCGCTCCCAGAGCATCGAGGGCGCCAACGACCGCGCCGAGCAGATCGCGGGCGAGGCCAGCGAGCTGCTGGCCTCGCACGACGCCGCGCTCGCCGAGGTGCGCGCCCAGGCGGCCTCCGCGCGTCGCGAGCAGATCGACGAGGCGCGCCGCGAGTACGCCGAGGCCGTCGCCACGGCACGCGCCACCGCAGAGGACGAGATCCGCCGCACGCGCAGCGATCTCGCCGCCGCCACGGAGGCGGCCGCCGCCAGCCTGCGCAGCGAGTCCGAGCAGCTCGCCCAGGAGATCGCGCAGCGCCTGCTCGGCCGGGGGGCGGCATGAGGCTGCGCTCGGTCCTGGCCTTCGCCGCGGCGCTCGCGCCCGGCGCCGCGCACGCCGCCGGCGGCGGGGGCTCCGACCTCTGGGCGAATTTCTGGGCGTGGTTCAACCTGGCGTTGCTCGTCACCGCCGTCTACTTCCTGGCGCGCAAGCCGATCCGCAACTACCTCTCCGAGCGGCGCGGCGCGATCGAGACCGAGATCGAGCGCGCGCGACACGCGCTCGAGGACGCCGAGCACAAGCTGGTCGAGTGGCGCTCGCAGATGGATCAGCTCGACGACGAGCTCGAATCGATCCGTGGCAGCGTACGCGCCCAGGCCGAGGGCGAGCGGGCACGCATCCTCGAGGACGCGCGCGTCAACGCCGAGCGCATCCGCGCGGACGCCACCGAGGCGGTCGAACGCGAGCTGCGCGTGGCGCGCGAGCGGCTGCGCCGCGAGACCGCCGACGCAGCCGTGCGGCTCGCGGGCGAGCTGATCGAGCGGCAGGTCGAGGAATCCGATCGCGACCGCCTGGCGGAGGAATTCGTGACGCGCATCGAACGCGCCGCCGAGAACGGTGGCGAGGCGCGGAGCTAGCCATGGCGCGAGGCTCCGCCGCCGCTCAGCGCTACGCGCGCGCCTTGTTCGGCCTCGCTACCGAGGCGTCCCGCGTGGACGCCGTGCGCGACGAGCTCGCGCAGCTGCTCGCGGCGATCGACCAGTCGCCCGAGCTCGGCGAGGTGCTGACGCGTCCGCTGTATCCCGCCGCGCAGCGCCGCGCCGTGCTCGCCAGCGTGGCGCAGCGGCTGGGCCTGTCGCCGGTCGTGTCGAACTTCTGCGCGTTCCTGATCGACCAGCGGCGCACCGGCGATCTCGCCGCGATCCGCGACGAGTACGTGCGGCTCGCCGAAGAGGCGGCCGGCCAGGTGCGCGGCGAGGTCGTGTCCGCGACGCCGCTCTCCGACGCGCATCTCGCGCGACTGCGCGCCGCGCTGTCGCGGCGCACCGGCCGCGAGGTCGAGCTCGCGGCGCGCGTCGACCCGAAGCTCCTGGCTGGAGCGATCGCGCGGGTCGGCGATCTGGTCTTCGACGGAAGCCTGCGCACGCAGCTCGACCAGCTGCGCGCAAACCTGACTGGGGGACGCTGAGCGATGGCCCTGGAAATCAAGCCGGGTGAGATCACCGACATCCTGAAGCGCGAGATCCGCGAGTACGGCCGCGACATCGACGTCGCCGAGACCGGCACCGTGCTGTCCGCGGGCGACGGCATCGCGCGCGTCTACGGGCTCGACAGCGCCATGGCCGGCGAGCTGGTCGAGTTCCCCGGCGGCGTGAACGGGATGGTCCTCAACCTCGAAGAGGACAACGTCGGCATCGCCATGATGGGCGAGGGCGAGCACATCCGCGAAGGCGACCTGGTGCGGCGCACCGGCCGCATCGTCGAGGTGCCCGTGGGCGAGGCGCTGCTCGGCCGCGTGGTGGACGCGCTCGGCAACCCGATCGACGGCAAGGGCCCGATCGAGTCGCCGGAGACGCGCAACGTCGAGATCAAGGCGCCCGGCATCGTGAAGCGCAAGTCGGTGCACGAGCCGCTCCAGACCGGGATCAAGGCGATCGACGCCATGACGCCGATCGGGCGCGGTCAGCGCGAGCTGATCATCGGCGACCGCCAGACCGGCAAGACCGCGATCGCGATCGATACGATCATCAACCAGAAGAACACCGACGTCTACTGCATCTACGTCGCCACCGGGCAGAAGCAGTCGACCGTGGCGCAGGTGGTCGACAAGCTCACACAGTACGGCGCCATGGAGTACACCACGGTCGTGGCGGCAACGGCCAGCGATCCGGCGCCGCTGCAGTACATCTCGCCCTACTCGGGCTGCACGATCGGCGAGTGGTTCCGCGACAACGGCAAGCACGCGCTGATCATCTACGACGACCTCTCCAAGCAGGCCGTGGCCTACCGCCAGCTCTCGCTGCTGCTGCGCCGGCCGCCGGGCCGCGAGGCCTACCCGGGCGACGTGTTCTACCTGCACTCGCGCCTGCTCGAGCGAGCCGCCAAGATGAGCGACGAGGAGGGCGGCGGCAGCCTGACGGCGCTGCCGATCATCGAGACGCAGGCGGGCGACGTCTCGGCCTACATCCCGACCAACGTCATCTCGATCACCGACGGCCAGATCTTCCTCGAGACCGACCTGTTCAACTCCGGCATCCGGCCGGCCGTGAACGTCGGCATCTCGGTGTCGCGCGTGGGCGGTGCCGCCCAGATCAAGGCAATGAAGTCGGTGGCCGGCACGCTCAAGCTCAACCTGGCGCAGTACCGCGAGATGGCGGCGTTCGCCCAGTTCGGCAGCGACCTCGACAAGGCCACGCAGGAGCAGCTCGCGAACGGCGAGCGCCAGACCGAGATGCTGAAGCAGCCGCAGTACCAGCCGATGAGCGCGGCCGAGCAGGTGGTGACGATCTACGCCGCGACCCCGCAGGAGGAGCGCTCTTCGTGGGTGCGCGAGTACCTGCTCGAGGACATCGGACGCTACGAGCAGGAGATGCTGGCGTTCGTCCGCGAGCAGCATCCCGAGATCCTCCAGGCGGTGATGCAGAGCGGGAAGCTCGACGAGGACACGGAGGCGAAGCTGGTCGGCGCGCTCGACGAGTTCGCCAAGCTCTTCCAGGCGACCAAGCGCGAGGAAGCCGCGGCCTGATCGATGCCGAGCCTGAAGGACATCCGCCGGCGCATCACGAGCGTCGAGAAGACCAAGCAGATCACCAGCGCCATGCGCATGGTGGCGGCCGCGAAGCTGCGTCGCGCGCAGGAGGCCATCGAGGCCGCTCGCCCCTACGCCGAGCGCATGCGCGAGACCCTGGTCGAGGTCGCCGGCAGCCAGCCTGGGCTGGAGCAGCCGCTGATGGTGGCGCGCGAATCGGTGCGCAAGGCGGAGTTCCTGGTGATCACCTCGGACCGCGGCCTGTGCGGGGCCTTCAACGCGAACGTCATCAAGAGCGCCGAGACCGAGATCCTGGCGCGCGAGCCCGACCTCGACGAGGTCTCGCTGGCCCTGTTCGGTCGCAAGGCGGTGGAGTTCTTCCGGCACCGGCGTGGGAACCAGATCGACAAGTCGTGGAGCGGAGCCTCGCGGATCGTCTACGAGCACGCCGTGCAGGTCGCGGAGTACGCGGCCGAGCGGTACGTCTCGGGCGCCGTCGACGAGATCGTGCTGGTGGTCAGCGAGTTCGTGTCGACCATGACCCAGCGGCCGCGCTGCCTGCGGCTGCTGCCGATGGCCCCCGAGCCGACGGACGGGTCGCAGGAGCGGCTTCCGTACGAGATCGAGCCCGATGCCGCGACGCTGCTGAACGTGCTCGCGCCGACGGCGCTCGAGGTCGAGATCTACCGCGCCCTGCTCGAGAACCAGGCCGGTGAGCACGCGGCGCGCATGACCGCGATGGAGAGCGCGACCCGCAACAGCGAAGAGATGATCGAGAGCCTGACGCTCCAGTACAACCGCGCCCGCCAGGCCGCGATCACCAAGGAGCTCGTCGAAATCGTATCGGGCGCCGAGGCCCTCTGAGAAGGATCGAAGCAACCCAGACGCTCGGTGCCGGAAGACGCACCCCGGCCGCCCGCCGCAAGCGCCGCCCACCGAGCCGAAAGACCCCAAGCGCGCGAGCGGCGCGCGCAGCGAGCCGAAGGCGAGCGAAGTCCACCAGGTGGGCGCGCGCAGCGAGCCGAAGGCGAGCGAAGTCGGAAAGGACGGACAAGCGATGTCGGAGATTGGCAAGGTCGTCCAGGTGATGGGTCCCGTGGTGGACGTCGAGTTCCCGCCCGGCGCGCTGCCGGAGAT
The DNA here is from genome assembly GCA_030066475.1 of Myxococcota bacterium. The sequence goes on from JASJBO010000270.1 coordinate 4,389, forward strand.
CTTCACGGCGCTGCGGCTGTCGAACCCGGCGATCAGCGACGTCGACGGCAACCTGGTCGTCGAGGTGGCGCAGCACCTCGGCGAGAACACCGTGCGCTGCATCGCCATGGACACGACCGAGGGCCTCACGCGCGGGCAGTCGGTGACCAATACCGGCGACGTGATCCGGGTGCCGGTCGGCCCCGAGACCCTGGGCCGCATCATGAACGTGATCGGCGAGCCGGTCGACGAGCGCGGGCCGATCGACGCGAAGCAGACCTATCCGATCCACCGCCCGGCGCCCGAGTTCGTCGACCAGGCCACCGCGGTCGAGGCGCTCGAGACCGGCATCAAGGTGGTCGACCTGATCGCGCCCTATCCCAAGGGCGGCAAGGTCGGCCTGTTCGGCGGCGCCGGCGTCGGCAAGACCGTCGTCATCCTCGAGCTGATCACCAACATCGCCAAGGAGCACGCGGGCTACTCGGTGTTCGGCGGCGTGGGCGAGCGGACCCGCGAGGGCAACGACCTCTGGAACGAGATGGCGGAGGCCAAGACGCCCGACGGCATGACGGTGCTCGACAAGGCGGCGCTGGTCTACGGCCAGATGAACGAGCCGCCCGGCGCGCGCGCCCGGGTCGGCCTCACCGCGCTCACCGCGGCCGAGTACTTCCGCGACGACGAGGGCAAGGACGTCCTGCTCTTCATCGACAACATCTTCCGCTTCACCCAGGCGGGCTCCGAGGTGTCGGCGCTGCTGGGCCGGATTCCCTCGGCGGTGGGCTACCAGCCGACCCTGGCCACCGACATGGGCGAGCTGCAGGAGCGCATCACGTCGACGAAGAAGGGCTCGATCACCTCGGTGCAGGCGATCTACGTGCCCGCCGACGACCTGACCGACCCGGCGCCGGCGACCGCCTTCACCCACCTCGACGCCACCACGGTGCTGAACCGCGACATCGCAGCGCGCGGCATCTACCCGGCGGTGGATCCGCTCGACTCGACCAGCCGGATCCTCGATCCCCTGGTGCTGGGCGAGGAGCACTACGGGGTGGCGCGCGGCGTGCAGCAGGTGCTCCAGAAGTACAAGGACCTGCAGGACATCATCGCGATCCTCGGGATGGACGAGCTGAGCGAGGAGGACAAGGTCACGGTGGCGCGCGCGCGCAAGCTCGAGCGCTTCCTGTCGCAGCCCTTCCACGTCGGCGAGCAGTTCACCGGCACCCCGGGCGTCTACGTGCGGCAAGAGGATACGGTGCGCGGCTTCAAGGAGATCCTCGAGGGCAAGCACGACGCCCTGCCCGAGCAGGCCTTCTTCATGGTCGGAACCATCGAAGAGGCGGTCGAGAAGGCGAAGAAGCTGGTCTAGCCGGCTCGGGAGCCCGTCATGCCGATCGATCTCACCATCGTGACACCGCAGGGGGAGGCGTTCCACGGCCCGGTGGAGACCGTGGTGCTGCCCGGCACCGAGGGCGACTTCGGTGTGCTCGAGCACCACGAGCGCTTCCTGTCGCCGCTGCGCATCGGCGAGCTCGACATCGAGTCGGCCGGCGCCGCGCCGCGCTACGCGGCGGTCTCCGACGGCTTTGCCGAGGTGAGCGCCGAGCGCGTCGTAGTGATGGTGAGCACCTGCGAGTTCTCCGACCAGATCGACGAGGCGCGCGCGGAGCGGGCGCGGGTGCGCGCGGAGGCCGAGGTCGAGCGGCTGCGCGAGGACCGCGAGGAGTCGAACCGCTTCCGGCTGGAAGAGGCCGCGCTCCAGCGTGCGGTGATCCGCCTCCAGGTCTCCAAGAAGCGCTGACCCGTGCGACTGGCGGCTGCTGCCGGGCTCGGTGTGCTGCTCGCGATCGGTCTCTATCTGGGGCTGCGGTCGGAGGACGCCCCGCCGCCCGCCCCCCGGCCGGCCGCGTCGCCCGCCGAGCGCGAGGTGCCGGCAGCGCTGCCCCACGCCGAGCCGATTCCCCCGGTCGAGCCGGATCCGGCCGCGCCGCCGGCTGTCGCCGAGCCCCCGGTGGTTGGCGCGCGGAGCGCCGAGTGGCCGCCCGCCGGCGACCCGGGGCCGCCGCTTCCGTTCTCGACCGAGGCTCACGCCGACGCTCGCGAGCTCGAGGCTTTTCCCCAGCTGCGCGACCCCGATCCCGAGCTGCGGCTCGAAGGCGCCGAGCAGCTCGAAGTCGACGGGCCGGGCGTGAAGCCGGCGCTGGCGTTCCTGCTCCGCAACGACCCCGACCGACGCGTCCGGCTGTTCGCCGCCGACGAGCTGGCGTGGACCGAGGAAGTCGACGCGGTCGTGCACGACGCTCTCGTCGCGGCGCTCGCCGACCCCGACCCGGAGGTCGCGCTCTCGGCCATCATCGCGCTCGAGGACATCGGCGACATCGCGGCGGTGCCCTACCTCGAGGCACTGCGCACCCACCCGAACAGCATGATCCGCGAGGCCGCCGAAGACGCCATCGAGTTCCTCGAGCTCGATTGACTTCGCTCGCCTTCGGCTCGCTGCGCGCGCCGCTCATCCGTACGCGCGCTGATCGGCCGGCGGGAGCGGCGCTTGCGCGGGCAGACGCTGTTGGTTCTTTCTGCTGTGAGGCCGGCGGGGCCGCGTTGGCGTGGCAGCGTTGGGCGAACCTCAGCCGCCTTTCTTGACGGGGGTGGCTTTGAGCTTGGTCTTGCCGTTCTCGACGACGACGCGGAAGCGGACGTCGTCGCAGCCGTAGCGTTGCTGGATGGCGGTGCGTTGCTTGGAGACGAGGGCGTCGAGGCGGTCCCGCGACAGGCTCTTCACGTCCTCGCCGCAGGAGCGGCGGGCGTCGACGTAGGCGTCGAACAGGTCGCTGCGGTCCTGCGATCCCCCGGAGCCCGTCTTGCTGGCCTCGGCGTCCGGCGCGGCGCGGCTGCGCTCCTTCAGGTTGGCCTTGAAGCGGTGCCGCTCGTAGGTGCCCTCCTCGATCTGGCGCAGCACCCGGTCCCAGTGGCGGCGCATCGCGAAGAAGCGCGCGCACAGGTTGTTGAACTTGAAGCGCAGCGCGGTGTTCTTGATCCCGATGTTCGAGTAGCGCGTGACGAGCTTGTTGACGTCGCCGCGCAGCAGCTGGGGCTCGCGCGGCCGCGAGCCCATGAAGTACTGCTCGTACTCGAACTTGAGCATCTTCAGCTTGTTGTCGAGGACGACCAGGTCGTCGCCGATCGAGCTGGAGTCCGACACATCGTGGCGGATCGGTGGGCCGCGGCCGGGGCTTGAGCCACACTGCGGCAATGAGCCGGCAGCTGCTGCTCCGAGCCGCCGGGATCCTCGATCCCGAAGATCCGCCTGCGCGTGCGGGTGCGCTGCTGCTGCGCGAGGGGCGCATCGCGGCGCGGCTCGAGGCCGGGCAGGCGGGACCCGCGGGCGTCGAGCGGGTCGACCTGCCCGACGCCCTGGTCGCGCCCGGGCTGGTCGACGTGCACTACCACGGCGAGCTGGTGCTCGACGCGCCGAGCGAGACGCTCGCCGGGCTGCGCCGCGCCTCGGCCTCGCTGGCGGGCTGCGGGGTCACCGGGTTCCTGGCGACCACGGTCGCCTGGCCGAGCGCCGAGCTCGCCGAGCGGGTGGCCGCGCTCGCGCTCGCGCTCGAGCGCGACGACTGGCCGGGCGCCGTGCCGTTCGGGCTCCACCTCGAGGGGCCCTGGATCAATCCGCAGGCGGCGGGCGCTCAGCCGACCCGTGGGATTCGCGGCTATCGGCCGGACGAGGGCCTCGCGTTGCTCGACCGGGCGGAGGGGCGCGTGCGCCTGGTCACGCTGGCACCCGAGGTCGAGGGCGCTGCCGCGCTCCAGGCCGAGCTGGCGCGCCGCGGGATCCCGATGGCGCTCGGGCACAGCGTCGCGGACGAGCGCGTCATCGATGCGTCAATCGGCGAGGGCGTGAGTCATGCGACGCACGTGTTCAACGCGATGGGCCCAATCCACCACCGCGGGCCCGGCGTGGCGGCAAGCGTGCTGGCCGACGACCGCCTGAGCTGCGACCTGATCGCAGACGGTGTTCACGTGCATCCCGACTGGGTGCGAATCACCGCGCGGGCGAAGCAGGGTCAGCTCGTGCTGATCTCCGACCGGATCGATCCCGCCGGTGGCGAGTCCGAACGGGCCGACTTCGGGTCGGGTCCGGTGCAGCGCGACGGAGCTGCCTGGCGCCTCGCGGACGGTCGCCTCGCGGGCAGCTGCCTCGACCTGGCGAGCGCGGTGCGGAACGTCGTGGCCTGGGATGCCATGACGCGAGACGACGCGCTCGATGCCTGCACGCGTCGACCCGCCCAGCTCGTTGGCGCCGAGGCAGAGCGCGGCACGCTGCGGCCCGGGGCACGCGCCGACCTCGCCGTCTTCGGCCTGGACGGCTCGCTGCGCGAGACCTGGGTGGGGGGCCGCCCGCTGCCCGCCGCCGCGAGCGCGGCCGGCTAGGAGCTGGCGCGGCAGAAGCCCCCCGCAAGCGCCCGCAGGGCGCGCGCAGTGAGGCGAAGCCGAACGAAGTCAGACAGCTAGGGACTAGGATCGTGCGCGGCAGAAGCCCCCCGCAAGCGGCCGCAGGGCGCGCGCAGTGAGGCGAAGCCGAACGAAGTCAGACAGCTAGGGCCCGGCGCGGTGCCGCCCCGCGTTCAGCCCTTGCGCAGCCACTTCTCCGCGGCTGCGAGACGTGCCTCGAGCTGGTCCAGCGTGGCCTCGGTGATCCGCCGGATGCCGACCTGCCGGTTCAGCTCGGCGTTGACCTCCGCGTGGCCGAGGCGGGTGCGGTGCACGAGGCTCCGCACACAGGCGCTGTTCTGCTCGCGCAGCCGGCGCTTGCGGCTCCGCCGCGAGGGCGCGGCCAGCGGGGTGGGCTCGGGCTCGGGCGTCGGAACCGGTCCGGCCAGGATGGGCGTGAGCCCGAAGGGAGCCTCGTCTTCGTCGCCTGCGGCCGCGTCGCCGACCAGACCGGGGATCGCATGGCCTTCGCGCTCGGCCTGCCCGTTGGGCGCTTCCAGCTCGGCGTGCTCGTCGAGGGGCCGGCCCGCTTCGTCGAGGGGCACGGCCGAGATCGCGGCGAAGAGCGACAGCTGCTCGCTCGGGGCCCTGGACTCCGCGTCGCCCTCGCGCAGCGAGGCGTCCTCGTCCACCGCCTTGTTGCGCAGGCGGTGCCGCCGCTGCTCCGCGATGCCGAAGGCGAAGCCGCGGAGCCGCGCATCGTCGGGGATGAACATGTAGGCGCGCTGTGGCCCGCGGCCCGGGCTCACGCGCACGAGCCGTCCGACCGCCTGGCGGAAGAACAGGTCGGTCGTCGTGTTCGTCGCATAGACGCCGACCGCGAGGCGCGGGATGTCCACCCCCTCGGACACCATGCGCACCGCGACGAGCCACGGGTCGGCGCCCCGGGTGAAGGCCGCGATCTTGGCCGACGCCTCCGGGTCGTCCGACGTGGCCACCGTGGCCCGGACGCCGAGGCGGTGGTGGAGGATGCGCGCGATGCCCCGGGCGTGATCCTGGTCCATCGCGATCACCATGCCCGCGGCGCGCGGGTCGACGCGCCGCAGGTGCATCACCTGGCGGTGCGCCTTCGTCAACACGGCCGGCAGCCACTCGCCGCCGGCGTCGAGGGCCGTGCGCAGACGCTGGCTCGCGAGCGTCCGCCCGAGAGCATCCTCGAAGGTCGCCGACCAGGCCCGACCGTCGGGGGCCGTCCACTCCATGTGACCGTTGATGCGCGGGAAGTAGACCGGCCGCACGACCCGGTCCTCCTGCAGCGCGTCGCCGTAGCCGTACTCGTAGTCGGCCAGCGCCTCGTCTCCCTCGTAGCGGACGAAGGGGATGGCGCTCTCGTCGGAGCGGAAGGGCGTGCCCGAGAGGCCGAGCCGCACCGGAGACCGCTCGAAGGCGTGGCGCACGCCGTCGCCCCAGCTGCGGGCGTCGGCCGCGTGGTGGATCTCGTCGAGCACCACGAATGCGCGGCCGACCAGGTGCCGCACCGCGTCGGGATTCGCGGCCACCTGCTGGTAGGTGACGGCCACCCCATGGACGTCCGAGGGCAGCGCGCCGTCCCCCGCCGCCCAGTCCGGGTCGAGGTGGACGTCGAGCTGCTCGGCCGCGAGGGTCCACTGCAGCTTCAGGTGCTGGGTGGGCACCACGACCACGACGCGTCGCACCTGCTTCGCGACGAGGGCGCGCCGGATCGCCACCAGGGCGAACGTCGTTTTGCCCGCGCCGGGAGTCGCCACCGCAAGGAAGTCGGTGCGCACGCGCGCCTCGAACTTCGACAGGGCTTCCTTCTGCCAGCTCCGCAAGCGGATCGGCGGCGACACGGGCGACGGCTCCCGGGACTTCCAGATGAAATGCGTGTGGACAGGCGCCCGAGTCTGGGCACGCGGTGGAGGCGGCGCGAGCTCCCGATCGGGACGCGGACCCTAGCAGCTGGGACCGGGTGAGCGGAAGGGTGAAGCCCCGGCCATTCGCGGAGGAGCAAGCAACGCCGCGCTCACGCCGCGGCCAGCAGCGCGTCCAGGTCGATCGCGTCGGGGGCGGGCTCCGCCCCGGGCGGAAGCGGCGGCACCTCGCCGCGCAGGCGCTCGCCCAGCGCGTCGCGCAGTGCTTGCAGGTTGTGCGCGTCGGCGTCCGAGAGCGGGCCGGTCGCGTGCGAGATCACCACGCCGGCGACCGGGAGCTGGCGCGCGGCGCAGGCCTCGAGCGTGAGCAGCGTGTGGTTGATCGTGCCGAGCGCTGCGCGCGCCACCACCACCAGCGGCAGCTCGAGCTGCGCCGCGAGGTCGGCCATGCTGACGCCCGCGGCCGCCGGCACCAGCAGTCCGCCGGCGCCCTCGACGATCATTGCGTCGTGCGCGGCCGACAGCGCGGCGAACGCGTCGAGCACCGCGGCGAGGTCGACCTGCGTGCCGGCGCAGGCCGCTGCGACGGTGGGCGCGGCCGGCAGCGCGAGCTGCTGCGGGCAGATGCGCTCGAGCGGGTCGGAGACGCCCGCGGCGGCGCGCAGCGCCTGCGCGTCGAGCGGGCCGTCGGGGCCCACGCCGGTCTCGGCGGGCTTCATCACGCCCACGTCCACGCCGCGCGCCCGCAGGCCGCGCGCCAGCGCGCACGATACGACGGTCTTTCCGACCCCGGTGTCGGTGCCCGTTACGAAGAAGCCGCGCACGACCCCGCTCGCTCCAGCTCCTCGGCGACGGCGTCCGCCAGCGCGTCGATCTCCTCGGGGCGGTGCGTGGCCATCGGCGTGATGCGCAGGCGGGCGGTGCCCTCGGGCACCGAGGGGTGGCGGATGCCCTGCGCGTAGAAGCCGCGCTCGAGCAGCCGCTCGCACACCGCCATGGTGCGCGCGTTGTCACCGATCACGACCGGCACGATGTGGGTCGTGCTCGGGGCGCTCGAGATGCCGCGCCCGGCGAGCCGCTCGCGCAGCCGCGCGGCGTTGGCGGCGAGCCGCTCGCGGCGCCAGGGCTCGCGCGCCACCAGGCGCAGCGCGGCGCGCGACGCCTCGACCTGCGGCGGCGCCAGCGCGCAGCTGAAGATGAAGCTGCGCGCCACGTTCACCAGCAGCTCGCGCAGCCGCGCCGAGCCGGCGACGAAGGCGCCGAACGAGCCGAGCGCCTTGCCGAGCGTGCCGGTCAGCACGTCGACGCCGTCCTCGACGCCGAGCAGCTCGGCGCTGCCGCGGCCGTGCTTGCCGAGCGCGCCGGTGCCGTGCGCGTCGTCCAGCAGCACCAGCGCGTCGTGGCGGCGCGCGGCGGCGACCATCTCGCCCAGCGGCGCCACGTCGCCGTCCATGCTGTAGACGCCGTCGAGCGCCACCAGCACGTGGCGGTGCGCGGGCGCCACACGGGCCAGCACGCGGTCGAGCGCGTCGGCGTCGCCGTGGTCGAACACGTGCACGGCGGCGCGCGAGAGCTTGCAGCCGTCGATGATCGAGGCGTGGTTGAGCGCGTCGGACACCACGGCGTCGCCGTCGCC
>JASJBO010000264.1 GCA_030066475.1 Myxococcota bacterium
AGGCACCCCCGCAAGCGCCGAAGGCGCGCGCAGCGAGCCGCAGGCGAGCGAAGTCCACCAAACCGGCGAGCGAAGCTCATCAAGCCGGCGCTGCGGCTGCCCCGCCGTCGATCTTGATCACCGAGCCGGTCGTGTAGCTCGAGGCGTCGCTGGCCAGGTAGAGCGCGGCGCCCACGATCTCCTCGGGCTCGCCGCCGCGCCCCAGCGGGATGTTGCGCCTCGCGGCGCTCTGGAACGCCTCGAGGTCCCAGGCCTTGCTGATGTCCGTCAGGAACGGCCCCGGCATGATGCAGTTGACGCGAACGCGGGGGCCGAGGCTGCGCGACATCGCGACCGTGAGGTTGTTGAGCCCGGCCTTGGCGATCGCATACGGCACCTCGACCGGGCTGGGCTGGACGGCGGCGATGCTGCTGACGTTGATGATCGAGCCGCCGGCCCCCGCCGCCATGCGCGTGCCGATCACCGAGCACAGGCGGAAGGGCCCCTTCAGGTTGACCGCCAGCACCTTGTCGTAGAGCGCCTCGCTCACCTCCGCCAGCGAGGGATAGAGCGGCGACATGCCGGCGTTGTTCACGAGCACGTCGACGCGGCCGAAGCGCTCGTAGGCCGCCAGGGCGAGCGCATCGCACTGCTGCCAGTCGCCCACGTGGCAGGCGAGGGGCAGCGCCTCGCGTCCGGTCTCGTCGCGCACCTGCTTCGCCAGCGCGTCGCAGCCGTCCTGCTTGCGGCTCGCGATCACCACGTCGGCGCCGTGGCGCGCGAAGGCCAGCACCATCTCGCGGCCCAGGCCGCGGCTGCCGCCGGTGACCAGCGCCACCCGGCCGCTCAGGTCGAAGGCATCACTCATGGCTCTCCTCTTCAGGCGGGTCCCGCCAGGTGTCGGACGCGCTCGCCGATCGCGCGCGCGCGCTGGCGCTGCGCCGGATCGCGGCTCTCCCTCAGGCACGCCTCGTACTCGCGGCACACCCGCAGGTGCACCGGCAGCGCGCCGACCCGGGCGCTCTCGGCCAGCGCCACCTCGAAGTGCCCCGCGGCCTCGTCGCGCTCGCCGCGCGCGTGCGCCAGGTGCGCGAGAGCGCGCGAGACCGGTCCCAGGTAGAGCAGCGCGCCGGGCACGACGGCGTGGCAGGCGGCATACGGGGCGAGCAAGGCTTCCAGCGCCTCGCTGCGCGGGCGATCCCCGAGCCAGGCGGCCACCCGCGCGGCCTCGCACAGGGTCGCGAGCCAGCTGTCCTGGCGCGGCAGCGCGCGGAAGTCGTCGCCGGCGAGCGCGTCGAGCGCCCGTCGCGCGCCCTCGCGGTCGTCCAGCTCGGCGCGCGCCGCCGCCGCGAATGCCCGGGCCAGGTCCGCGCGCAGCAGGTCGGCGCTCTCGAACAGACCGCTCACCTCGGCGATCCGGCCCTGCTCGCGCCGCAGCAGGAAGAGCTGCCCGAGGAACAGCGGCAGCGCCTGCGCGGCCCGCAGGCGCTGTCCCGCATCGAGCGCCCGGGGAATCAGCACCTCGGCCTCGTCCAGTCGCCCGCGGAGCAGGGCGACGCTCGCCCGGGTCGCGAGGTGGAGCCACTGGAAGGCGGGGTGTCGCTCGCGCTCGGCCTGCGCCTCGGCGACCGCCAGCATCTCGCGGTAGCCGACCAGGTCGCCGCGGACCAGGCGATCGGCGGCCGCGGTCTCGGGGATCGCGTAGGCGCGCTCGGCGCTCCCGATCTCCTGCGCGAGCTCGAGGATCTCGGCTGCCAGCGACTCACGCTCGTCCAGGTGGTCGGGCCCGCGCAGCAGGAAGTGGCGGGCGTGCAGGGCCTCCGACAGCACCGCCGGGTCGCCCAGCGCGCGCGCCAGTGCGATCGCCTCGTGGCTGAGGGCGTCGGAGCGCTCGCCGTCGTCGTTCGCCGACGGGGAGACGCACAGGAGCGACAGCAGCCGGGCGCGCTGGCGCGGCGCGGCGGCGGGCTGGAGCGCGAGCGCCTCGTCGATCAGCTCGCGCTGGGTCTCGTCGGGGGGCACGCCCCAGAGCGTGGAGGCGCCGTAGCCCTGCGCCGCGTGCACGAACGCGGGCGCGGCGTCGAGCGAGCGGGCCGCCGTGGCCGCGCGCAGGAAGGCGGCGCGCGCGGCCTCGACCTCGGCCGCCAGCAGCCGCGCGTCGCCGAGTGCGAGCAGCAGCTCGAGACGGCGCGGCTCGTCGAGGGGCACGCGCAGCTCGAGCGCGTCGAGGGCACGCTCGTACAGCAGGGCGGCGTCCTCGTGCGCGTGCAGGCGCGTCGCGCGCTGCGCCGCGCGCACGGCGTAGTCGATGGCGCGCTCCTCGGTGCCGGCCGGCGTGGCGGCGTGGAAGTGGTGCGCGAGCTCGCTCAGCACCGGATCGGGTGCGGCCGCGTGCCGGGTCTCGAGCGCCTCGCCCACGCGGCGGTGCCACTGCGCCCGCGCGCCGGCCGGGGTCCCGTCGTAGAGCGCCTCGCGCACCAGGGCGTGCTCGAACGAGAAGGTGCCCGGGCGCCTGGGCTGCTCGGCCACCAGGCGCGCGGCGGCCGCCTCGTCGAGCGCGGCGCGGATCGCCTCGGGCTCCCAGTCGGATGCGTCGGTCAGGGTGGTCAGCGGGAACTCGCGACCGATCACGGCGGCGGCCTGGAGCATCTCCTGACAGTCGGCGGAGAGCCGCGCCAGGCGGCGGGCGATCACGTCGCGCACGGTGCGCGGGACCGACAGGCTCCAGTTGGAGGCCAGCTCGCGCAGCGCCAGGTGGCCCTCGGCCGCGAGCAGGCGCACGACCTCGCGGATGAACAGCGGGTTGCCCTCGGTGCGCACCAGCAGCTCGTGGACCAGGCCCTCGGGCGCGGGCTCGCCGCGTACGGCGGCGAGGAACCCGGCGACCTCGGGCTCCGAGAAGCCCTCGAGCGCGATCCGACCCGGGCCCGGCTGGCGCGCGGCCTCGCTCTGCAGGGCGGCCATCGCGCCGCCGGGGTCGGGCTCGCCGTCGCGTACGGTGCCGAGCGCCAGCACCGCGCTGCGGCCCAGGTCGGCGGCCAGGTGGCGCAGCAGCAGCAGGGAAGGGGGATCGGCCCAGTGCAGGTCGTCGAGCAGCAGCACCACCGGACGCGCGCGGGCCTGGCGCGCGAGCAGCCGTCCCACCGCCTCGAACACGCGGAAGCGCTCGCCTTCGGAGGGCAGCGCGGGGCCGCGCGCCTCGGCGCCCGCCACGAGCTGCCAGGCCGGGCGCTCCTCGGGAGCGAGCGCCTCCGGGTCCCGTTCCTCCACCAGCGCGCGAAGCACCTGGACCCAGGGCCAGAAGGCGGGCGCGCCCGCGGCCTCGTGGCAGCGCGCGCCCACCACGCGCGCGCCGCGGCCGGCGGCCTCGGCGGCCACGTGCTCCGCCGTGGAGGTCTTGCCGATGCCCGGCACGCCGGTCAGCAGCACCAGGGCGCCGCGGCCCGCCAGGGCCTCGTCGAGCGCGCCGCGCAGCGTCGCGAGCGCCGCCTCGCGCCCGACGAAGATGTCGGTCGTGGCCGCACCGGGTGTCGCGGCCGAGCCGGCCGGCGGTGCCCCGCCGCGCTCGTGCACGGCCGCTTCGAAGCGATAGCCCTGGCGCGCATGGGTGCGGATCGCGGAGCGGCGCCGGTCGCCGATGGCGCTGCGCGCCTCGCTCACCGCCCGCGTCAGCGCGCTCTCGGTCACCGCCGCACCGGGCCACAGCGCGTCGAGCAGCTCGTCCTTCGCGACCACGCGGTCGCGGTGGCGGAGCAGGTAGAGCAGCAGGTCGAGGACCTTCGGCTGCACCTCGACCAGCGCACCGTCGCAGCGCAGCTCGAGCCGCGCCTCGTCGAGCTCGCAGCGTTCGAAGGCGTAGACCACGGTCGATCCTAGCTGGCGTCGCGCTCCGCGATCTGGCGGCCCAGCGCGACGTAGGTGGGGATCTCGTCGTCGGCCAGCTCGCGCATGCGCTGCTTGCGCGCCATGGCCGCCTCGAGATGCGGCGCCAGCTCCTCCATCTTCTGCTTCTGCCGCAGGTCCTCGCGCTCCTTGAACTCCGGCATCACCTCGTCCGCGAACAGCTCGAGCGCCTCGCAGATGTGCTCGTGCCGGTTGCGGCCGCCCTGCTGGATGAAGGTCACCTGGTCGACCCCCGCGTCGGCGAACTGCTGCAGGTGCGCGCGGAGCTGGTCGGGCGTCCCGATCCCGCGGTTGGCGCCCTCGTCGGGGAGCATGCCCCGCGCGCGCTCGAAGTTCTTCCAGATGTCGGTCCGCCCCGGCTTGTGCTCGCCGAAGATGTAGTGGTGGCCGAGGCCGTAGCCGAAGAAGCGGAAGCCGTCCTGGCCCCGGCGCCGGGCCTCCTCGGCGTCGGGATGTACCGAGAAGCCCGTCACCATGCAGATGTTCGGGTTGATGGCGTGGCCGATCGGGACGCACTCCTCCCGGAGGATGCGGTAGTAGTCGTCCACCCAGTGCCGCGCCTCGGCGGTGTCCACGAAGGCGAAGGTGAGCGCGCCGATGCCGAGCTTCGCCGCCAGCTTGATCGTCTCGCGGTTCGAGCACGCGACCCAGAGCGGCGGGTGGGGCTTCTGGACCGGCTTGGGCACGACGTTCCGGCAGGGCAGGCTGAAGAACTCGCCCTCGAAGCCCGGGTAGGGGTCCATCACCATCATGTTGGCGCACTGCTCCACCGCCTCGAGCCAGGCCTGCCGCTTGGTCGCGACGTCGACGCCGTAGCCGGCCAGCTCGAGCACGGCCGACGACTCCCCGGTGCCGAACTCGACGCGGCCCTGCGAGACCAGGTCGAGCGTGGCGATGCGCTCGGCGACGCGCGCCGGGTGGTTGTAGCCGGGCGGCATCAGCACGATCCCGTGGCCCAGGCGGATCTGCTGGGTGCGCTGCGAGCACGCCGCCAGGAACACCTCGGGGGCGGACGAGTGCGAGTACTCCTCGAGGAAGTGGTGCTCGACCTCCCAGGCGTGGTCGATGCCGAGCCGGTCGGCCAGCTCCACCTGGTCGAGCGCGTCCTGGAACAGCTTCAGCTCGTCGCCCTCGTGCCAGGGCCGCGGCAGCTGGTGCTCGTAGAAGATGCCGAACTTCATGGGGATCCTCGGGCGCGGAAGATGGGTGTCGTCGCTCGCTGCACCCGCGGATCCTAGGTCGAGGGTCTGGTGGTCGCCACGCGGCCGTTCGCCCGAGCGAATCGAGCCCGGCCCGCGTTCACGCCGTCGGTGCGTACACCGCGAGTGCCTCGGCGATCCGCTTGCCCACGGCGCCTGCCTTCGCGGGCGTGTCGATCAGGTCCTGGCGCACCTCGAGCTCGAGGTAGACCAGGTCGTGGGCGCGGCCGTGGCGCTGGGCGGCGTAGATCAGGCCGTCGAAGCCGGAGTAGGGGGCGTTCAGCACGGTCTCGAAGCCCTGCTCGGCCAGGGCGCCCTCGAGGCGCCAGGCGTGCTCGTCGTAGGCGTCGAACAGGACGCCGATCTCCATCGGCCGCGGATTGCCCAGGTAGATCGGCACGAAGGAGTGGATCGAGCACAGCCGCACGGGCGTGTGCAGCGCGGTGCGCGCGTCGATCGTCCGGTCGATCGCGTCGTGGTAGGGGTCGAAGTAGCGGCGCCGGCGCCGCGCGCGCTCCGCCGCATCGACGCCGAGATTGAACGACAGCGGGTGCTCCTCGACGACCTCGACCACGAAGCTCGGCTCGCCGGGCTCGCGGTTGGGGTCGCACACCAGGCGCGAGAAGCGCGACAGCACGGCGCACGATCCGGTGCGGGCGGCGAGGTCGCGGGTCAGGTCGGCGGCGCCGATGTCCCAGCCCCAGTGATCTTCGAGCAGGGGGCGGTCGGCGGCGCTCGCGCGCCACTCCGGCAGCGCGTTGGTGGCGTGCTCGCAGGTGAAGACGAAGGGCCCGCCGCGCCGCGGGTCGCCGACGATCTCGTAGGGGCCGTCGCCCGGATCAGGCATCCCTGGCCTGGAGGTCCTCGCGCAGGGTCCGCGCGGCGAGGAAGTAGTGCGCCGTCGACCACAGCGCGCAGAGTACCACCACGCCGAGCAGCGCGTAGCGGATCGACTCGGCGCCGAGCCGCGGCGCCAGCAGGTCGCTGACGATCCCTACGACCTGCGGGCCCAGCCCGAGCCCGATCAGGTTCAGGATGAACAGCAGCAGGGCGGAGGCCAGCGCCCGCATGTGCGGCCGCACCAGCGCCTGGGTCATCGCGAAGGTCGGGCCCAGGTACATGCTGCCGAGGATGGTGCCGGGCACCAGGAAGGCGAGCGCGCCGTAGCCGTCCGGCCAGAGGTAGAACGCGAAGGCGATCGGGACGTATGCGGCCGTCGCGTAGCCCGGCACCCACATGTACCAGCGCGCGTCGCGCTGGCCGATCCAGTCGCCGACCCAGCCCCCCAGGAAGGTGCCGAGGGCGCCGGTGGTGATGCCGATCGCGGCCAGCCAGGTGCCCAGCTCGCCGGTGCTGAAGCCGTGCAGGCGCACGAAGAACGCGGGCACGAAGGCGGCGGCGCCGTAGCCGTAGAAGGCGTGCAGCGCGCCGGCGATCGAGAGGTGCACGAACGAGCGCCGGCGCAGCACGAAGCGCAGCACGGCCCCCGCGCTCTCGCTCGACGCCGTCGGGGCGGCCGGCGCGCCGCCCTCCGACCAGCCGCGCGGCGGCTCGCGCAGGGTCAGCCGCACCACGGCGGCCAGCGCCACACCCGGCAGCCCCACCACCAGGAAGGCGGTGCGCCAGCCGAAGTACTCGTTCAGCCAGCCGCCGGCGAACAGTCCGATCGCCCCACCGATCGGGATGCCCAGCGAGTAGATCGAGAGTGCGGTGGCGCGCCGCTCGGGCGGGAACCAGTCGCTGATCAGCGAGTGTGCCGGCGGGCTGCAGCCGGCCTCGCCGACGCCCACGCCGATGCGCGCCAGCAGCAGCTCGCCGAAGCCGCGCGCCAGCCCGGTGAGCGCCGTCATGCCGCTCCACACCAGCACGGCCAGCGCGATGATCGAGCGCCGCACGCCCCGGTCGGCCCAGCGCGCGATCGGGATGCCGAGCGTGCTGTAGAGCAGCGCGAACGCGATGCCCGAGAGCAGCCCGAGCTGGGTGTCGGAGAGCGCAAACTCCTGCTTGATCGGCTCGAGCAGGATCGACAGGATCTGGCGGTCGACGAAGTTGAACACGTAGACGACGACCAGCAGCCCCAGCGCGTAGCGGCGGTAGGCGACCGAGAACTCGGGTCGGGGCGCGTCTTCGGCGGGCATCGTCCGCGCCGGAGGCTACCGTAGGCGCGGCGTCATGGAGCGGGTCTACGAGCGCTGGCGGATCGGGGTGCTGGGCGGCATGGCGCTTCTCATGCTGGCGCCGGTCACCCTGCCGGTCACCGTGCTGCGCGGGCTGGTGCAGGAGCGCTTCGAGGTCTCGGAGCTCCTCACCTCGCTCTTCATGTCCGTCAACATGGTGGGCGCGGTGCTCGCGGCGCCGCTGGCGGGCGCGCTGGCCGACCGGGCGGGCCGCCGCGTGCGGCTGATCGCGGGCGCGCTGGCGCTCGACGCGGCCTGCCTGCTGGGCCTGACGCTCGCGCTGCCGTTCGGCGCGTTCCTGGCGGTGCGCTTCGTCGAGGGCTGCGCGCACATCTTCGCCCTGTCGCTGCTCTTCGACCTGGCGGCCGGCGCGCGGCCCGAGGCGCAGCGCGGGCGCGTGATGGGCGTGGTGGGCGGCGGCCTCACGCTCGGGATCGCGATCGGCGCGCCGCTGGGCGGCGTGGTGGGCGCCGACGATCCGCTGGTGCCGCTGCGGCTCGGCGCGGTGCTGCTGATCGTGGCGGCCGTGCTCGCCGCGGCGCTGCTGCGCGAGACCGGCGAGCGCGAGGCGCGGCCCACGCTGCGCGAGATCGCGGCCACCGTGAACCGCCACCGGCTGCTGGCCGCGCCACTGGCCTTCGCCTTCGCCGACCGCTTCACGGTCGGCTTCTTCACCACCACCTTCTCGCTGTTCCTGAGCCGCATCCATGAGCTGCCGCCGCCGCGCATCGGCCTGCTGATCGCGCTGTTCATGCTGCCGTTCTCGCTGCTCTCGATGCCGTTCGGCTGGCTCGCGGAGCGCACCTCGCGCGTGGCGCTCGTGTGCGGCGGGAGCCTGCTCTACGGCATCGGCACGGCGTCGCTGGCGTTCTGGTCGGTGGAGACGCTGCCGTGGCTGATGTTCGCGCTGGGCGTGTGCTCGGCCGTGATGTTCGTGCCGTCGCTGCTGCTCACCACCGACGCCGCGCCCGCGGCGATCCGCGGCACCGCGCTCGGGGCCTTCAACGCGGCCGGCTCGCTCGGCTTCATCGTGGGGCCGGTGACCGGCGGGCTGGTCAGCGAGACCGTCGCCGCGCACTCGGGCTGGCTGGCCGGCTACCGGGCGGCCTTCGGGGTGGCGGGCGCGTCCGAGGTGCTGTGCGTCGTGGTCGCGTTGCCGTTCCTGGTGCGTCTGGTGCGGGGTCGGTCCGAGCGCTGAAGGCGCCGCGCGCCACCCGCGCCGTGCAGGGTGTATTCTCGGTCGATGCGCTACCGCTTCGGCTCCTTCACGCTCGACGCGGACACCTGGGAGCTGCGCTGCGACGGGGAGCCGCGTCCGCTCCAGCCCAAGGTGATGGCGCTGCTCGTGCTGTTGCTCGAGCGACGCGACCGCGTGGTGCCGAAGGAGGAGATCCACGCCGAGCTGTGGCCCGACGAGGTGGTCGGGCCGGACTCGCTCTCGCGGCTGGTGCGCCTGGCGCGGCGCGCGGTCGACGACGACGCGCGCTCGCAGGCGCGGCTGCGCACCGTCGAGCGCGTCGGCTACCAGTTCGTCGCCCCGGTGGAGCTGGAGGGCGCGGTGCGGTCGGAGACGCCCGGACCCGCGATCGCCGCCGACGCGGCCGCGCTGACCGACCCCTTCGTCGGGCGCGACGACGTGATGGAGACGCTGCGGGCCGCCTGGCGCGGCGCGTCGGACGGACGCGGTCGCGCCGTGCTGCTGGCGGGCGAGCCCGGCATCGGCAAGACCCGCACCGCGGAGGAGCTGGCGGAGGAGGTGGCGCGCGCCGGCACCCGGGTGCTGCGCAGCTGGTGCTACGAGGGCGGCGGGACGCCTCCCTATTATCTCTGGTCGCAGCTGCTCGTCGCGTACGCCGAGGCGGTCGATGCCGAGACGCTGCGCGAGACGCTCGGGCGCGACGCGCCCGACCTCGCGGCGATCGCGCCCGAGCTGCGCGACCTGATGCCCGACATCCCGTCCGGCGGCGGCGAGTCGCAGGCCGCCCGCGTGCGCCTGCTCGAGGCGCTGGTGCGCTTCTGGCGCCGCGCGGCCGCGCGCGAGCCCCTGTTCGTGCTGCTCGACGACCTGCACTGGGCCGATCACTCGTCGCTGGCCGCGCTGGCCTTCGCCGTGCCGCGCCTGCGCGCCGCGCGCCTGCTGGCGCTGGGCACCTATCGCGACGAGGCGGTCGCGGCCGGTCACCCCCTGGCCGGAACCCTGGCGGCGGTGGCGCGCGACGCAGCCGACGCTCGCGTGTCGCTGCGGGCGCTCACGCGCGACGACGTGGAGCGCGTGGTCGGCGCGATGCGCGCGCGGCCCCTCGCCCCAGACCTGGTCGATGCGGTCTGGCAGCGCACGCGGGGCAACCCGCTCTTCGTCAAGGAGGTGGTGCGCTGGCTGCGCGACGAGGACCTGTCCGCGGTGGCGGCGCGCGAGGCGTGGCTCCACTCGGTGCCGCCGGGCGTGCGGCAGGTGATCGAGGAGCGGCTCGCCCGGCTCTCGAGGCCCTGCCGCCGTGCGCTCGAGCTCGCGGCGGTGGTGGGCAGCGAGTTCGACGGCGCGCTGCTCGAGGAGGCCTGGGCCGACGCGCCCGACGCGCTCGGGGCCGCGCTCGACGAGGCGCTCGGCGTCGAGCTGGTGCACCCGCTGCCGGGCGCGCGCGACCGCTACGCGTTCTCGCACGGGCTCGTCCAGGAGGTGCTGGTCGCCGGGCTCGAGCGGACCGACCGCGCCGCGCTGCACGGACGGGTGGCGCGCGCGCTGGAGCAGCAGGTCGGGCAGCCAGACGGTGCGGTCGAGGCGGTGGCACGGCACTGGGTCGAGTCGGCGGCGCCGGGGGCGCCGCCCCCGCCCGAGGCCAAGGGCTATCTGCGACGCGCCGCCGAGCGCGCGATCTCGCGCCATGCCTACCACGAGAGCGTCGAGCACCTGGAGCAGCTGCTGGAGGTGCTCGACCGGCGCGGCGACGAGGATCCGGCGGTTCGCTACGAGACGCTGGTGCAGCTCGCGACCGCGCGCTGGAAGACACTCGACCTCGACGGCGCGCTCGATGCCGCCGAGCGCGCCGCCGAGCTGGCCCGCGCGCGCGGCGACGACCCGGGGGTGGCGCGCGCCGCGCTGTTCGCGGACCACCCGATCCGCAGCCCGGAGCGCCGCCGCCGGCAGCTCGCGCTGCTCGAGGAGGCCGAGCGCATCGTCGGTGAGTCGGAGACGCCCGAGGCGGCCGTCGTGCTCTCGCACCTGGCGTTGCACCTGTCGAGCGACGCGAGCGCGGGCGCGCGGCGGCGCGGCCTGAGCCGCCGCGCCGTCGAGATTGCGCGGGGGCAGGACGACGCGCTGCTGGTGGGGCGCTGCCGGCTGGTCGAGGCGATCGCGCTGTGGCCGCAGCTCGAGCGGGACGAGCGCGGCGCGATCGTCGACGAGCTGAGAGCGCTCGAGCGCTACGACGACCGGCACGTTCCCGAGACCGCCGTCTCGCAGCTCTACCTGACGCACCGGCTCGAAACCGGCGACGTGCTCGCCGCCGACCGCGAGATCGAGCGCATGCACCACGCGCTCGACGCGAACGGTGCCGGCTCCTACTACGCCTGGTATCGGCCGCTGTTCGGCGCGATGCGCGCGCTGATGCGCGGCGAGTTCGCAGACGCCGAGCGGATGGCCCTGGAGGCGTTCCGGGCCGGCAGCGACGGGGCGGCCTACGACGCCCCGAGCGCGTTCGCCACCCAGATGTTCACGCTTCGCATGGAGCAGGGGCGCGTGTCCGAGCTGCTGCCCGCGATCGAGCAGGGCGCGGCGCAGCGCCCCCGCCACTCCTACCGCGTGCTCCTGCCGCTGGCCTTCTGCGAGTCGGGCCGCAGCGACGACGCGCGGCCCGTCTTCGAGCGCGCGTGCGACGCCTACGACCCGAGCTGGGACGCGTACGCGGCGGTGTCGCTCACGGTGCTGGCCAGCGCCTGCTATCGCCTGGCCGACGCGGAGCGCGCGCGGCGGCTCTACGCGCTCGCCGCGCCCTACGCAGACCGCTGGGCCACGCCGCTGATGGCCTGGGTGTCGATCGGCTCGATGCACTGGCCGCTCGGGCGCCTGGCGGCGACCGCCGGCGAGACCGACCGCGCCGTCGCGCACCTCGACGCGGCGATCGAGCGCAACCGCGCGGTGGGCGCGCGCCCCTATCTGGTGCGGGCCCGGATCGACGCCGCGCGCGTCCGGCTGCGGCGCGCCGCGGAGGGAGACCGCGCGCGGGCGGCCGAGCTGCTCGCGAGCGGCGCGGGGGAGGCGCGCGAGCTGGGCATGGCCGGCGTGCTGCAGGAGGCCGAGGCGCTGCGCGCGGGTGAGGCTGCTTGACCCCACCCTTGCGCCCGGGGGGCGTGCCCTGGAAGATCCTCGCCCGCGGGCCCGAAGCCCGCCAAGGAGGACCCTTCCGATGGACATGGAGAAGCTGATCGAGCGCGCAATCGAGGTGCTGCTGGCCTGGGCCCCGAGCGTCCTGGGGGCCGTGCTGATCCTGGTGCTGGGCTGGCTCGGGGCGCGCATCCTGCGCGCCGTGCTGAGCCGCTCGCTGGTGCGGGCGCGGGTGGACGAGACGCTCGTGCAGTTCCTGGCGAGCGTGGTCTACGTCGCCGTCATGCTGCTGGTGATCGTGGCGGCCGTCGGCCGCCTCGGGGTCAACACGACCTCCTTCGCCGCCGTCCTCGCCGCGGCCGGTCTCGCGATCGGCCTGGCGTTCCAGGACTCGCTCTCGAACTTCGCAGCCGGCGTGCTGCTGATCCTGTTCCGGCCCTTCCGCGTCGGCGACTACGTCGAGGCCGGCGGCGTGTCGGGCAGCGTCGCCGAGATCCAGATCTTCACGACGGTGTTCAACACCCCCGACAACAAGCGCGTGATCGTGGGCAACTCCGCCATCACGGGGTCGCAGATCACGAACTTCTCGGCGAACGACACGCGCCGCGTCGACATGGTGATCGGGATCGGATACGGCGATGACATCGCACGCGCCAAGCAGATCGTCGAGGGCATCCTGGCCGACGACGCACGGGTTCTGAAGAGCCCCGCGCCCACCGTCGCGGTGTCCGAGCTGGGCGACAGCAGCGTCAACCTGGTGGTGCGCCCCTGGGTCGCGACGGCCGACTACTGGAGCGTCTGCTTCGACCTGCACGAGCGCATCAAGGTGACCTTCGACCAGCAGGGCATCTCGATCCCCTTCCCCCAGCGCGATCTCCACGTGTACCAGGCGGCATAGCTGTTGACTCCGCTCGCCTCCGGCTCGCTGCGCGGCGGCCGCAGAGCCGGCCGCCTTGCGGTGACTCCGCTCGCCTCCGGCTCGCTGCGCGCGCCTTCGGCGCTTGCGGGGTGCCCGCGTAGGGGCTGATTGCTCTGCGCTGGCGGCCTTATGGACTTCGCTCGCCTTTGGCTCGCTGCGCGCGCCTTCGGCGCTTGCGGGGTGCT
>JASJBO010000265.1 GCA_030066475.1 Myxococcota bacterium
TGCCGCGGCTCGCCCGCGGCGCCGCGCGGGCGGGCCGCGACCCCGCCGAGGTCGCGCTGATGGTCGGGCCGCTGACGGCGACCGGCCCCGACTCCGCGACCGTGGCCGCCCGACGCGAGGAGACGCGCCAGCTCCTCGCCTTCCTCTACTCCACGCCGTCCTACCGGCCGAGCCTGGCGCTCTTCGGCTGGGAGGCGCGCGGCGAGCAGCTCCACGAGCTCGCGCGCTCCGGCCGCTGGGGCGAGATGGCGCGTGTGGTCGACGACGAGATGCTCGACGCCTTCGCACCCACCGGCACCTACGACGAGATCGCGGACGTGCTGCGCGACTGGTATGCCGACCTCACCGACTGGATCACCTTCCCGATGCCCGAGGATGCGTCCGAGGACGGGGCCGCCGCGGCGGTGATCGCGGCGCTGCGCAACGAGGAGACCGGCACCGTCGACTGACACCCTTCTCGGCAGGGCGGCGCTGACGGCAGCGGACGGAGTTCGCGGCCGACGGCCCGCGCGGATTGCGACGCCTACCGGTCGGCGAACTGCCGGTGCCGCCAGCAGGCCTGGAGCGCGTAGCGGGTCGAGTCCCAGGCGCCCCAGTCGGGCTTTCGGAGGATGCGCTGATACTCGACGCCGGTGTCCATCTCCATCGCGAGCCCCGCGCCCGGGTTGCCGTCCCAGCCGTGCGAGCCCCAGGCAACGCGCTGGAACGGGTCGATCACCATCACGGTGTGGCCGAGGATCGCGGTGCCGTCGCGGTTGGGGCCGCGGTAGACGAGCACGTCTCCGGTGCGGCGCGGCTCGCCCATGCAGTCGTCGAAGTGCTCGGCGAGCGGCGAGTCTTCGCCGACCATGCCCCCGGTCCACACGTACGCGTCGTCGGGCGTATAGGGCAGGCCCGCCCGCGTGAAGGCGAACCAGATCGAGCGCGAGCAGTCGATCCCGACCGCCAGGTTGGCGTCGTCGCCGTCCGCGGCCCAGGCGTGCTGCTTGTAGGGCACGCCGTCGTCGTGCGCGCGCCGCGCCAGCGCGTGGGCCTGCTGGAGCACCCGGTGCAGGGCGTCGTCCTCGTCCTCGGGCAGGTAGGGCGCGATGTCGAAGTCGTTGACAGTGTACTCGCGGTCCGCCTGGTCGTGGCAGCGACGCGCGCGGGCGTCGCGCTCGACGAAGTGGGCGTTCGCCACCACGCGCAGCGGCACGTGCGACGAGGTCCAGGTGCCGTAGTCGTCGTCCAGCGAGACGACCGGGCTGCCGCGCGTGCCCGCGACGTAGCGCTGGAGCATGGCCTGGAGCGAGCCGCCGCCCGTGCCGCGCACCGCGGCGCTGGTGAGGACGGTCCAGTCGATCTGCTTGCGGGTGCCGAAGACGACGACGTGCTCGAGCGCGTTGAGCGGAGGCGACGCCTTGAAGGCGAGGCCGGGGACGCGGGCGCTCTGGCCGGGCTCGAGTCGCATGGCCGTGTTCGCCGTCGGGAACCCGACCATGCCGCCGTCGTTGGAGAGCACCGCCCCGCCGATCCACAGCCCGATGCTCGGGTGCGTGTTCTCGACCTCGATCTGCCAGAGCGTGCAGACGGGGATGATCTGCTCCTCGTTCGGGCAGGCCTGGACCCAGCCGGGGCCGTCGCACGACAGCCGGTGGTCGGACGGGCCCCGCACGATGCGCACGCGCAGCGTCTCGTCGTTGCGGAAGTCGCCGCCGCTCTCGCCTTCGAGCCACAGCAGGGCGCGCTGGCGCGCGAACTGGCCCAGGTTCTCGACGGCCGCCCCGACCGCGGCCTCGGGCTCCCCCTGGTAGGTGTTGCGCAGCTCGCCCTCGGGCCCGCGCAGCACCAGGCGGCCGGCGCGATCGACCGCGAGCCGGAAGGCATCCGTCCGATCGCTGAGCTCGATCAGGGCCGAGCGCTCGGGATCCTCCTCCAGCTCCGCGCGCAGGCGATCGGCCACCGCCCCGGGAACGCCGTCGAGCCGCACGGGCAGCCGCGTGCTCTCCGGGCTCGGGCGCGCCAGCACCGCGACGTCGCCCACCTCGATCGGCTCGCGGGCGCTGCCCACCAGATCGGCGCTGGCCTCGATGCCGTCGAACGCGCGGATCGAGAGCACCGCCTTGGCGCGCGCCGGCTCCTGGACCTCGGCGGCGCTGGCGCTCCCGGCGTGGACGCGCACCTCCGCGCCCGGCCCCCAGCCGGGCAGCACGACCCCGCGCAGCCGCAGCGGGTCGGTCTCGGCCACCTTCCAGGCGGCGGGCGCGTGGTGCTCGCGGTCCTCGAAGACGAAGCTCTCGAGCTGTCCCTGGAAGACCGGCCATTGCCGCTGCGACGTCGCGTTCGGGATGCGGCGCTCGAGCTTGAGCGCCACCTGCGACCAGGTCAGCGGGCCGGCCGACGGCGAGCGCAGCACCTGCACCAGGTTGTGCGTGAAGTAGCCGTGGCCGATCCGGCCGGACTCGAGCGCCTTGGTGCCGTCGCGGGCCGCCGACAGCACCACCAGGCCCGGCAGCTCGGCCGGCGTCCAGCCGCCGCCGTCGCCGCCGCCGCCCGGCTCGAGCGCGACCTCGCTGCGCGTCGCGGGCGGCACGAAGCGGGCCACGGTGTCATCGCGCTCGCCGCGCGACGCGCTCCCCGAGTTGCACGAGTCGAAGATCACCGTGACGTGCGGCGTGCGCCCGTGGAGCTCCAGCAGCCAGTCGTTGAACTCGTCGTCGAGCAGGTCGTCCTCCTGCCCCGCCCGCGAGTCGTGGAGCACGAACACCTCGTCCTCGTGATCGGCCTCGTCGCCGTTGCGGTCCGGCGTCTGGGAGCCGTGGCCGGCATAGAAGAACACGGCGACGTCGCCCGCGTCGGGGCGGGCGCGGTCGATCAGGGCGCGTCGGAAGGCGCTGCGCACACCCGCCACGGTCGCGTCCTGGTCGAGCAGGACACAGAGGTTCTCGGGCGGGAAGCGGTACTGCTGGGTCAGCAGCTCGACCATCGCCCCCACGTCGGACGGCGGCCCGCTCAGGTCGAGGATCTCGTCGTCGGCGTACTCGCCCACCCCCACCAGCAGGGCCAGCCGGCGGCTGCCGTCGCTCTCGACGGGCGCGCCGTCGAGCGCGCAGCCCGCTTCCCGAGCCACCGTGGCCGCGCGCGCCGCCTCGCGCTTCTCCTCACCCGGCGAGCAGGCGAGCAGCGCCAGCGCGGCGAAGAGCCCCGCCAGCCGGCTGGCGTCAGCCCAGTACAGAGGTGAGCGCTCCGATGAAGAACGCCAGGGTCGTCTTGACGAGCTCTCCAGCATTTTCGCTCCGTCCTTCGTCCGAGGAGAACAGGAAGATCGGGAGCGCCAGCGCGAAGGTGACGCCCGCCACCAGGAACGAGGAGCCGACGATCACGATCTGCAGGAAGCGCGGCGAGCCGAAGGCCGGCCAGGTGTCGCCCGTGAGGTCGCGAGGCGCGTCGGCGTCGCCCGCCAGGGCCGACCACGCGACGGCGGCGAGCACCGCGAGCCCGACCGCGATCACCACCTTGAACTCGATCCGCGTTCCCCGCAGCCGGTCCCAGACGCCGCTCCGTCCGTTGCTCATCTCGTCCTCCTCGTGATAGCGTGCCGAGGCCCGCCACGGGCTCGGGGCTGCGCAGCGTCCATGGACGACCTCCGACGACCGTTCTTCCTGGCCGCCTTCGCTTGCCTGCTGCTCGCAGTGGGGCTCGAGTGGGGCGCGAGCTGGACCCGGGGCGCGCTCGACACGGCGAGCGCGGCCGGCGTCCAGGTCGCCGCCTCGCCGGGGCCGCCGCCCGGGCGGTCCATCCCGGCGCTCGGCCTGCTCGACCTGCTGCTCGTGATCCCGCTCACCTGGATGGTGCTCTCGCTGGTCCTGTCCCACGCCGTGCTGGGACGCGTGCAGCCGATCGCGACCCTGGTCGCGTCCCTGATCATCCTGTTCGTTGCGCTCTTCCTGGTGTTCCGAAACCTGGGCGAGCTGCTCCTGATGGTGGGCCTGCTGCTCGCCGTCCCGTTCGGCACGATCGCGTACTTCGCCACCTATGCCTCGTTCCCGGTCGGCGCCTCGGCGGCGCTGCTGAGCGCGGGCCTGCTGTTCAAGATCGCCTGCTGCGCGCTGCTGGTCGCCGCGCAGCAGCGCTTCCTGACCGTCAAGAGCCTGGTCGTCCTGGCCCTGGTGTCGCTGCTGTGCAGCGTGCTGGTGAGCTTCCTCCACGGCTTCCCGCCGCGCTTCCTCGCCAGCATCACCGACGCCATCGGCGCGATCGTGGTGGGCATCGTGGCGCTCCTGTTCGCGATCGTGACCCTGATCGGCTCCATCATCGGTACCGTCCGGGCGGTCCGCTCGCTCGCGTAACCGAGCTTCAATCGCCGAACACCACCAGCGAGAACTCGGTGTCGGTCGGGGCACCCTGGGCGTTCTCGCAGCGCACCTCCACGAACTCGCCGACCCACCGGGCTCGGCAGCGATTGGCGCCGGCGCCGTAGGCGGTGACGCGGACGTTCGGCGAGCTCTCCGGCCCGAAGCCCTTGAAGCGCGCGCGATAGAAGCCGGGATCCTCCCGCGTGATCCGCGGGTTCCAGACCTCCTTGCTCCCGCCCTGGACTCTCGCCATCGCCGCCGCAATCGCCGCCGACCTCGCCACGCGCGCCGCGACGTTGGCCATGGCGAGGTGGGACTGCGGGACACCGGCGCGCGACGCGCCGACGAAGATGTAGGCGGGATGCGGCCCGTAGTCGCGCGTGGTGGGGTTGTTCGCCCAGAGGTAGGCGAGCCCGGGCACGTCGTCCGAGTCGTCGCTGATCAGCACCTCGTACTTCGCGTCGGCGGCCGCCCCGCTGGCCGAGTCGAAGCAGGCCACGCTCACCGTGGATTGGTCCCAGCGGACTGCGGTGCAGTCGCGGCCGTCTTCGAGCGATGCGACCTGGGCGTTCGATCCCACGGCTCCCCAGTTCTCGACCCGAACGCTGTACTTCCCCGGCGCGCTCCGCTGGATGGTCACGGGCCCCGTCCCCTGCCGGGAGAGCTCCCCCTCCTCGGGCGAGTACTCCGCGGTCTCGGGCTGGAGCGCGAAGATATGGGCAGTGTGGCGCTCGAGCAGCCTGGGACCGCGCGTCAGCCACCAGGCGATCGTGCCGCCGATCGCGATCACCAGCATCGCCACGAGCGGGATCCACCACCAGTCGGGCAGCTCCCACTTGGGCTTCTTCTTCGGCAGCACCGCGAAGGCCACCGTCGGCCCCTCGGTCTTCTCGCGATCGGGATCCCGCACCGTCGCGGCATCCAGACGGAACCGGTAGTCGCCCGCCGCGACGGAGTCGGGCACCTCGATCGCGACGCGGAACACGGTGGCCGCATTGGGTCCGTAGGCCCGCTCGTCGTCGCGGCCGAGATCGGCGGCCGGCGGCGCCTCCTCGCCCTCGGTGGCCTCCGCCTGGAGCTGCAGCTTCAGCCAGCTCGGGTCGGTGCCCTCCTGCGGGACGAGCCGCACCTTGCCGCGCAGCTCCTCCGGGCTGCGGTTCGTGACCGTGAAGGACATCGAGCCCTTGCGCTCGGCCGGCAGGGTGGCCTGGTCCTCGCGGGGGTCGATCGAGAAGACTCTCGGCATCGGGTGGTTCCTCTGGGCTTCGAGGCCGCAGTCGCGACACGGCGGCCTGCGGACTCATCGGGGTGGACCGAACGTGATCGTGCAGGTCGAGCCTCCGGGCACGCAGCGCATGGCGAACAAGCCGCCGGCGCGACCCACGCGCAGGTCGGCCGGCGCGTCGCGCGCGCACTTCCCCGCCCCCAGGCAGCTCGGCGCCAGGCTCTGCACGCCCTGCCGATCGCGCGCCAGGTCCTGACAGGTGCGCGTGAGCTGGAGGTTGGGGTCCCAGACGAAGTCCTCGTCCTCGCGGGTGTGGAAGGTGACGCGCGAGGCTCGGTCCCAGGCGAGCGTGGCAGCGCGCGGCAGCAGCCCGCGGCCCGTCACGCACACCGCGCACGACTGGCCCCGCGGGATCCGGAAGCGAGTCCCGTCCCAGCACTTCGCGTGCACGTGCTCCGCCGCGATCGGCCGGCTCTTCAGGAACGAGGGGAAGTCCGGCAGGGCGCTCTCGCAGCACGCGCGCGCAGCGTCGTCGTCGGCAGCCGCCTTGCACGCCTGGCTCGTGCTCCGCTGCTCCTTGCACGCCTCGCTCGTGCTCCGCTCCTCGGCCGGGCGGCTCAGGCCCACCCCGACGCCCGCGCCCGCGAGCAGCACGATCGCGAGCAGGACGAGTGCGAAGACGACGATGCTGCGCTTCACGCCCGCTCCTGCTCGCGCTCGCGGTCCGCGAACTCGAACTCGGCCGTCACGTGCGCCGGCTTCTCCATCCGCACGATGTCGCGGATCAGCTCCTCCTGCGCGCGCGCGCCCGCCGGCGCCCGCACCACGATGGCGAACGGGACGCGCCGGCCCGAGGCGTCCCGCACGTCCTCGCCGATCTCGAAGCCGCGCAGGCCCGTGGCGATCTCGAGGAAGCGGACCAGGCCGCGCGCCGTGCCGCGCCACTGCGAGAGCGAGGCGGCCGCCGCGATCAGCTCGCGCAGCGAGCCCCGCGTGATGGCGCCCACGCGCGGCGCCTCGCGGCGCCGCACCTGGAACGGCGCCGGGATCTCGAACACGCGGCGCAGGTCCACCCAGGCGCCCAGGAACGCCACGAAGCGCTCGGGCGTCCGGCGCGGATCGAAGCAGGCGTCGATCTCGGCGAAGCGCTCCTCGATCGGCGCGTGCAGCGCCTCCATCAGCCCCAGCAGGGCGTCGAGGGGCTCGCCGGGCGCCAGCGTGCGCTGGAAGATCCCGGGCAGCAGCCGTTCAATCTCGCTCTGTCTCACGCTCGTGAACCACCTCGATGTCGTGCTCGCCCGAGCAGGGCAGCCAGCCCGTCGGCAGCGTGACGCGGTCGTCGAAGGAGCGCTCGGAGCAGCGCCAGTAGAGCTGCCCGCCGTCCGTGCTGCGCAGCACGCCCATGGCGTCGCCCGCGAGCAGCAGGCCGTGCTCACCTCGCTCGGGGTCGAAGCCGATCGCGTCGATGCCGACGAAGCGCCCCTCGTCGGCGGGGAAGAAGCCCGCGTCGATGCGCGGGTGCTCCCAGCTCGCGTCCTCGCCCTGGAGCGCGAGGCGCAGCACCCCGCCCTTCGCGGTCGCCGCGAAGACCGTGCTCTCGCCGAACGCGAGCCCGGTGCAGCTGCCCGCCTCGTCCCAGCCCCGGTCGAGCGCGACCCAGCCGTCCGGCGGGTTGTCGGCCCCCACCAGGCGCCAGCTCCGGCAGCCCTTCCAGCCCGACTCCGAGAAC
The DNA here is from genome assembly GCA_030066475.1 of Myxococcota bacterium. Next base: position 7,289 of record JASJBO010000265.1, read on the forward strand.
TCGCGGATGCCCGCCCAGAGCTGGTCGTGCACGCCCACGCGGGCGATCTCGAGCACGTGGACGTCACTGGTCTCGAGGCCCTCGAGCGGCCGGAAGGTGTTGCGGCGCCCGCCCTGGATCGACAGGAAGACGCCGCGCCCCTCGGCGGCCACCGCCACGTTGATGCGCCCCTGCCGGTCGCGCGCGGCCGCGACGGCGCGCAGCCGGAGGGCGGCTCCGGTCGGCGCGACGGCGATCGGCTCGAGGGTCGCGTCGGCGCGCACGGCCAGACCGTGCAGGCCCTCCTCCCCGGCCAGGAACAGATAGGCAGTCCCGTCGTCGCGCCGCAGCCACGCCGCATCGTGGATGCGCCACTGCGGGCTCCAGCGCAGCGCGAAGCTCTCCCCGCAGCTGGTGGAGACGAGAATGGTGGTTCCCGCGCCCTCGGTCTGCGGGACCAGGACCGCGAGGTGGCCGGGCAGCTCCGGGTGCACGTGCAGGCTGGCCCGGGCGCCCGCCTCGGCGTCCAGCAGCTGCTCCCAGCCGTCGCCGCCGTTCTCGGAGCGGAACACCCCGGCTTCGCCGGAGGCGTACCAGGTCTGAGGCTGGTTGTGGTCGCGCACGACGGCGGCGACCCGGCGGTCGGGCACCTGGTCGACCTCGAGCCGCACCGGCTCCACCCACAGCACGCCCGGCTCGGCGAGCAGGATGCCGTAGATGTGCGACGAGCGGACCGCCACGCCGAAGGGCCAGCCGGGATCGTCGGGCCCGCGGTCGAGGGGATTGATGGTCCGCTCGAGCCGGCGTTGCACGCGCCGGCGCAGGTCGACGGTGTTCTCGGCGCGGTGGGCGACGACCCGCGCGTGCACGCTGATGCGCTTGTAGTGCGCCCAGCGCACCTCGCAGCGCGTCCCCAGCGGCTTGCGCTCGTCGAGCGAGCGCAGGATCGCGTCGCGCTCCCCCTCGGAGCCGCGGGCGCGCTCCTCGAGCGCCCCGAGCCCCACGCTCTCGGCCGCCGCGTCGGGCGGCAGCGCGGGCACCAGGACCAGCTCGACGGTGCCCGGCTCCGCGTGCCGCCAGCGCGTCGCCTGGGTGATCGCGAGCGCCCGGTTGACCGCGCCCGACTCGCGCACCGCCCACATCTCGTAGTCGCGCGCCGTGAGCGCCCGACGCAGCGAGTGGATCTCGAGCGGACCGCGCGCGATCGCGTTCGCCACGCTCTCCGCGTCCCGGCCTCCGGTCGCCGGCAGGGCGTTGCTGACCTTGAGCCCGGCCGCCACCTGGCTGCGGAGCTCGGTCAGCGTGCCGGCCGCGACGTTGCCGGCGTTGCCCCCTCCCGCGCGGTACCAGGCCAGGATGCGGCGCCCCTCGGGCGGGATGGCCGCAATCGCCTCGGGCGCCGGCGCGAGCTGCTGCTCGTCGTCCACCCGCTGGATCGACGGGCCGAAGGTGATGCGGCCGTCGACCCGGTCGACCACGTAGGCGCGGTCCTCGGGTCCGGTCGACGAGAAGTCCTCCACCTCGTTCCAGATCTCGAAGCTCGCGCCCTCGAACTCCCGCGCGGGCCCCTCGACCGGACCCTCGGCCGCGATCCCGACGACGAGGTCGATGCGCTCGGGCAGGCGCGCGACGATCGGCGGCGTCCGGACGCGGTAGGACTGTCCGGGCAGGCCCGAGCTGATGCCGAGCTCCTCGCTCACGAGATCGCAGTGGTGGGCGACGACGTCGACGCGGGTGGCGCCGACGTCGATCGTGCGGGTCTCCGAGGTGACGAAGGTCGGCGCCTCGCCCGTGGGTCCGCGGGTGGCCGTGACGCGCGTGCCCTCCGGGATCTCGACCGGGCGGGAGGCCTCGCGCGCGAGCGAGAAGGTCAGCAGCGCGCGCGCGGCGGAAGGCGGCGTGCGCTTCACCCCCATCAGCTCGAGGAACGCCACGTAGGCGTTCTCGGGGATCTCGTTGAAGCGATGGATGAGCTGATCCGTCAGGTGGGCGAACACCTCGAGCAGCACCACCCCCGGATCGTGGGGCGTGAGGTCGGTCCACTCCGACGTGCGCGACCGGATGAAGCGGAGCGCCTCGGCCACCAGGCCGTCGAAGTCGCGCTCGTCGAGGTCGGGCGCCCGCAGCGACATCAGGACTCCCCGCGCAGGTCGAGCCAGAGCGCCAGGCTCTCGCGCACGGCAGTCTCGCGGATCTCGTACTCGAGCAGGATCTCCAGCACCGCGGGCCGCGACGGCAGCGTCTCGGCGTCGAGCGAGAGAATCCGCACGCGCGGCTCCCAGCGCTCGACCGCCTGCCGGACCATGTGGATCGCCAGCCCCGCGGTGGTGTCGTCGGCCGGCGAGAACACGAGCTGCTCGAGATCGCAGCCGTAGTCGGGGCGCCCGACGCGCTCGCCGCGGGAGGTCATCAGCAGCAGCCGCAGCGCCTGGCGGATCGAGGCGTGCCCCGATACGACCGCGGGCGCCCCGCGCGCGTCGACCGAGAGCCCGCCGCGCGCGAGCGTCTCGTCGGGCGAGGGGATGTCGAAGCGCCAGGCGCGAAACGCCGCCGAGCTCACGCGTCCTCCGAGACGAAGCCCTGGCCGGGACGCACCACCTGGTAGAAGGCGCTGCCGGGCGGCACGCCGTCCGTCCGGCCGAAGGCGTCGTCGCGACAGACGGGGATCCCGCCGATGAAGAGCCGGCTCGAGGTGCCGCGTTGGAGGCGGAGCGTCGCCGTGCAGGGCTTGGCACCAGGGGTCGGGGGGATCGGACAGGCGACGATCTTCTTGCTCTCCGGGTCGGGGCGCACGAGCACGGGACTTCCCGCGACGAAGACGAACGACTGGCGCGCCTCGAGCTGGACGACGCCGCCGTGGCCGCACTGCACGAGTCCGTCGAGGGTGAGCAGCAGCACCTAGGCCTCCTCGAAGTCGACGCGGGCAGCCCGTACGACGATGCGCTTGCCGGGCGCGGCGATCTCGAGATCGCACTCGGCGTGGAGCGTGACCCCGTCCTCGTGGAGCTCCAGATGGCTGCCGGCGCCGTCCTGGAAGCGAAGCGACCCCGCATGGATCCGTGCGCTGCGCGAGACGTCGTCGAGTACGACGCGCTGCCCGCGCGGGGTGCGCCACGCGTGGCGCCCGATGCTCTCGCCCTCGACGGGGGACTCGGGCGGCGCCTCCTCGCCGTAGAGGCCGCCGATCACGATGCCCTGGGCCGGATCGCCGTGCGGCATCGCCACGAGCACGCGGTCGCCCACGTCGGGCAGGCTGACGAAGCCCTTGTCGGCCCCCGCGGCGGGGCACGCCACCGGCATCCAGCCCGTCTCGGTGTCGCCGTAGGCGGGCAGCGCCGCGCAGACGCGCCCGAGGCCGCGCGGATCGTCGACGCGCGTCACGAGGCCCAGGCCCACGACCGCCGCGTGCGCGCGCGCGATGGGCGCGGGCGGCGCCGTCGAGAGCTCCGAGACGAAGCCGCGCTCGGCGTCGATGCGGTGGCGCACCGAGGTGAGCACGTAGTCGGCGCACAGCGGGTCGGCGAGCCCGACGACCCGGATGCGCGTCGCCGGGCGCAGGCGCGCGTCGCCCTCCGCGGTGCCGTTCAGCACGGCGCCGTGGGCGACGCGCCGGTCGAGCTCGGCGCGCGCGAGCGCGCCGACCTGGACCGCGTCCTCGGCCACCAGGTCGGTGAGGGCCTGGGGACCGTGCGTCGCAGGCACCGCGGGTCCGCCGACACCGGCGCTCGGCGTCTCGGCCTCCCCGAGCTGGATCCCCGCATCGGCGGGGCTCCAGCCGTGGCCCGACACCGCGGGGCGCGGTGCCTCCGCGTTGACCTCGACCCGCGCGCCGAACAGGCTCTTGCCGAGCTCGAGCTCGATGGCCTCGCCGGTTCCCTCGAGGCTCACCAGATGCAGGGTCTCGCCGCGCAGCGTGAGGTACAGACCCGCCCGCCGCGCGACGCGGTCGAGGAAGGCCAGGTTCGACTCGTCGTGCTGGACGTCCTCGCGCCTCACCGGCCCCGGCTCGCTCGCCCGCACCTCGAGCCCGATCCCGCGCACCAGCTCGCGCGCCAGCTCCTCCACGCTGAGCGACCGATGGCGGCGCATCGGCTGCTCGCGACGCAGGGCGTGGAGCGCGTCGTAGCCGCGCACGTACACCTCGGCCCCGCCCGACTCGCCGTGGACGTGCTCGATCGCGGTCACCGAGCCCGTGAACAGCGGGACCGGCGAGCCCTCGAGCGTCACCTCGAGGCGGGCATCGAGGTGCGCCTGCACCTCGTGGAGCAGGCGGTCGCGTGGCTCCTGGAAGCAGAGCTCGCACTGGGCGGGAGCGGAGAGGTCCTGCGAGACCCAGACGGAGGACAGGGCGTCCAGCGGTGCCAGGGGCGCGCCCGCCAGGGAGACGCGGACCACGGGGATCGCCGCGAGCGCGCGCATCTCAGGTCCCCCCGGCTCGCGCCGGTTCGGCGGGCGCCTCGGGGACCGGCGCGCGCTGCGCCGCGTCCTCGTCCAGCTGGCGCAGGCGCACGCTGACCCAGGAGCGCTCGGGAACGCCGGAGGGCGAGAAGCGCTCGAAGCGCTCGGCGATCTCGGTCACCGCCACGCGCAGGTTCCAGCTGCGCCCCCACAGGAAGCGCACGGTGGGAACCTCCGGGTCGAGGCGATCGCGCCCGCCGCCCTCCGCGAGGCGCCAGAGCGGGCCGGTCAGGTCGCGGACGTCGCGCGCCGGCATCGAGGCCCCGCCGACGTGTACGTCGAAGAGCAGTCCCAGCGAGAGATCCGTCTGCCCGCCCCCGGTGCCGAGCAGCGGGTCGTGCTGGCGCCCGGCGCCGGTGAGCTTGCCGCCCGCGCCGCGACGGGTTCGCACGCCCGCCCGGCGCTGCAGCAGCAGCGACTCGGGATTCAGCAGACAGGGGATGCGTTCCCCGGTCTCCTCGACCAGGAAGATCACCCGCTCCAACGCCGCCCCCGCTGCTCGCGGGCCAGCTCGGCCCGGCGCCCGGGACCGTAGGCGGACGCGTCCGCGTCGGTCGGCTCGTGGTGCGTCGGAAGCGGCGGGAAGCGCTCCTCGCGCAGTCGTTCCCGGGCGAACGCGGGCGCGGGGGGCGCCGGGGCGGCGCGGCGGCGCGGGTCGGGAGCGCCGATCGGCTCGAAGCGCTCGGCGCGCGCTGGCGCTCGCATCTCGCGCTCTCGTGCCGCCGACTGGACCGGCGCAGGAGCGGAATCCCGAACGGGCGGGTGGAGCGGGCCGGGGATCGGCTGCGGCACCGGCGCCAGCGGCTGCACCGCGCGCGCGGGCTGCGACTCCTGCTGCGCGGGTGCCGGGCGCGCGGGCGGCTCCGGAGCGACGGGCGGCCGGGCGACGCGCACAGCCGCCCGGCGCGCGTCCCCGCGCGCGAACGGTGCCGTCGGTGCCGGGCGACCCGCTGCCGGC
>JASJBO010000266.1 GCA_030066475.1 Myxococcota bacterium
CCCAGCGCAGCCGCGACGACGAGAGCCGCGAGGACGGGCGGCCGGATCGAGGGTCGAGCGGGTGCGCGCATGGTTGCCTCCCCGGGGCTGCGCGGGCGGGGGGCCGACGCGCAGCGATCTTCGAGGAGAGAGCATGCGGCGCAGCGCACGCCGGCCGCATGAGCCAGTCGGCCCAATTTCGATGGGCCGACGGCCGCCGCCGCTGGGACGCGCAAGCTGCGAGGCAGTGCCCGCGGGGTCAGCTGCCGAGGCCGGCCCGCCGCAGCCCCTCGGCGTAGCGATCGACGAGTGGAGCCGGGTGGAGGCGTCGGAGCGCCTCCGGCTGGTGGTGCGGCTCGATCTGGAGCAGCGCCGCGAGCCCGCGCTCGGCCTCCTCGCGGCGGCCGAGAAAGGCGGCGGCCGCGGCGACGAGCCCCTGGGCGAGCGCGGCCTCGCGGTGCAGGGCCAGCGCCCGGGCCGCCTCGGCGAGCGCCTCGGCGTCGCGTCCCGCCACGAAGTGCGCCGAGGCGAGGAAGGTGCGGAACTCGGGCAGCAAGGGGTCCTGCGGAGAGAGCCGGATGGCCTTCTCGAGCAGTGCGACCGCCTCGTCGGCCCGCTCCGGGGTCCGGCGCGTGATGCTCAAGCCCCAGTAGGCGCGCGCGAAGCTCGGGTCGAGCTCGATGCTGCGCTCGGTGGCGGCCTCGGCCTCGGCCAGGCGTCCCTGGAGCCAGTGCGCCCCGGCGAGGGCGAACCACGCGGTGGGATCGCCATCGTCGAGCTGGACGGCGCGCTCTGCGCACCGCAGCGCGGCCGCCAGGCTCTCGGACGGGGACTCCGCGAAGCCGAAGCCGAGCTCGGCGATCCGGGTGCCCGCGATGCAGGTGTGGGCCGGTGAGAAGTCCGGGTCGAGCTCGGCGGCGCGCTCGAAGAGCCGCCGGGCCTCGGCGAGGTCCTCGCGGGTGCGCGACCAGCCGAGCAGCGTGCCGCGCTGGAGGCACTCCCACGCGTTCAGGTCCCGAGCCGGCCGCCGGCGCGCCCGGATCCCCTCGATCCGGAAGATCGCCGGATGGAGCGCGAGCACGATCCGCTCGACGATCTCGTCCTGCAGGTCGAACACCTCCTGGATGCGCCGGTCGTAGCGCTCGGCGAAGACGTGGGCGCCCGAGACCCCGTCGATCAGCTGGATCTGCACCCGCACCCGCTCGCCCGCTCGCCGGACGCTGCCCTCGACCACGTAGCGCGCGCCGAGCTCGCGGCTCACGTGCTTCACGTCGACGGCGCGCCCCCGGTAGACGAAGCTCGAGTTGCGGGCGATCACTGGAAACCAGCGATGCGCCGCCAGGGCGGTGGTGAGGTCCTCGACCAGACCGTCCGCGAAGTGATCGGGACCGGGCGTGGCGGAGAAGGTGTCGAAGGGCAGCACAGCGACGGCCGGGCGCTCGCCGAAGCCGGGGACCCGGTCCTCGGGGCGGGCCGCAGCCGCCTGCGATCCCAGACCCAGTTGATGCAGCTCGGAGACGGCTTCCGTGCGGTTCGACACCCCCAGGGCCTCGATCACCATCGAGACGTGGCGCTTCACGGTGGCGGGCGCAATGCCGAGCACGCCGGCGATCTCGCGATTCACCAGGCCCTTCGCCATCAGCTCGAGCACCTCGAGCTGGCGCGGGCTGAGCAGCGGCGCGTCGCCTCGTGTAACCGCCAGGACGAACCTCCCGGAATCGGTCCCCAGCTCGCGCCATGATCGCACGCCCCCGCCCCGCCGGCCCACCACGCCCTACCCGGCACCCCGCAAGCGCCGGCGCAGCCGGCGCGCGCAGCGAGCCGCAGGCGAGCGAAGTCCATCAGGCCGTCTTCGCCCGGCAACCCGTCCCTACGCGGGCACCCCGCAAGCGAAGGCGAAGCCGGAGCGCGCAGCGAGCCGCAGGCGAGCGAAGTCCAATGTGGCCTGATCACCGAGGCGGCGGGGGCCCTCCCGGGCCTCCGTCGGGGCTGGCCCGGCTTTGCAGCCTGTCGGAGCGACGTTACCGGGGAAAGGGCTTCCCAACTCCGCGAAACCCGCTCGCAGGGCAGGAACGCGCCCGGTCTCCGTTGTGCAGCGCCTTTCGGGAAACGCTTCGTACGTGACTCGGATCGATCAGCTCGCGAGGAGCGCGCGGGACGATGGCTCCACGGAGCGAAGGCCTTCGCCGGGTCACGGTACGGGAGATTCGCTTCCCTCTACCTCCGACACTAAGGTGGAAGCTCCCGGGTCCGGGAAGGCTTCCCCCGCCTCACTCTCCCCCGCCGGCACGAACGGTACGCGACGCCCTGCGGCGCAAAGACCAGCCGACGAAGGAGAGACCTCGGATCTCCCTGCGCCCAGCGCCGTGCACCATCGATACTGTACGCCTGCCGATCGCGTTCCGGCAACCGATTTCTTCCTGAACGTCGGTTAGAAACGGCGTCAGCGGCCGCGCCAGTAACGGGCGCCCGCACGAATTCGCCAGAAGCGCTCGTCGGGCACGTCGAAGGGCGTCTCGTCCGCCGCGTCGGGCAGCCACGCGGTGAGGAAGCCGTCGCGACCGTGGCCGTGATACACACATCCCGTGTCGAGACCGCGCAGGCGCGGCGCGACGTGCAGGCCCTGCATCGCCCAGTGTCCGTAGACGACGGCGTAGTCGTGGGCCGCCTCGGACCAGACGGCGTGCCAGGCGCGGCGGCTGCGGTTCGGCTCCGCGCTCGACCAGGCGCCGTCGGGGCGTACGCTGCGACAGCGCGTGAGGCGCGCGAGCGCGTCGGCGTCGGCGTCCTCGCGCGGGTCGGCGGCGAGCAGCCGTGCGGCGTCGTCGGCCGAGCCACGCAGGCGCGCCTCGACCCGCTGCACCCGCGACTCGAGCTCGGGCAGCGTCCACTCCGGCGCGACCGCCGCGTGGACCATCGCGAAGCGCTGGCGCCCGAGCGTGCCCACCTCGAGCAGCGGCAGCGTGCGCAGCCACGCCACCCAGGCATTGCCGTCGGCGCTCTCGATCACCTCCTGGAAGGTGTCGTCCGCGGACAGCTCGCGCTGGCCCCAGGCGACGCGCAGCAGCGCCAGCTCGTGGTTGCCCAGCACCACGCGCGCCTGCTCCTGCTGCCACAGGCCCTGCACGCACTCCAGCACGCGCCGGCTCGCCGGACCGCGGTTGATCAGGTCGCCGACCAGCCACAGCTCGAACTCGTCGCCGAAATCGGCGCGCGCGCGCGCCACCAGCTGCTCGAGCTCGTCGCCGCACCCCTGCACGTCGCCCACGAAGATGCGCTGCACGCCGGCGCAGGGTAGCGGCCGGACAGCCGCGCCGCGGCCGACTAAGCTCGCCTCCGGATGTCGGCCGCCCCCCTCGCCTCGCCGCCCCCCCTGACCGGCGAACGCCTCTCGCTCGGCGTGCTGCTGTCGTACTCCGCCGCCCAGTTCGGGCTGTCGGCGATGAACACGCTGGTCAACACCCAGATCCCGTTCTTCTACGTGGACACGCTCGAGCTGCCCGCGGCGCTGTTCGGGCTGGTGATGCTGCTCGCCAAGTTCTGGGACGCCGTCACCGACCCGCTGATGGGGCACGTGACCGACAACACGCGGATGCGCTGGGGCCGGCGGCGTCCCTACTTCCTGGTCGGGGCACCGGTGCTGGCGCTCGGGACCTTCCTGCTGTTCAGCCCGCCCGACCGCACCGGCGAGTCGCTGTTCGGCTGGTTCCTGCTCACGTTCCTGCTGGCCTACACCGCGCGCACCGTGTTCGAGACGCCGTACCAGGCGATGGCGCCCGACCTCACCACCGACTACGACGAGCGCACGCGCGTGGCGACCTACCGCGTCACGATCGGCAATCTCGGCGACATGACCGGCGCCATCGTGCCGATGCTGCTGCTGGCGCTGCTGGCGCCGAGGGTCACGTTCGCCTGGAGCGGGCTGGTGGTGGGCGCCATCATCCTGACGGGCGCGATCGTCGCGTTCGTCGGCCTGCGCGAGCGCATCGACGCCTCGCAGCTGCCCAAGAAGAAGCTCGGCCCGAACCTGCTCCAGATCGTGCGCTTCCCGCTGCGCAACCAGCCCGCCCGGCTGCTGATCGCGACCTACGCCTGCGCGGTGTTCGCCACCACGATGCCGGTGGCCGTGTTCCGCTTCCTCAACCGCTACGTGTTCACCGCCACCGGGCTGGAGGGCAGCGCCTGGCTGGGACCGCTGATCGAGCGCATCGGCGCCACCGCCTTCCTCGACATCGGGGTCATCCTCGGGTACTTCAGCGGTGTCTTCCTGTCGGCGCCGCTGTGGACGCGCGCGCTGCGCACCCGCGACAAGAAGAGCGGCTACATCTTCGCCTTCCTGTCGCTCGGCGTGGTGGTGTGCGGCGTGTTCGCGATCCCGCGCGAGCTGGGCGTGCTGTTCCCGCTGCTGAACGTGCTGGTCGGGGCCGGGGCGCTGGGGCTGTGGATGCTGCCCGGCGCGATCGGCCCCGATTGCCTCGAGTGGGAGGAGCTGCACCACGGCGACCGCCACGAGGGCGGCTTCTACGGCATCTGGATGTTCGTCCAGAAGCTCGGCGGCGGGATCGCGCTGTTCTCGATGGGGCTGGTCCTCGACGCGGTCGGGTTCGTGCCCGACGCGGAGCAGACGCCGGGCGCCCTGCTCGGCCTGCGCTTCCTGTACGGGGGGACGCCGCTGCTGATCGCGATCGCCGCGGCGCTCGTGTTCTCGCGCTATCCGATCACGCGCGAGGTCTACGCCGACGTCCGCCGCCGGCTCGAGGAGCGCGGCGGCGGCGCGGGCGGCGCGGCGTAGGTACCCTGCCGCGTCCACCCACCGCTCGGGAGCCGACGAGAATGGAATGGAACTTCGGAGACCTGTTCGAGATCGTGGCCGACGCGGCGCCGGAGCGCCTGGCGCTGGCGCACGGCAGCGACGGCCCCACCCGCAGCTGGGGCCAGCTCGAGCGCCGCGCCAACGCCCTCGCCCACCACCTCCTGCGCGGCCACCGCAGCGGCGACAAGCTGGCGCTCTACTGCCACAACCGCCCCGAGTTCGTCGAGACCGTGGTGGCGGCCTGCAAGGCGCGGCTGGTCCCCGTCAACGTGAACTACCGCTACCGCGAGGCGGAGCTGCTCTACCTGCTCGACAACTCCGACAGCACCGTGGTGGTGTACGAAGCCAGCTTCGCCGACAACGTGGCGAAGATCCGCGACCGCCTGCCGGGCGTGCGCGAGTGGATCGAGGTCGCGGACGGCACCGAGGGCAACGGCTTCTCCACGGGCTTCGAGGAGCTGGTGGGCGACGGCGCCGAGCGGCCCGACGTCGAGCGCAGCCCCGAGGACCTGCTGTTCATGTACACGGGCGGCACCACCGGCATGCCCAAGGGCGTGATGTGGGAGCACCGCGCGCTGTACCGGGCGCTCGGCGGCGGCGGCAACGCGATGGCGGGCGAGAAGCCCTCGGAGAGCGTCGAGCAGCAGCGCGAGCGCGTCGCGCAGGAGGAGCGGGCCCAGCGGCTGCTGCCGGCCTGTCCGCTGATGCACGGCACGGGCCTGTTCACCGCGCTCAACACGCTCGCGGGCGGCGGCGCCGTGGTCACGCTCGAGAGCCGCCACTTCGACGCCGAGGAGCTGTGGTCGGTGGCCGAGGCGCGCCGCTGCAGCTCGAGCGCGATCGTGGGCGACGCGTTCGCCAAGCCGATGGCGACGGCCCTCGAGGCGAGCCCGGAGCGCTGGGACCTCTCGGCGTTCCGGCTGGTGATCTCGTCGGGTGTGATGTTCAGCCCGCCGGTCAAGCAGCGGCTGCTCGCGCACCTGCCGCACGCGCTCATCTACGACTCGTTCGGGTCGAGCGAGGCCGTGGGGTTCGGCACCGAGCTCACCACCAGGGAGAGCACGGTCAAGCTGGGCAAGTTCCAGATCGGTCCCAACTGCAAGGTGTTCACGCCCGACGGCCGCGAGGTGGAGCCGGGCAGCGACGAGACCGGCTACATCGCGCGCAGCGGCCCGATCCCGCTCGGCTACTACAAGGACGAGCGCAAGACGGCCGAGACCTTCAAGACCTACCAGGGCCGGCGCTGGTCGATCCCGGGCGACTGGTGCCGCGTGAACGCGGACGGGACGCTCGACCTGCTGGGCCGCGGCTCGGTCTGCATCAACACGGCGGGCGAGAAGGTGTACCCGGAAGAGGTCGAGGAGGCGCTCAAGACGCACCCGGCCGTCGCCGACGCCACGGTGGTGGGCGTCCCCGACGACAAGTGGGGCGAGTCGGTCACCGGCGTCGTCCAGCTCGAGGCGCATGCGAGTGCGGACGAGGACGGGCTGCGCGCCCACGTGCGCGAGCAGCTCGCGGGCTACAAGACCCCGAAGCGCATCGTGTTCGCCGACTCGGTCGGGCGCGCGCCGAACGGCAAGGCCGACTACAAGGGCTGCAAGAAGAAGGCGCTGGAGGCCCTGGGCATCGAGGGCTAGCTGGTGTGGGCTCGAGGGGGCGCTCCTCCCCCCCAGGGATCGGGCGGCCTCCGGCTCCGCTAGAATCCGACGCCGTCGCGCGGGTCGAGCCACATCCCAGGCCCGCGTGGGGGGACCGCTTGGAACGGTGCATCATCGTATGCGACGGCGCCGAGCTCGCGCGGCTGTGGAGCCGCATTGGAGCCGGCGACGACGAAGAGCTGACGTGGGTGCCGCGCGAGGACGAGTCGCGCGCGCGGCCGACCGGCTTCCGTGCGCTCCAGGGCGGCCTCCACCCCGACGCGATCGCCAAGCTGAACCCCAAGGAGGGCGACGGCTTCGGCATCGTGAGCGAGGAGCCGGCCTTCGTGCGCACGGCCGTGGCCGTGATCACCGAGGCCGTGAGCGAGGCGCCGATCCTGGTGCTCTCCGACAAGCTCGCGCCCGAGGACCTGCCCGACCACCGCTGCATCCGGCTCGGCGGACTGCGCTCGCTGATCCGCGACGACTTCGACGAGGAGTTCGACCATCTCGCGAACCTGCGGCGCGTGGTCGAGATGCGCGAGCTGCTCGGCCCGCGCAACAAGATCGCGATCCTGTTGCAGCCCGATCCCGATCCCGACGGCATCGCCTGCGGCTACGCGCTGCGCGCGCTGCTCGGGCGCAAGAGCCCGACCGCGCCGCTGGTCGCGTTCGGCGAGGTGCAGCGGCCCGAGAACCGCGCCATGGTCGAGGCGCTCGGCATCGAGGTGCGCACCATCACGCCGGACGAGCTCGACCAGTTCGACGGCATCGCCCTGGTCGACGTGCAGCCGACCGTGTTCGGCGAGAGCCCGCCCGCCCGCGTGCTCTCGGTGGACGTCGTGATCGACCACCATCCCGAGCGCACCGGCTACGACGCCGTGATGCGCGACATCCGCCCGTCGTACGGCGCCACCGCGACCATCCTGACCGAGTACCTGCGCGCGGCGCGCGTCGAGGTGCGGCCGCGGCTGGGCACCGCCCTGCTGTACGGCATCAAGAGCGACACGCAGCTGCTCGGCCGCCAGACCAGCGGCAAGGACATGGCGGGCTTCGCCTTCCTGCACGCGCACCACAGCCCGGCGCTGCTGCGCCGCATCGAGCGGCCGGCGCTGCCGGTGGACGGGCTGCGCGCGCTCGGACGCGCGCTCTCGGACACCAGCGTCGAGGAAGGCATCCACATGCTCGTGATGGGACGCGTGCGCGAGGACGTGATCCCGCAGGTCGCCGACCTGGGACTGCAGGCCGAGGGCGCGGAGTGGTCGATCGCGGCCGGCCACGTCAATGGCGACCTGGTGTTCTCGGTGCGCAACGTCGGCTACGTGCGCGCGGCCGGCGAGGTGGTGCGCGCGGTGGTCGAGGGGCTCGGCGTGGGCGGCGGACACCGCTCGATGGCCAAGGGCATCATCCCGCTCAAGACCTTCCGCGAGCGGTTCGGCAAGGCCGACCGCGCCACCATCCGGCGCGCGCTCCAGAAGGCCTTCGTCACCGCCATCAACGACAAGGGCGAGTAAGCTTGGTGGACTCCGCGCGGGCTGCGCCCGCGCTGCGCGCTCCGGCTTCGCCTCCGCTTGCTCGGTGGACTCCGCGCGGGCTGCGCCCGCGCTGCGCGCTCCGGCTTTGCCTCCGCTTGCTCGGTGGACTCCGCGCGGGCTGCGCCCGCGCTGCGCAACGAGCCACTTGATGGCACCCCCGCAAGCGGAGCCGCGTAGCGGCGGAGCGCGCAGCGAGCCGCAGGCGAGCGAAGTCCATCAGGCCGTCTTCGCCCGGCAACGAGCCACTCGACGGCAACTCCCAGCTAACGCCCCTTCGACAGGTTGCTCACCGAGTTCATGTGCCGCAGCTCCTTCTCGTCGGGCGGCACCGAGACCAGGTCCCACGACTCGCGCCGCCAGCTGCCCTGCTCGGACAGATTGGCGAAGGCGGCCCCCACCGTGTCGATCACGCGGACCAGGCGCTTCGGGTCGTCGGGCCAGCGCGGGTAGTCGGGCCGGTCCTCGCTCCAGCGGCCCGCGAACACCCCGATGTCGATCGCCTCGTCGTCGCTGTCGTAGGCCAGGTAGTAGAGCGGGTGGAGCGTCTCGAGGTCGTAGTAGGCCACCACGCGCGCCTGGCCGCGCTCGCCCGGCTTGCCCTTCAGCTTGCCCTCGATCATCAAGACGCGCCGCAGGTCCCAGCGGTTGCTGGCGAACGAGAGTCCCCAGGGGCCGAACTCCCCGTCCGGCTGCTCGGGGTACAGCGCGTTCTCGATGTTGATCGGCGCGAGGAGGTCGCGCACGCCGACCCGCGTGTACTCGTACAGGATCGGCCGGACCTCGTGGCCCTCGAAGCCCGAGCGCTTGGTCTGGAGCGTGTTCGCAGGGCCGCCGCCGACGCCCCCGGCCGCCCCCATGCCGCCGCCGAAGCCGCCGCCCATCCCGACGCCGAGCTGCTGGTTCTGGACCACGCCGACGCTGAAGGAGGGCATGTACAGGCCCTCCACCTCGGCGGCGTTGATGCGGCGCACGCGCCGCCAGGTGGGCAGATAGGCGTGCAGGTCGTCGGAGCGCTTGATCTTCACCATGCTCTCGTCGTCGCGGAACTGGCGCCAGGCGTAGTTGCGCGAGTCGAAGGGCTTGAAGAACTCGCCGCCGGCGACCCAGTGCTTGCCGCGCGCGAACTTCAGCTCGTGCTTGGGCGCCGGCAGATCGGCCCGGTGCGAGAGCTGCATCTTGAAGATCTCGCCCTCGAACGGCTCGGCGCGCCCGATGCGCCCCAGCAGGTCGGTGATGCGGAACTCGCCCCGGAAGCCGGCGCCCTGGTAGCGGTGCGCCATGTTCCAGGCCCACTTGGTGCCCGCCTTCTCCTCGGCCGGGTCGATGTCGGCGGGGTCGAAGGGCCGGCCCGCGACGTAGTCCGCGAGACCGTCGTCCTCGGTGAGCTTCGCCGTTCCGCGGTGCGCGGCGGAGGCCTCCTCGTAGAACGCGGGCGGCGAGTAGTCGCGGAAGCACGGACCGATCTCGAGGCGCATGCCCTCGTAGAAGAAGCGCTCGCGGTACTGCCACAGCTCGCGCGGGATGAAGTCGCGCAACACCTCGAGGCGCTCGAGCGAGAAGGTGTCGCCCGGCTTGAAGGGCAGCGCGGGCGCGTCCTCGGCGGTCTCGCCGCGCAGGCCGCCGGCGGGCTCGCAGACGCCCTCGGGCGGGATCGCCCAGGCGGCGGCGTGGCCGGCCGCGGCGCCCTCGGGGTCGTCGGCGACGGCGGGCATGGCGAGCAGCAGGACGAAGAGGACGATCGGGCGCTTCATGGAGACCTCCCGGTAGACGTCGGGGACCCGGATTCTATGCGATCCTCGAGGCCGTGTTCGAGGTGAACGTCGAGACACTGGCTCCGGCCGATCTCGGCCTCGCGGCCGCGGTGCTGGCCCGGGGCATGCGCGACAACCCGATCCACGTGGCGGTGTTCGGCCCCGACCCGGAGGTGCGGCGCCGCGCGCTCGAGCCGCTGTTCCGCGCCGTGCTCGCCAACCGGCCCGAGCGCCCGCGCGTCGCCACCCGCGCGGGCTTCGTGGTGGGCTACGCGGGCGCCTCGGCGCCCGGCGGCTGCATGCCGCCGCCCGCGGCCCTGGCGCGCCTGGCGCCCGCGATCCTGCGGCTCGGACCCGGCGCCACGCGCCGCGCGCTCGCCTGGTTCCGCGCCTGGGGCGAGCGCGACCCCGACACCCCGCACTGGCACGTGGGACCGGTGGCGGTGGACGGCGCGCTCCAGGGCATGGGCATCGGCGGGCGCCTGCTGGCGGACCTCGCGGCGCACTGCGACACCCGCGGCGAGGCCGCCTATCTCGAGACCGACAAGGCCGAGAACGTGGGCTTCTACCAGCGCTTCGGCTTCCGCGTCGTCGACGAGGCGGACGTGCTGGGCGTGCCGAACTGGTTCATGCAGCGCGAGCCGGGCGGGGGCGTCAGCCCGACAGGGTGAGCAGCTCGTGCGCGCCGCGCATGCGCTCGGGAATCGCCACGCCCACCGGGCAGGCACCGGCGCACGGCGCCGCGCAGCCCGCGCACACCGCGGCGTCGCGCTCGAGGCGCGCGTACGCCTCCATCCCGTGCTTCTCCCAGCCGTAGTCCTCGAAGTACATGCGGTGGCGCAGCACGTCGTGGATCGGCAGCGACTCGGGGCACGCCGACAGGCAGGCGCCGCAGTGCGGCGGGCAGTAGCTGCCGGCGATCGCCTCGTCGTAGCGCCGCAGCACGGCGCGGTCGCGCGCGTCGAGGGAGCGGCCGGAGGCGTACAGGTACTCGTCCACGTGCTGGAGCTCGCGGAACGAGATCACCAGACAGGAGACCTCGGGGTTCGAGAGCACCCACTTGAAGGCGGCCTGGCTGTAGGCGTCGCGCTCCTCCTGGAAGCCGGCGAGGCCGTGGTGCTTGGCGCCCTTGAGGGTCTTCATCGCCACGACGCCCATGTCCTGCTCGGCCCGCGCGCGCTCGATCGCGGCACCGATCGTCGGCCAGATCCCGTGGTGATAGGCCAGCATCATCACGTCGAAGCGGCCCGAGCCGACGGCCGCGTCGGTCACCTGGATCAGGTTGGGAGTGTGAGTCGAGAAGCCGAGGAAGCGCACCTTGCCGGCCTCGCGCAGCCGGTCGAACGCCTCGTGCAGGTTCGGGTCCAGCAGGCGGTCGACCTCGTCGCAGGAGTGCACGTGCGCGAGGTCGACGTAGTCGGTGCCGAGCCGGCGCAGGCTCTCGTCGATCACCTCCTGGTAGCGCGCCACCGGCGTGCCGACCGGGAGGTGGCCCTTGCCGGTGCAGAACTTGGTGGCCAGGAAGAGCCGATCGCGCTGGCCGCGGATGCCGCGCCCGATCGCGTTCTCGCTGCCGGTCTCGGAGTAGTCGGGCGCGGTGTCGAGGTAGTTGACCCCGCGCTCGATCGCCTGGCGCACCAGCCGCTCGCCCAGCTCGCCCTGCAGCCGCGAGGCGCCGAGCGAGATGTCGGAGACCTCGAAGCCGGTTCGCCCCAGCCGCCGGTAGCTGCGCACGCGGGCGCCCTTCCACGCCTCGGGCCAGCTCTCGTGCGTCTGCGGCGACGGTCCGGAGATGTGGCGGCTGACCTCGAGCCAGCCGCGCCCGCCGTTGCCGACGCCGAGCCCGGCGCGCGCGAAGGCCGCGGCCCCGCCCGCCGCCGCCGCCGCCACGGCCGCTGCGCCACCCGAGAGCGCGCCGGTCAGGAAGCCGCGCCGTGCCGCGTCCGTGCGGGAGCGCACCGCGGCGCGCATCGCCACGAAGGTCCCGACCAGGATCGCCAGCAGGGTGGCGCCCATCCAGACGGCCCCGGCGATGGTGCGCGGGAACTCGGGGGCGAAGGTGTCCTGGAGCCATGGGCCGGCCGGGAAGCCGCTCGGGGCCAGGCCGATTGCCGTGCGGGCGCCCAGCCCGCCGATGACCGTGAAGCCAATCCCCGCGGCGAGCGCGAGGCACACCAACAGAACGGCTCGGGGTCGGATTCCCATGACGCGGTCCCTCCCGGCGCGACTCCAGCCAAGTATATCCTGGGTGGATGGATCGACTCCGGCGCGTGCGCGCGGTGCTCGAGCAGGTGGAGCCGGTGCGCGCTCGCGAGCGCGAGGGCCTGGCGCTGACCTTCGGCCTGCGCCGCGCGCGGATCGAGGTGGACCGGGTCGAGGACTTCGCCGACCTGGGGCCCGAGCTGACGCTGCCGGCGGTCGCCGGCGTGGGCAAGGTGCTGCGGCTGCTGCGCGCCGCGCGGGTGGCGGCGCCCGAGCCGGCCGCGCTGGTGGGCCGCCTCGACGACACCCGGCGCCTGGTGGAGCGCGCCCGCGATACCGCGCTCGCGCTGGGCCTGCGGCCGCGCTCCCGGGTCCGCTTCCTCGCCTGGACCGACGCCGGCGTCGAGGTCGTGGAGGACGTGCGCGAGGTGCGCGAGACCCCGGACGCCTGGATCGCCTACCGCCGCGGCGGCATCCCGGTACGCATCCCGCGCGAGGCCGTGCTGCGCCACAGCACTGAGACCGAGCGCTGGTACCAGGTCGTGGAGATCGAGCGCGCGAGCGCGCTGCGGCGGCGCGCCTGATCGTCAGCCGGGCTGCGCATCACCGAGACGGTGGTCGATGTACGCGCTCAACCGATTCGGGTTCTAGCCCTCCTCGGAGAGGAATGCGCCGAGCGCCTCGAGGAAGGCGTCGAGCTGGTCGTGGTGCACCCAGTGGGCCGCGCCCG
>JASJBO010000267.1 GCA_030066475.1 Myxococcota bacterium
GCGAGCGAAGTCGCCGCAAGCGAAGCGCGCAGCGAGCGGCAGGCGAGCGAAGTCGCCGCAAGCGAAGCGCGCAGCGAGCGGCAGGCGAGCGAAGTCGCCGCAAGCGAAGCGCGCAGCGAGCCGCAGGCGAGCGAAGTCGCCCTGTTGGACTTCCGCTTCGACAACTGGGGAAAGAAGTATCCCGACTGGGAGCCGGACGACGCAGTGCCCGGGCGTGTCGCCGAGGTGCTGGGCGTGCCGCGTTTCGTCTGCGACGCGGTGCTCGAAGGCGGCTCGATCGACGGCGACGGCGCCGGCAGCGTGCTCACCACCGAGCAGTGCCTGCTCCATCCCAACCGCAGCGCGGACGGCTCCGCGCGCCCGCGCGAGGCGCTGGAGCGCCTGCTGGCCGACCAGCTCGGCGCCCGGCGGGTGCTGTGGCTGGCCGGCGGCATCGAGGGCGACGACACCGACGGCCACGTCGACGACGTGGCGCGCTTCGTGGCGCCGGGCGTGGTGGTGGCCGCCGTGTGCGACGATGCCTCCGACCCGAACCACACCCCGCTCGTCCAGAACCGCCGGCGGCTCGCCGCGCTCGAGGACGCGCGCGGCGCCCGGCTCTCGGTCGTGGAGCTGCCGATGCCCCCGCGCATCGCCCGGGACGGCCACCGCAGCCCGGCCAGCTACGCCAACTTCTACCTCGCCAACGGCATCGCGCTGGTGCCCGTCTTCGGCGTGCCGAGCGACGCCCGCGCGCTCGCCGTCCTGCGAGAGCTGCTGCCCGGCCGCGAGGTGCTCGGCATCGATTGCCGCGCGCTGGTCTCGGGCTGGGGCGCGATCCACTGTGCGACCCAGCAGGAGCCCCTGGCCGCAGCGCGCCCAGGGGGCTGACCCCGTGGGGATCCGGGCCTCGGGGCGGCTTTCACTTACCGCCAGGTCGGCGCTCTCGGATAGGATCACCGGTCGGGCTGGCGGAGAAGGAGTCGATGCAGATGACCTGGCGACGATCGACGCGGGCGGTGGCCCTGGTGACGTGGCTCGGAGCCCTCGGCACCGGGCAGTGCGTGAAGGTGGGTCCCAGCTACTTCGCGTTCTACGCGCCGCAGGAGACCCAGCTCACGCTGGTCGGGCCGACGCGCGTCGACCTGATCGTGCCCGGCTTCTCGGACCGCGGGTCGCTGGTCGTGACGCTCGACGGCGTCGACGTGAGCGACGCCTTCAGGTTCCGCGAGCGGGTCGCTCGGGGCGAGCTCGACCTCGAGGCAGGCGAGCACGAGCTGCGCGCCACGATCGACCTGACGCCCGCGCTCCTCGGCAGCGCGGAGACGGTGCGCCGCTTCGAGGCCATCGCGCTGCAGGATCCCGAGCGCTGCGAGATCCTCAACGACACCGAGTGCGTGCTGCCGTTCCCGTCCTCGCGCTTCCAGGCCGAGGACGAGAGCACCGACACGGGCCTGCGCCAGAGCTATCCCGAGGGCGCGCTGCCGGCGATCTCGGCCGGGTCGCTCGCCAACCTGCTGGCCGGCGATCCGTTCCCGCTCGCCTCGGCCCCGTTCAACCGCCACGACGGCGTGAGCCCCACCGTGCAGCCGATCGCGCACTTCCCGGGCGGCGTCGACCTGGCGGCGTCGGGCGCGTCGCGGCTGCTCGAGTCCACGCGCAACTTCGACCTGGGCTCGCTCGACGCCGACAGCCCGAGCGTGCTGCTCGACGCCGTGACGGGCCTGCGCGTGGCGCACTTCCTGGAGAACGACGCCAACGCCACCGGTGACTTCCTCGACCGCCAGACGACGGTGATGCGGCCGGCGCTGAGCCTGCTGCCCGGACGTCGCTACATCGTCGCATTCCGCAACCTGGTGGCGCCCGGCGGCGGGGCGGTGGCGGCCGAGGCGGCCTTCGCGGCGCTGCGCGACGGGCGGCCCAGCGACATCCCCGCGCTCGAGGCGCGCCGCGCCCGCTACGAGGAGCGGATCTTCCCCGCGCTCGCCGCGGCCGGCGTGGCGCGCGAGGAGCTGGTGCTGGCCTTCGACTTCACCGTGGCCAGCGATCGCGATCTGGCCGGCCAGATGCTCGCGATGCGCGACGAGGCGCTCGCCTGGGTCGCCGGCCTGGACCCGCTCGACCGCTTCGCGATCACCTCGGTCGAGACCGTGAGCGATTGCTCCCAGCCCGGCGACACCGCCTGGCGCGACATCCGCGGCACCTTCCGCGTCCCCTCCTACCTCACCAGCGATCCCGCGGCGGAGCCGCCGCCGCTGGCCGACAACTACGCCGACGAGGACACGCTGGGCTTCCTGGCCGTGAACGCCGACGGGACGCCGCGTCGCACCGGCACGGTGGACGCGCCGTTCGGGATCACGATCCCGTGCGTCGCGCTCGACGCGCCCCTCACCGGGCTCGTGCTCGGCCACGGCCTGTTCGGCGAGGGCCCGGGCTTCGCGCGCAGCTTCGTCGAGAGCGTCTCCGGCCTGGGGGAGCTGATCGACGCCGGTCTCGTGCCGGCGGACACCCGGCTCGACTACGTGCCGGCCGCGACCAACTGGTCGGGTCTCTCGCAGCTCGAGGTCCCTCCGCTGCCGTCCGACATCCCCGAGGATCCGCTCAGCGACCCCGAGTTCCTGATGGCGCTCGGCGAGCTGCTGACGAGCTTCATCGGCAAGATCTTCGTCGACTTCGACGACTTCGCCGCGCTCTCCGACCGCATGCGCCAGGGGCAGCTCGCGACCCTGGTGCTGGCGCGCCTGGTCGCGAACGGCACGTTCAACGAGCACGCGTGCTTCCAGGTACTCGACCCCGAGCCGGCGGACTGCACGGTCGCGGCGGGCGACCCGGCGGCCGGCGTCTTCGACACCGCCCGCACGCCGGTCTACTTCGGCGCCAGCCTGGGTGGCATCATGGGAAGCATGTTCCTCGCCCTCACCCAGGACGTGCAACGGGGCAACGTCGACGTGCCGGCGATCAACTTCTCGCTCGTGCTGCAGCGCGCCAAGCCCTTCAAGCCCTTCAAGTTCTTCCTGGACGCGATCGACCCCGACCCGCTGCCGCAGATCGTCGGCCTGCAGCTGCTGCACGAGCTGTGGGTGCGCGGCGAGTCGGCATGCTGCGTGCACCACGTCACCGGCAACACGCTGGCGCCCTTCCCCGACACGCCGGCGAAGGACGTGCTGATGACGGTGGCGCTCTACGACCAGCAGGTGACGCGCTTCGGCGCCCAGATCGCCGCCGCCACGATGGGGCTGCCGAACCTGGAGGGCTCGGTGCTGACAGACCTGCCGCTGGTGCCCGACGCGCAGGGGCCCGTCGCCTCGGCCCACGTGATCTACGACACCGGCTCCTACCGGCTCGGCGTGGACGACGCGTTCATCCCGCCGCTCGCCAACCTGCCGGTTGCCCAGGACGACAACCGCTGCGACCCGCACGGGCTCCGGGCGTTCATCCCGGCCTCGCTGACCCAGCTCGCGGGCTTCCTGGAAACCGGCGTGATCGAGAACTCCTGCAACGGGCTCTGCGACGCGGCCGAGCCGCTCGAGCAGCCGCTCGGCGGCCCCGTCTGCGAGCGCTAGGAGTCTGCGCGGCAGAAGCGCCCCGCAAGCGCCCGCAGGGCGCGCGCAGTGAGGCGAAGCCGAACGAAGTCCACCAGCTAGCGCCCGCCGTTTCCTTTCCATCCGGCGCCGAATTCGTTAGACCTTTCGTGTATTTCCAACACGCCAAGGGAGGCGGTGGTCGAACGTGGTCGAAACCTTCCGGCACGACGTCATCATCGTCGGCGGGGGCGCAGCGGGGCTGCGCGCAGCCATCGCCGTCGTCGAAGCCGACCCCGACATCACGGTTGCGCTGGTGTCGAAGGTCTATCCGATGCGGAGCCACACGGTCTCCGCGGAGGGCGGCGCGGCCGCCGTCGCTCGCGACGACGACACGCTCGAGATGCACGGCTACGACACCGTCAAGGGCTCCGACTTCCTCGGCGACCAGCCCTGCATCGAGTACTTCGTCGAGCAGGCTCCGAAGGAGCTGACCCTGCTCGAGCACTGGGGCTGCCCCTGGAGCCGCAACGACGATGGCACGGTTGCCACCCGCGCCTTCGGCGGCATGACGACCAAGCGCACGTGGTACGCCGCCGACAAGGTCGGCTTCCACATGCTGCACTCGCTGTTCCAGACCTCGATGCAGTACGACCGCATCGTCCGCTACGACGAGAACTTCGTCACGAAGCTCCTGGTCGACGACGGCGCCGTGCGGGGCGTGGCGGCGATCGACATGCGCTCGGGCGAGATGCGCATGTTCCACGGCCGCGCCGTGATCCTGGCGACGGGCGGCGCGGGCAAGTGCTTCCCCTTCACCACCAACGGCAACATCAAGACGGGCGACGGCATGGCGATCGCCTATCGCGCCGGGGTGGGCCTGAAGGACATGGAGTTCGTCCAGTACCACCCGACCGGCCTGCCGGGCACGGGCATCCTGATCACCGAGGCGACCCGCGGCGAGGGCGGCTACGTGA
Organism: Myxococcota bacterium; assembly: GCA_030066475.1. Next base: position 4,478 of record JASJBO010000267.1, read on the forward strand.
TCAACTCCGAGGGCGAGCGCTTCCTGGTGACGCGCGACTACGGCGTGGGCCAGAAGGCGGAGCTGGGGCCGCGCGACATGATCTCGCGCGCGATCGTGCAGGAGATCGAGGCGGGCCGCGGCATCAAGGGCCCCTACGGCGAGTACGTCCACCTCGACCTGCGGCACCTGGGCGAGGACAAGATCAACGCGCGGCTGCCGTTCGTGCGGGAGCTGGGCCGCGTGTACGCGGGCGTCGACCCGGTGCACGAGCCGCTGCCGATCCGCCCGGTGGTCCACTACATGATGGGCGGCGTCGACACCGACATCGACGGCGCCACCTCGCTGCCCGGCCTGTACGCGGCCGGGGAGGTCGCCTCGGTGTCGATCAACGGCGCCAACCGGCTCGGCTCGAACTCGCTGACCGAATGTCTGGTGTTCGGCGCGCGCGCGGGCGAGTGCGCGGTGGAGTACGCGCGCGGCAGCTCCGATGGCGACGCCGGGCGGCTGCGCCAGCAGACCGAGGAGGAGGGCGTCCGCATCGACCACCTGCGCGGCCGCAAGAACGCGGACGAGAAGATGACGCCGATCCGCAACGAGATGCAGGCAACGATGGAGGCCGGCTGCGGCGTCTACCGTGAAGAGGCGCCGATGCAGGAGACCTGCCGCACGCTCGCCCAGCTCAAGGGCCGCTTCGCGAGCCTGGGCCTCGAGGACGAGTCGAAGGTGTTCAACACCGAGCTGATCGCCGCGCTCGAGCTCGGCAACATGCTCGACGTGGCGGAGACGGTGGCCCACGCGGCGCTGCTGCGGCGCGAGTCGCGCGGCGCCCAGGCGCGGCGCGACGCGCCTTCGCGCGACGACGCGAACTTCCTGTACCACCAGGTGGTGTTCTTCGATCCGGGCGGGCCGCGCGTCGAGCGCAAGGAGGTGCAGATCACCCGCTGGCAGCCCGAGGAGCGCAAGTACTGATGGCCGACGACCAGCAGAAGAAGACCTTCGTGGTCACCCGCTTCGACCCCGACCGGGACCAGGTGCCCAAGACGCAGAGCTACGAGGTGCCGATCCAGCCGGACTGGAAGGTCCTCGACGCGCTGAATTACATCAAGGACCACATCGACCCGACGCTCTCGCACCGCTGGTCGTGCCGCATGGCCGTCTGCGGCAGCTGCGGCATGAACGTGAACGGCGAGCCCAAGCTCACCTGCAAGACCCCGCTGCGCGACTACGGCGACACCGTCGAGGTGGAGCCGCTCGCGAACTTCCCGATCGTCCGCGACCTCGTGATCGAGATGGACGGCTTCATGGAGAAGTTCCGGGAGGTGAAGCCGTGGGTGATCACCGCCAAGGAGAAGGCGGTGGAGGAGGGCACCTACCGCCAGTCGCCCGAGCAGCTCGAGGCGTTCAAGCAGTTCAGCATGTGCATCAACTGCATGCTCTGCTATTCGGCCTGCCCGGTGGTGTCGCAGGAGCCCGACTTCCTGGGGCCGGCGGCGATCGCGCTCGGCCACCGCTACAACATGGACTCGCGCGACGAGGGCCAGCGCGAGCGCAACCGCGTGTTCCGCGGCGAGGGCACCGTGTTCCACTGCTCCTACGCCAACGAGTGCAGCGAGGTCTGCCCCAAGAACGTCGACCCCGCCGCCGCCGTGAACCAGGCCAAGCTGAACGCCGTGATCGACTGGGCGACGTCCTTCGTCGTGCGGCGGGAGAAGTAGCGATGGCGAGAGCCGCCCACCCCGAGGCGATGGCGCCGGCGACGCCGGGCGCCACGCGCACCGCGCCGCCGCAGATTCCGGACCGCTTCTGGAGCCAGCCGCGGATGCGCCGCTACCTGCTGTTCGACGCCACCGGCATCGTCTACCTCGCGGTGGGCCTGCTGGTGCTGCGCGTCGCCTGGGCGCTGCGCGACGGCCCCGAGGCCTGGCAGTCGCTGATGCAGGAGTTCGCGAACCCGCTCTACCTGGGCTTCCACGTGCTCACGCTGGTGTCGGTGGTGTTCGTCGGCGTCCGCTTCTTCTCGCTCTTCCCCAAGGCGCAGCCCGCCTTCATCGGCCCCGCCAAGCCGCCGCCGGGACCCGTGCTGGTCGCGGGCCTCTATGGGGCCTGGATCGGCGCGACCCTGGTGCTGCTGGCCGTGCTCGGAGGGATCTGGCCGTGAAGACCCTGCTGCTCCGCCTCGAGCCCGTCATCTGGGTGCTGTTCGGCGCCGGCATCATGGTGGGCACCATCCTGCTGCCGGCCTACCTGCTGACCGTGGGCCTCGCCGAGCCGCTGGGCCTGCTCCCCGAAGGCGCCCTGTCCTACGAGCGCGCCCACGCGATCGCGGCGAACCCGATCGGGCGCGTGCTGCTGCTGGCGCTGATCGCCCTGCCGCTGTGGAAGGGCGCGCACCACGTGCGCGCGCTGTGCGTCGACCTGATCGGCCCGAAGAGCGACGGCGCGATCGGCACGCTGCTCTACCTGATCGCCGCCGGCGGCAGCGTCGCCGGCATCCTGGCCGTCGCCAGCATCTAGCCCGTCGGTCCGATGACACGCCCGTCCCCGCTTGACGGGGTTTCGGGCGTGCTTATTCCTCCGGACATCGCCAGCACGAGCCGCGTCCCGTTCCCCGAGGGACGAGGGGCCGAGGCGAGACAAGGAGGTAGATCATGACGGTTCCCAGCATCTTCCGCGGCCACCCCGTCCGCGCGCGCCATCCCTTCTGGACGGCCAGCCCGATGGAGCAGCTCTTCGAGGACGTGTTTCGGGGCTTCGACGCGCCGCTCGCGGCGCAGGGCTTCGAGCCCGCCATCGACGTCGAGGAGGACGAGAACGAGATCCGCGTCACGGCGGAGCTGCCGGGCCTCGAGGAGAAGGACTTCTCGGTGGAGGTCGACGGCGACGTGCTCAAGCTCTCGGGCGAGAAGCGGAGCGAGCGCGACGAACAGGGCAAGGGCTGGCACCGCACCGAGCGCGGCTTCGGCCGCTTCCAGCGGGCCTTCCGATTCTCCTCGGACGTCGACGCCACCAAGGTGTCCGCCAGCTTCAAGAACGGTGTCCTGGTCATCGCGCTGCCGAAGGCCGAGTCGGCCAAGCCGCGCGAGATCCCGGTCACCAGCGCCTGATCCGGCCCGGCGAGAGGTTCCCCTCCCCCAACCCCAGGCCAGACCCCGAGGCCGGCGCCGCGTGCCGCGGCGCCGGCCTCCCCCTTTGCGTCTCACCCGTAGAAGACCCAGCCGAAGAACGTGCGGACCAGCGCTCGCTCGAAGTGGCGACGGGCCACGTCGTGCCGGTGGCGCAGGTGGTGGCGAAACGCGCGGCGATCCTCGAAGCGGTGGCGGCACGCCACGCAGTAGTAGTCGCCGTGGTACGTCACGGGGACCCCGCGGTGTCGCATCCAGCGCAGCTCGCGCCGGATCTGTCTCCGCAGCCAGGGGGGCGCGTGCTCGGCCAGCCAGTGACGACGGTGCATGTGGCGCCGGCCATGGCGACGGTGCGCGTGATCGCGCTCGTGTCGCGACTCGACGCCGCGCTCGACGCGCGCCCGGTCCCGGTTCCCGCGGCGCTCGCCGCGCTCGTCGTGCGCCGCTGCGGGCGCCGCGGCGCTCGTCAATGCCAGCGCCCCGATCAGGAGCGCGCCTCCCAGCCGCTTGCGGTTGCTTCTCGCGTGCATGTCCTCACTCCCCTGTCGTGACCCCGCTCACCGGGTGTCACGCCGACTTCGACGCCCGTGCGCGAGTCCTATTCGCGGCGCCGACACGCCCGCGCGTCGGCGGGCGCTTGCGCCGGGATCTGCCGGTGTTGGAGCGCGCGCGACAACGGCTCGGAGACGGCGCGACGTAGGCGAGCGAAGTCCTTTCGGCTAGCCTCGGCCGACCGCTCGGTCGACGCACCGGCGCTCACCCGGGGACCTCGATGGAGGGAATGCGATGACTTTCGGCTTCACCGAAGAGCACGAGGCCGCCCTGCGCACCACGGTCGAGTACGCGAAGGAGCGCGAGCAGTTCGGCGAGCGCATCGGCCGCTTCCAGGGCGTGAAGCACCCGCTGGCCGAGATGTACGTGGACGTCGAGAGCTTCCGCTCGCTGCTCTACAACGACTGATGCCGGAGCCCACGCCCGAGCAGAACGCCGAGCGCGCCGAGCGGATCGAGCGCCTGCTGCGCGAGCAGCTCGACGCCGTGCACGTGGCGATCGAGGACGAGAGCCACCTGCACGCCGGCCACGCGGGCGCGCGCGGCGGCGGCGGTCACTTCCGCGCGCTGGTGGTCTCGCCGCGCTTCGAGGGGCTCGGCCTGGTCGAGGCCCAGCGACTGGTCTACCAGGCGCTCGGCGACATGATGGGCGGCGAGATCCACGCCCTCGCCGTCCGGACGCTCACCCCCGACCGCTGGCGGGAGTCCTAAGCGAAGCGCTCCAGCCATACGGGCAGGGTCACGTTGAAGCCCGCGGCGTTGCGGTGGCCGCCGCCGCCGAGCTCGGCGGCGATTCGCGCCACGTCGAAGTCGCCGATCGAGTAGATCGAGACGTCGACGCGACGCCCCTGGATCCGGTAGACGACGCCGCACGGCTGCCCGTAGGCCGACCGCTTGGCGAGCTCGTGGCCGATCATGCTGCGGTTGAACACGGCGTTCACCGCCTCGATCCGCAGCGTGCCGATCCCGATCGGATGGGCGTTCTGGAGGGCGCGCTCGACCTCGATGCGCTGGGCGCGCACGATCGGGTCGCCCTGCTCCGCGAGTCGCTGGACGCCCCCGGCGGCGAGGCCGTCCCACACCTCGAAGCTGCGCGGGTAGGAGTTGAGCGCGGCATTCACCGCCTCGGAGCGCGGCAGCTTCCAGTGCCACAGGTCCATGTCCTGGACGTACCGGAGGATCTCGGGCACCTCCTCGTCCGGATGGAAGTGCCGCCAGGACAGCACCGCGCCGGAGCGGGACAGGTCGAAGTGGATGCGATGACCGTCCGCCGCCAGGGCGTTGCCGACGCGCGGGTCGGACTCGAAGCGCTCGAGCGCGGTCACGTGGTGGTCGAGCACCGTCACCTGGTTGGCCAGCTCGGCGAGCTTGCGCAGCGGACCGTTGGGCGGGGCGATGTCGACGAACACCACGTCGGCGCCCTCGAAGGCGCGCGCATCGAGCGGGTCCTCGTGGCCGCGGGGGCGGTATTCTCCCGACTCGCCCCAGGCCTTCCACACCGCCCAGGCGGCGCCGAAGCCGTCGGGACAACCGGCGTGGTAGAAGCAGACCCGTCGCATGGAAGGGGGACGTTAGCATGCCGGTCGAGCGAGAGATCCGCTTCCGTGTCACCGAGGGCGAGCCCCCCGTCGGCGGGCGGCGCATGGAGCAGGGCTACTTCCTGCGCGGCCGCACCACCGCACGGGTGCGCGTGGCGGAGGGGAAGGGGGCGCGCGTCACGGTGAAGACGCCGCGCGACGACGGGCGCGCCGAATGGGAGTGGCCGGTGCCGCGGTGGCTCGGGCGGCTGCTGCTGAGGCTGCCGCTGCCGCGCGTCGTGAAGACGCGCCGCGAAGAGGGACGCCTCGAGGTCGACACCCTGTGGTGGCCGCCCGACGTCGTGCTGTGCGAGCTCGAGCTGGGCGAGGGGGAGGGGCCCGACCTGCGCGACGTGCCCGCGCGGCGGGCCTTCATGGAGGCCCACCGGCCGGGCTGGGTGCAGGCCTGGCACGACGTGACGGACGACCCGGACTACACGAACGCCCGCCTGGCGCGGCGGCGCTGACCCGGCCGGCCGGGCCGGCCGCTAGTTCATTGCCACCTGCGACTGCGACGCGATCAGATCGGCCAGGATCTGGAGCGCCTCGCGCGCCTGCGGCGTCAGCTCGTCCTCGTCCGGCTTCTCGGCGGCGGCGTGGACGTCCGGCGGCGTGACCATCGCGGAGGCCCCGTCGACCGCGCCGGTCGCCTTCGCCCCTGCCGGGTCCGCGCCGGGTGTCGCGGCCTCCGTGCCCGACTCGGGGTCGTTCTGGTCGCCCGCCTCGTCGCCGCCGCCGTTGCGGGCGCGCTCGAGCAGGTCGGCCACGCGCACCACCCCCTCGTTCTCGAGCGCCTCGGCCAGGAGCTTCGCGACCTCGGCGAAGTCGTCGCTGGCGCCGACCCGTGCGGCCGAGCGCTCGCGCAGCGAGTCGACCGTGCCGGTCTGGATCTCGGCCCAGCCGTCCTTCTTGCCGGCCTTCGGGTCGGGCTTCATGTAGCGCGGGATGGAGCGCTCGGGGAGCGCGTACTTCTGGTTCACCTCGCCGAAGTCGTCGCGCGCGGTCAGCGACGGCAGGACGATGTCGGCCGACACGCCCTTGCGCTGGGTCGAATCGCCACCGGGCCGGTAGAAGAGCGCGGTGGTGAGCTTGAGCGCGCCGAGGCCGGTCGGGAGGGGCGCCACCGTCTGCACGCTGCCCTTGCCGAAGGTGTGGTCGTCTCCCACGATCAGACCGCGCCGGTAGTCCTTGATCGCGCCGGCCAGGATCTCGCCCGCGGACGCGGTCACGCGCGAGGTGAGCACCACCAGCGGTCCGTCGTAGACCAGGTCGTCGTCCGGGTCGCGCAGCACCTGCACCCGGTCCTGCCCGTCGCCGACCGCCACGATCCCGCCCGAGCCGAGGAACAGGCCGGTGATGCTGACGGCGTACTCGAGCAGCCCGCCCCCGTTGCGCGACAGGTCGAGCAGCAGCCCGTCCGCCTCGGCCTCCTTCACCTCGCGCAGCAGCTTCTGCACGTCCTCGGAGGCCTGCCGGTTCGCCGGGTTCTTGTCGCCGTAGAAGGACGGCAGGTCGATCACCGCGAGCTTCAGGGTGCGGTCGCCGACCTCGACCTCCTCGAAGCGCAGCTTCGCCGCCTGCTGCTCGAGGTTGATCTTGGCCCGCACCAGGCTCAGGTTGAAGCGCTCGGTCTTGGACCCCTGGCGCAGGATCGAGAGCCGCACCACCGAGTCCTTCTTGCCGCGGATCATCCCGACCACGTCGCGCAGGTTCATGTCGATCACGTCGACCAGCTCGCCGTCCTGGCCCTGGCCGACCGCGATGATCTTGTCCTTGGGCTCGAGCTTGCCGTCGCGGTCCGCGGCCCCGCCCGGCACCACCTCCTCGACCACCGTGTAGCCGTCGCGCGAGGAGAGCACGGCGCCGATGCCCTCGAGCGACAGCCCCATGTGGATGCGGAAGTCCTCGAAGTTGTCGGCCGACAGGTAGTCCGAGTGGGGATCGAGCGAGTTCGAGAAGGCGTCGAGGAAGCGCGCGTACACGTCCTCGGGCTCCATCTCCTCCGCGCGCTTCGTCATCAGCTCGTAGCGGTGGATCAGCTTCTGCTTGGCCTCGTCCAGCTCGGTGTCGTTGCTGACGTAGTTCGACATCTGGAAGTGGATCAGCCGCCGGTACAGCTCGAGCTGCTGCTCGGTGGTGCGCGGGAAGCCGCGCTCCTCGGGATCGAGCTCGAGCTCCACCTCCGGGTCGATCGCGTAGTCCTCGCGCGAGACGTAGTCCCGCACGAAGGCCTCCATGGCCCGGTAGCGGGCGATGGTGAGCTCGTGCATCTCGCGCAGCGACCGGCAGCCGTTCTGCTCGCCCAGGGCGGTGAAGACCTCGCGCATCCGGTCGCGCAGCTCGTCGGCGTCCTTCTCGAGCAGCAGCGCGCGCGCCGGATCGAGGCGCGCCAGGTGGGTCTCGGCGGCGCGGTCGCGCAGCTCGAGCGACAGCGCGCGATAGTGCACGTGGTTCTGCAGGAAGGCGCCGACCAGACGCGGGATCGTCTCGCACTCGAGCTTGTCGTCGGCCCGCGCCGGCGCGCCGACCAGGCTCGCCGCCAGAACGAGAGCGGAGACTGCCGTGGTCGGGACCCGGAGGATACGGCGTCGCAGCATCCTGCCAGCATAACGCACGGCCACACGGGGCCGGCACGCCGAGTCGGCCGGCTCGGCAGGTCGCCGGCAGGCGGGTCGCAGCACCCGGGCATCCGGTGCGTGGCCCGCGCGCGCCGACCGGACCACGGGCCGGCGCGCCGACCGGTCCCGGCGAGGCCGCCGGCGGGCGGCGCGCGGGCGGTGATAGGGTCTCGCCATTCCCCCGGAGGTCCCGACATTCCCCCGGAGGTC
>JASJBO010000268.1 GCA_030066475.1 Myxococcota bacterium
GCTCTGCGTTGCGAAACCTCGCCGTAGCTGCGGCTATGGCTGCGGTTTCGCGCCTTGATCTCGGGCCGAATCCGCGCGCCAGGCTCGGTCCGGGTTCTTCAACGGGCTGCTAGCAGCCTGCGCGATGAGCGCGGCGCCCGCGCGGCGCTTCGACGGCGCGGCCTGGCTCGCCTTGGCGTTGCTGCTCGCCGTCGCGGCAGCCCTGCGCTGGGTCGCCTGGCTGCGCACGGTCGCCATCTTCAACGACGGGCCGCGCTTCCTGGCGCAGGCCCAGGCGATGGAGGCGGGCGACTGGCGCACGGCCTTCGCGGAGGCGTACCACCCGCTCTACGCGCTCGCGACGCTCGCGGTCCACCGGCTCGGGCCCGACTGGGAGACGGCCGGCGCCGTGGTCTCGATCGCGGGTGGCACGGCGGCGGTCGGCTTCCTGTTCCTGTTCCTGCGCGAGACCTTCGGATCGCCGGTCGACTGGCTCGGGGCAGGCTTGCTGGCCGTGCAGAGCCGGGCCATCGAGTTCGCCTCCGACGTGCAGAGCGACGGCCTGTACCTGGGCCTGTTCGCCGCGGCGCTGTGGGCATCGTGGCGGGCGCTCGCGTCGCGCTCGTCGCGGGTCGCCGTGGGCGCCGGCCTGCTGGCGGGGCTGGCCTACTGGACGCGGCCCGAGGGCCTCGGTGTGGCGCTCGCGACGGCCGGCGTCGGTGTGCTGCACTGCGCGCGGGGGCACTGGCCCCGGACCGAGTGGCGCTGGGTCGCGGCCCTGGCACTCGGCGCCGTCCTGCTGACCGCTCCCTACGTGGTCCTGCTCCACGCCGAGACCGGCGAGTGGCGGTTGACGAGCAAGAAGTCGGTCTCGCAGCTGGTGGGCGCGCCGACCGGCGCGGTCGCGCCGACCCCGGCCCGATCCGTCCCGCCGCAGGCCTCGCCGACGCGACGGCCCGGGTCCGTGGCCCCGCCGGCGCTGCCCGACCCCCCGCCGCCGGCCGCGGGGGAGCGAGGCTGGTGGGAGGCCGCCCGTGAGCTGGTCGGGCACGCGCGCTCGACCTCCCGCTACGCCGTGATCCTGCTGGTGCCCCTCGGGCTCTGGATCTCGCGCGGTTGGCCGGGCGAGCGAGGCCTGTTCCTGCTGAGCCTGGTGGCGATCTACGGCGCGGTCCTGTTCGCGCTCACCCTCAACGCGGGCTACGTGAGCCGCCGGCACGTACTGCCCTTCCTGATGCTGCTGTTCGGCTACGCCGGCATCGGAGCCGTGGCCGGCGGCGAGCTGCTCGGGCGGGGCTGGCAGCGCGCCACGGGTGGGCGGGGCGAGGTGCGGCCAGTCGTGGCGGCCACCTGCGGGGCGCTCCTGATCGCCGGCCTGACGCTGCACCGGCAGGCGGAGCCCAAGCGGTCGGACCAGTGGGCGGAGCGCCGCGCGGCGGAGTGGCTCCGGATCCACGCCCCCGAAGGCGGCCGCGTGGCAGGGGAGCGCCGACGGGTCGGCTACTACGCTGGAATGCCCTACGTTTCGCTCCGGGGGGTGTCCTCGCAGGGTCTCGGTCCTCACCTGGAGCGGCTGCACGTCCGCTACGTGGTGGTCGACGAGCCGGCGCGGGCGCGGATGCTCCGGGAGCTCGCCGAGCGGGGCGCGCCCTGGGAGCTGCTCCATCACTTGGACACGCAACGGGGGGAGGCCTGGGTGTTCGGACGCCGAAGCACATCGCCTGCGCGATCCGGCCGCCGGCCTCCCGAGCGCTGAGCCATGCTGAGACGCCGCACCGAGGTCTTCCGCACCACGTTGCTGCTCATCGACCTGCTGTTCGCGGCGGTCGCCTGGCTCGTGGCCTACCACGTGCGCTTCTACAGCGTGTTCCCCGCGCCGCTCGGGATCCCCGAATTCGGTCCCTACCTGGCGGCGCTCGTGCTGATCCTTCCGCTCTGGGGCTGGGTGTTCCGGGTTCGCGGGCTCTACGCGCCGCGCCGCACCGAGGGCATGGTCGCCGAGATCGCCGACGTGTTCGGCGCGGTCACGACGGTGGTCGTGATCCTCGTGTTCCTGACGTTCTTCCTGCGCAGCTATTTCTTCTCGCGCGGTGTGATCCTGCTGTTCTACGCCCTGTCGATCGGCACGGTCGCCGCCTACCGAGTGCTGGCCCGCAAGCTCGTGCGGATCATGCACGGCCAGGGTCACAACCTCGCCTCGGTGCTCGTGGTCGGCGGCGGCCGGCTGGCCGAGCACGTGATCGAGTGCATCCACGAGCACCCGGAGGCGGGATTGCGCGTGGTGGGCGTGCTGACCGAGAACCCCGAGCTGCCTCGCGTGCGGGGCGTCCCGACGCTGGGCCGCTACGAGCAGGTCAAGAAGGTGCTCCAGCTCTGCCAGGCGTCGCAGGTCATCCTGGCGCTGCCGCGCGAGGAGAGCGGGCACGTCGAGCAGCTGCTGGCGCAGCTCGACGACGAGCTGGTCGACGTGCGCCTGGTGCCCGACCTGCTGCACATCGTGACCCTGCGCAGCTCGGTCGAGGACTTCGACGGGATGCCGATGATCGCGCTGCGCGACACCCCGCTGGTGGGCTGGGCCGCGATCCAGAAGCGCATCTTCGACATCGTCGTCGCCGGCGCCGTGCTGCTGATCTCGGCGCCCCTGGTGGGGGCGATCGCCGCGGCCCTGTGGCTGCGCCACGGCCGGCCGATCCTCTACACCCAGGAGCGCATGGGGCTCGACGGGCGCGTCTTCCGCATGATCAAGTTCCGCACCATGAAGCGCGACGCCGAGCGCGACACGGGGCCGGTGTGGGCGCGCCGAGGGGACCCGCGCCAGACCCGTCTGGGCCGCTTCCTGCGCCGGACGAGTCTCGACGAGCTCCCGCAGCTCTGGAACGTGCTGCGCGGCGACATGAGCCTGGTGGGGCCGCGTCCCGAGCGGCCCGTGTTCATCGAGCAGTTCCGCCGCGAGGTGCCCGGCTACATGCTGCGCCACAAGGTGAAGGCTGGACTGACGGGCTGGGCGCAGATCCACCGCTGGCGAGGCGACACCTCCGTGCACGAGCGCATCGAGCACGACCTCTACTACATCCAGAACTGGTCACTCGGTCTGGACGTGCGCATCCTGCTGATGACCCTCTGGCGCTCGCGCCTGCCGTCGTAGGCGCTTCGCTACCGTTCCACTCCGAACCCATGGCGAACGAAGTCAGGCCCACCACCGAGGCGTCGCTCGAGGAGACGCCTGCCGCGCCCGCGCCCGACTCGGGAGCGGCGCGCGGCGCGTCGTCGCGCCCGTCCTGGCGCGGCGCCCTGCTCGCGCTGGCCGTCGTCTCGGCCGCGTTCGCGTTCCGGGCGATCGCCGGCTTCGAGCCCGAGGCCCGAGGCGATCTCGAGGGCGTCGAGGGCTTCTTCTTCGCGCCCTCCGGCAGCTCGCCGGGGCTGGTGTTCGCCACGACGGCGTGGCTGTTCTCGCGGCGCTGGCGCCGGCTGCGCGCGGCGGTGGGCGATCCGCCGCGGCCGCTCGCGGGCGCCCTGCTGCTGCTGCCGGCCGCCGCCCTGTGCGTGTGGGCGCACTACGTGACGGCGCCGGTGCTCCTGATCCCGGCGCTCACGCTGCTGCTGCTCGGAGGCTCGCTCGCGATCGCGGGCGGGCGCGCGTTCCGGGCGATGCGCTTTCCGGCGCTGTTCCTGCTGTTCGCGGTGCCGATCCCGACGATCGTGGTGAACCAGATCATCTTTCCGATGCAGCTCGCCACCGCCGAGCTGACCACCTGGCTGCTCAACCAGGTCGGGCTCGAGGCGGTCTCGATCGGCGATCGCATCCTCCACGCGGGCGCCGTCTTCCAGGTGATCGAGTCGTGCAGCGGCCTGCGCACGACCGAGACCATCTTCATGAGCTCGTTCCTCTACATCGAGCTGTTCCGCCGCTCCCGCACCCGCTCGATCCTGCTGGTCGCGTCCGCGCCCGCGATCGGGCTGCTCTGCAACCAGGTGCGCGTGCTGTCGATCGTGCTCAATCCGTACTCCCGGTTCTCGGCGGTCCACACCGCGCAGGGCCTGGTGATGCTGGTGGCCGGGGTGCTGCTGCTCGCGGTCGCCGACTGGGTGCTCGGCAAGCTGCTGCGCGACCGGGACCCCGGTCCGCTGCGCTGGAAGGTGCGCCGCACGCCGCCGCCCCTGCCCGCGGCCCCGGTCGTCGCGCTGGCGCTGCTCGGGCTGGCGCTGGCGGCCTCGACGGCGTGGCTGCCGCCGTGGAAGCCGGGCCTCTCCCAGCTGCCGCAGCTCAGCTCGCTGCCGCCCAAGCACGACGGCTGGCGGGCCGAGGGACTGAAGCTCGACGACACCTACCTGGGCTCGATCCAGTTCTCGGAATGGGTGCACCGGCGCTACACGCGCGGCGAGGACGAGGTCGAGATCCTGCTCGGCGGCGACCGGCGGCTCAGCGCCTCGGTGAACATGCTGTCGACCAAGGTCGCGAGCCCGGGCAGCGGCTGGGAGATCGTCGATCAGTTCCCCACGGCGCTCGGCTCCGAGGGGCTGGTGGTCACCACCAGCGTCGCCGCCACGCCCGGCGAGCGCCGGCTGGTGCAGCACTGGTACGTCGGGGTCGACTCGCTGCCCGAGGAGATCGCCCGATCGCTGCTGGCCCTCGACCGCGGCCCCTGGCGCCGCCCCGGTCGGGCCGTGGTCGTGCGCGTCAGCACCCGGATCGAGCCGCGCACCTCCGGCCGCTCCGGCGCCGCCCAACGCCTCGAGAGCTTCCTCACCTCCTTCCAGACCTCCCTCGCCGAGCTCACCACCCAGCCCCTCGACCTCTGAAGGGGACGGTGGTTAAGAAGTTCAGTAGTTCCCAGTGGGGAACTACTGAACTTCTTAACCAACGTCCCCCCCTCAGGAGCGACGGCGGGTGCGGCGGCGTTTCTTGGGGGCCTTGGCGGTGACTTCGGCGAGGGCGCGGGGGACCTGGTCGGCGGGGACGGGCTGGCTGTAGAGGAAGCCCTGGATCTCGTCGCAGCCGAGCTCGATCAGGGTGTCGCGCTGCTCCTCGGTCTCGACGCCCTCGACGGTGACGCGCAGCCCGAGCAGCTTGGTCATCGCGATGATCGCCTGGGTGAGCGCCGCGTCGGCCGGGTCGCTCGCCACGCGCGCCACGAACGAGCGGTCGATCTTCACGGTGTCGATCGGCAGCTTGCGCAGGTAGCTGAGCGACGAGTAGCCGGTGCCGAAATCGTCGAGCGAGAGCTCGAGGCCCATCTCCTTGAGCTGACCGAGCAGCCGGACGGCGCGCTCCTCGTCGCGCATCAGCGTGCTCTCGGTGATTTCGAGCTCGAGCCGCGACGGGTCGAGACCAGTCTCGGCGAGTGCGGCCGCCACGGTCCCGACGAAGCCGTCCTCCTCGACCTGGTGCACCGAGAGATTCACCGACACGCGCAGCGGCGGGCCGTCGTCGCCCGGCCAGCGCATCGCCTCGGCGACGGCGGTGCGCAGCACCCAGGCCCCGATCGGCCGGATCAGCCGCGTCTCCTCGGCGAGCGGGATGAACTCGTCCGGCAGCCGCACGCCGTGCTCGGGATCGCGCCAGCGCAGCAGCGCCTCGAGCGCCGTCACGCGCCCGGTCGCCGCGTCGACGCGCGGCTGGTAGTACAGCTCCAGCTCCTCGCGCTCGAGCGCGCGGCGCAGCTTGCTCTCGAGCCGCAGCCGGTGGAACGCCGCCTCCTGCATCGACTCGGCGTAGAACTGGAAGTTGTTCCGCCCGCGCTGCTTGGCGTGGTACATCGCGGTGTCGGAGTTGCGCAGCAGGTCCTCGACGCTCTCGCCGTCCTCGGGCCAGGTGGTGACCCCGAGGCTGCCGGTCACGATCACCTCCTGCCCGCGCACGTCGAAGGGCCGCGCCAGCGACCCGAGCACGCGCTCCGCCACGCCGCGCGACTCGGCGGGCGACTCCTGCTCGGGGATCAGGATCGTGAACTCGTCGCCCCCCAGCCGCGCCACCAGCGCCCCCGAGCGCTCGGGCCCGTGCGCGCTGTACACGCAGCGCACCAGGCGGTCGGCCACCTGCTTGAGCAGCTCGTCCCCGTAGGAGTGGCCGAGGGTGTCGTTGATGATCTTGAAGTGGTCGATGTCGAGGAAGATCACGCCGACGCCGCGCTGGACGTGGCGCGCCTCCTCGAGCGCCAGGTGCAGGCGCTCCTCGAACAGCCGGCGGTTGGCCAGCCCGGTCAGGCTGTCGTGATAGGCGAGATAGCGGACCTGGTCCTCGACGAGCTTGCGCTCGGTGATGTCCTGCGCCGTGCCCTCCACCCGGGGCGGGCCGCCGTTGGCCGCGAGCGCCTCGCCCTGGGTGTGCAGGATGCGCTCGGTCCCGTCGTGCAGCAGCGTGCGGTGGTCGAGCTGGAACGCCTGCCCGTGCTGGATGCAGCGCTCGAGCGCCGCCTCGAGCGCGGTCCGGTCGCCGGGATGCGCGCGCTCGACCATCAGGCGCCAGGAGAGCGGGCCGTGGCCCGGCCGCAGCTCGAAGATGCGCCGGAACTCCTCGGAGCCCTCGAGCGCGCCGGAGCCGATGTCGATCGTCCAGCTTCCCAGGTGCGCGAAGCGCTGCGCGCTGGCGAGGCGGCCCTGGGTCACCTCGAGCCGGTCGAGCATCCCGTTGAGCGCGCGCGCCACGTCACCGATCTCGTCGGTGCGGTCGATCTCGAGCCGCGTCTCGAACTCGCCGGCGCCGATCCGCTCCGCCGCCTTCTGGATCGTGCGGATCGGCAGCACCAGCCGGCGCCCCACCGCGGTGCCGGCGGCGAGCGCCACCAGGAACGCCACCAGACCGGCCGCGATCAGGTTGGCCCGCGCGTTGCGCAGCGCCGCGCGCTCGGCGGCCACCGACGTCGCGACGCGCACCTCGAGCGGGCCCGCGCGCCGCACGGTCTCGACCAGCGCCTCCGCCTCGGGGCCGTGCGACGCGCCCACCGCAACCTGCGCGCCGCACAGCGCCGACCACTCCTCGAGCAGCTCGGTCGCGAGCGGGTCGACGGCGAGCAGCCGGCCCACCCGGCGCCCGGCCGTGCGCAGGGGCACGCTGCTGGTGACGTACAGGCGCCCCTCGTGCTCGGTCAGGGCCGCCGCCGGCGCATCGGGCGCATCGCCCACGGGGGTCTGAAGCAGCGCGTTCTCGAGCAGACCGGACGTGCCCGCCCGCGCCACGGGCTGTTCGGCCGCGTCCAGGAACGCCACCAGCGCGGCGCCGTGGCGGCGCACCAGCCGCTCGGCGTGGTAGACGAGGGTCGGCTGGTGCCCGGCCTCGAGGTTCGCGCGGAACTGCGGCGTCCCCGAGATCGCCGCGTAGCGCTCGGCGCTGGCCTCCAGGTGCTGCGCCAGGAGCTGGTCGGCGGCCGTGGTCGCGCGCGCGAGACGCTCGTGCGCGGCCTTCTCGAGGTCCATCCCGAGCGACCGGTCGAGCAGGAACAGCGCCAGCACCGTCGAGAGCGCCGCGGTCGCGCCCAGCAGCACCAGCAGCCGCGACCCGATCGTGACGCGCGCACCGCGGCCCAGCGCGCGCGCGCGGCGCGCCGCCCTCCGCGCCGAGGCCGGGATCACTCGCTGCCCCGGTCGGGCTCGAGCTCGAGGGTGCGCCAGGCGGTCTCGCCCGCGTTCAGTGTGATCTCGCGGTCGAAGTCCGAGAGCGACTCGCTCCAGGTGCGCAGCTGGTAGCGGCCGGGCGGCACGTCGCGGATCGCGTACTTGCCGCGCTCGTCGGGAAGCGCCAGGTAGCGCGAGGGCGCCACGAAGATCGCGCCGTGCTCCGACTCGTGCAGCGAGCAGTAGAAGCGCACCAGCCCGGCGTGGCGGAAGGTCACGGAGTCGGACTCGCCCTTGCCGAGCGTGCCCAGGTCGAAGGCGTTCGGCTCGGAGTACGAGAAGAGCGCGTGGTAGACGTCGTCGCGGTTGTGGAACGTCACCGGCTGCCCCACCGACACCACCACGAAGGCCGGCGACAGGACGTCGTCGCGGCGGCGCAGGGCCACCGACTTCGGCGGCGGCGCGCTCTGCGGACGCGCCCCCGCGATCGGCTCGAGATAGACGAGCGTCGGTCCGGGCGGCGCCGGCCACGGCGACACGCGTCCGCGCAGCATGCTGGCTGCGCTCGGGGGCGGCGCGGTCGGCGGCTCCACCGGTGCCTCGGGCGGCACGACGGCGCGATGTTGGGCGGGCGCAAACGGAAGGCTGCGACACCCGGCGACGAGCGACGCGAGAGCGATGCAGAGGAAGATGGCGCGGCCGCGGTGCATCCGGGGGTTCCAACCTATAGGGCCAGAGGTTCACTCGGCCTGTGGAACGCGGCGCTTGAGGGATTCCCCCGGTGGATGCGCAACCGGTGCGCAACACCCGCCCGGAAATGCGCGGATCCGGTGCGGGTCAGGCGCCGGGGACCTCGAGAGAAAGCCCAGCGAATCCACGCACATTGCTGGAGTGCATGCGCTCGATGCCGGCCGCGTCGACCGCGTAGTCGGGGAAGCGGCGCAGGAGCTCGCCCAGCGCGATGCGCGACTCGAGGCGCGCGAGGCTCATGCCCAGGCAGACGTGCTGGCCGTAGCCGAAGCCCAGGTGGAAGTCGAACTGGCGCCGCACGTCGTAGCGGTCGGGGTCGGGAAAGCGCCGCTCGTCGCGGCCCGTGGCGCCGTTGATCAGCAGCACGCGCGCGCCCTCCGGCAGCAGCGTGCCGTGCAGCTCGTGGTCGCAGGTCGTCACGCGGCCCTGGTACTGCGACGGCGGGTCGTAGCGGAGCGTCTCCTCCACCGCGGTCGGCAGCGCCGTCGGATCCTCGCATAGCACGCGCCGCTGGTCGGGGTTCTTCCAGAGCCAGTAGCAGGCCGTGGCCAGCAGCTTGGTCACGGTCTCGTTGCCCGCCGTGGCGAGCAGGTTCATGAAGGAGGTGATCTCGACGTCGGTCAGGCGCTCGCCGTCGATCTCGGCCTGCGTGAGCTCGCTCATCAGGTCGCTCCGCGGCCGGCGGCGCCGCTCGGCGAGCGAGGCGGTGAAGTACTCGTAGAGCTTCGGCATCGCGTCGATCGCGCGCTGCGGCAGGGCGGTGCTGCCGGGGTCGCGGTGCAGCACGTCGTTCGACCAGCCGCGTACCATGTCGCGGTCGGCCCGGGGGACGCCCAGCATCTCGCTGATCACGTCCATCGGAAGCTTGGCGCTGAACTCCTTCACCGCGTCGAAGCGCGGGCGCCCCACGAGCGCGTCGAGGTAGCCCGTGGCGATGGCGCGGATGCGCGCCTCGAGCGCGCCGATGCGCCGCGGCGTGAAGGCCTTCGACACCAGGTTGCGCAGCCGCACCTGCCGCGGCGGGTCCATGAAGATGATCAGCGGGCCCCCGATCGGCTCGTCCATCAGCTCGAGCACCGTGCCGCGCGCGGAGCTGAAGGTGCGCCAGTCGAGGAAGGCGTCGAGGCAGTCCTGGAAGCGGGTCAGCGCCCAGAAGTCGAGGCGCTCGTTGTAGTAGAGCGGCGCCTCGTCGCGCATCCAGCGGTAGACCGGGTACGGATCCTCGTCGATCTCGTAGCTGTAGGGGTCGTACTCCACCGCCGCCTACGCCTCGCCGCGCAGCGCGGGCAGCACCTTGGCGGCGATCAGCTCGAGGCTCGGCCACGCCAGCTCCGGCGGCAGGCCCCCGCACAGCGGCTGGGTGAGCAGCACGCCCTGCGCTCGCGCGTGCGCCACCGCCTCGTCGGGCGTGAAGATCCGGTAGCTGCCCTGCTCGGCGCGCAGCTCGTCCACGGTCGTGGCCGTCGATCGCGTCACCGAGCCGTGCGACTCGCCCATCCAGGCGGCGTAGGCGCGCGCGTCGTGCAGCAGGTGCGGGCCCAGCTCGGCCCAGGCGCGCTCGGGGTCCTCGGCCACGAAGGCCGACGTCACGGTGCCGGGCGGCGGCACGAAGCACATGCCGGGCGTCGTGCCGACCCGCTCGCACTCCGCGCGGTAGACGTCGGCGAGCGAGGCGCCGCCCCCCTGCGCCAGCAGCCCCATGCCGAAGCGGGCGGCGCGGCGCGCGGCCGCCTCGCTGCCCCCGCCCATCAGCAGCGGCGGACCGCCGGGCGTGATCGGCGCGGGCGTGACCCGCACCGGCCGTCCCTCGAACTCGAACGGCTCGCCAGTCCACGCCCGGCGCAGCGTCTCGATGCAGACCTCGAGGCGCTTCCCGCGCCCGCGCATGGCGCGGCCGAACATCGCGTACTCCTCGGGCCGGTAGCCGATCGCCACCACGTACGACACGCGCCCGCCGGACACGACGTCGAGCACCGCCATGTCCTCGGCCAGCCGGATCGGGTCGTGCAGGGGCGCGATCAGCGCCGCGACCTGCACCGGCAGCGTCGTCGTGCGCGCCGCGATCGCCGAGGCCAGCACCAGCGGGGACGGCAGGTAGCCGTCGGGGGAGGCGTGGTGCTCGCACGCCTGCACGACCAGGCAGCCCTCTGCCTCGCCCCAGCTCGCCATCTCGAGCGCCGCCCGGTAGAGCGCGGCGATCGGCGCACCCGACTCGGGCGCGCGCATGTCGAAGCGCATCGTGAACACCGCGCGCTCGGCCCGCTCAGCCCTTCGCGCCGTCCAGCTGGTGCTCGAAGCCGCCGGGCGCGTAGCGCCCGAACACGAGCTGCTCCACCACGCCCACGCCCTCGCGGTCGCCGTAGCGCGCGCGCACCACCTGCTGCACGTGGCGGTGGCGCAGGTCGAGCGGGTCGAGGTCCTCGGTCTTCCAGCTCTCGGCGCCCGTCACCAGGTCGCCCTTCCACCAGCCGTGGCCCCAGGCAGGGTTCACGTAGCCGAGCCCCAGCATCTGGAAGCGCAGCACCGGCTCCACCTCGATCAGGTGCGGCTCGCCGCGCGCCGGCACCAGCTCGAAGCGGATGCCGCGCGCCCAGCGCGTGCCGGGCCGCCAGTCGATCTCGTGGCGGACGGCCACCAGCCTCTGCGTGGCGGGGTCCTCGACGCCGGGCACCCTGTCCGCCGACTCGTAGGCCGGCAGGATCCACGCGAAGTTGTCGTAGGGATCGCCCTGCGCGTCCTCGAAGCAGCCGGCGTGCGTGCAGACGTCGTCGAACTGGAGCGGCGCCCACAGGAAGAAGAACTGCGGCTCGCCAGTGGGCTTGCCGCCCTCGGGCTCGCCCACCGGGCGGATCCCCCACGAGCGGTCGCGCGTGGCGCGCACGCGCGCGGGGTCGACCTGGGTGGTGGTGCCGTCCGCCAGCACGCGCCCCTCCCAGCTGCCGAACTGGGTGAAGCGCGTGGTGTCCATCAGGATGCGCCGGTCGCGGCGGATCGGCGCGCGCCCCTCCTCGACGCACGCGGTGCGCGCGCGGAACAGCAGCTCGCACTCGATGCCCGTGTCGTTCGGCTCGAGCACCACGCGCAGCGTGTTCATCGGCTGCACCACCTCGACGCGCAGCGGCCCCACCCGCGTCTCGCCCGGGTCGTCGGGCGCCAGCCGTGAGGCGTGGAACGAGTGCTGCACGCCGTCGCGCACGATGCTGAAGGCGCCGTCCATTACGCGCCGGTTCGGGTAGACCCCGAGCGCCGCCGCGAAGTAGAACTCGCCGTCCTGCGCGTAGCCGTTGAACCAGTAGCGGTCGTAGAAGTTCTTGTCGGTGGTGGCCGGCTGGCAGATCGGGTCGGGGGTCTGGTGGATCGGGTAGTCGTCGTGGGTGGTGAGCACGGGGGGGCTCCTCTGGGTTCTCGAGGTCCTCGCGACGGTACCTCGGAATCGGGCGGGCGGTCACTCGACGCCGTCCACGCGGTTCTCGGGCGGCGCCTCCGGCATCACCTGCACCACGTCGAAGTGCGTGCCGGGCGGCGCCGTCACGGTGGCCACCACCGCGCGCGCCACGCTCTCGGGCGGCATCCAGCGCAGGTGGCGCTGCAGGCCCCAGTAGCGCCAGGCGCGCAGCAGCCGTTGCAGCACGCCCTCGTCCCAGTCGCGCGCGAACTCCGTGCCGGTGGGCCCGGGCCGCACGATCGTCGAGCGGATGCCGGTGCCCTCGAGCTCCATGCGGAGCACCTGCGCCAGCCCCTCCACGCCCATCTTGGTGGCGGTGTAGCCGGCCTGGAAGGGTCGCGGCCGGATCGCGTTCTCCGACGAGACGAACACCAGGTCGCCGGGCGCCTCGCGCGCGCGCAGCGAGCGGATCGCGCGCCGCGCCAGCAGCATCGGCGCGCGCAGGTTGGTCACCAGCTCGCGCTCGATGTCGGCCGGCTCGAGCTCGTGCAGCAGCCCCGGCACGCAGATCGCGACGTTGCTCACCAGCACGTCGAGCGGCCCGAGCGCGGCCTCGGAGGCGTCGAACCAGGCGTCGAGCGAGGCGGGGTCGGACACCTCGACGGGCGCGGCGAAGGCCGTTCCGCCCGCCTTCTCGACGTCGCGCGCCACCTCGGCGAGCCGGTCCTCGCGCCGCCCGCCGACCGCCACGCGCCAGCCCAGCGCGCCGAGCGCGCGGGCAATGGCCGCGCCGATCCCGGCCGAGGCGCCCGTCACCAGCGCGGTGCGCGGCCCCTCC
>JASJBO010000273.1 GCA_030066475.1 Myxococcota bacterium
GACTTCAACGTGTTCCGCAGCTACTTCGGGCAGCCGCCGGGGCCGTCCGGGCTGGCCTGCGCCGGAACGGTGCCGTGTCCGTAGGCGGCGTGTCCGGTGTCTTCAGAGTAGGGATGTCCGCCTTCGCTAGGCGCCCGCGGTACCCCCTCGGCCATGGAGGTTCGAGGAGCGCATCGGTCGCTGCACCCTGCGGATGGGGCGATCGCAGCTGGCGGGCGCCGGAGCGAGCGACCGCGCGGGCCCGGGCGGCGAGCCCGACCACACCCGCGCCGAGCAGGAGCGCCGTTCCGGGCTCGGGCACGAAGTGGA
This sequence comes from Myxococcota bacterium, assembly GCA_030066475.1. The sequence continues at coordinate 310 of JASJBO010000273.1, forward strand.
GCGTCAGGGTCGCGAAGATCGGCACCGGGTAGTCGGCGCCGAGGTTCGCGTCGAGCTGTGCGGGAGCGACGAGCTGGATCAAGCCGGAGGGCTGCGCGGCGGACGAGGTCGCGGAGGCCGGGCCGTGTGCGAAGCCCTGGCGGGTCGAGAGGGGGAAGCCGAACGCAGTCGGCGTGATCGTTCCGGTGGTCCAGGCACCGCCGATCACGCTGATGAGGACGCTCTCGGCGCCGATCGGCGTCATGAAGGTGGCGGTGCCGCCGACCCCGATCGGCGAGAACGGAATCATGTAGCTCGCGAGTGGGCTCGCGCAGGTGCCGAAGAGGCAGACCCGGGCCGCGCCCTGCACCGGCATCACGCCCCCGAAGCCCGCACCGGTGGAGCCGGCGAAGCTCGCCGCGCCGTTCGAGAGCATGCCCGTGACCTGCTCGGTGGCGAAGCCCGGCGGATCGAAGTCGAAGGTGCCCACGATCCCACCAGCTCCGAAGGCCAGGCCGGTGAGGTGGTTGCCGGCAGCGGAGACCGCTGCCGTCCCCCCGCCCGTCGCGGTCACCTCCAATAAGAACGGCGTCCCGAGCGGAGGCGCCAGGCTGAGCGTCGCCTCGAACGGGAGCGGCAACGCCGCTGCGGGCGCTGCCGGGAGCAGCGGGAGCGGGAGCAGGCAGAGCACGTAGATCCAGCAGCGGTTCACTGGAGCCTCCCACGCCACCCTACGCGCCCGCAACTGCTCCGGTCAAGCCGGGCATGCGCGCGTGGATCCGCGGGTGGTCGGTGAGAGCGCTCTGCTCCGCCGCCGAGGTGGCGCGCTCGGAAGCTGAGCGCCAGGTCGCGTCGCGGACCCGCTCAGCGGCGGCGTGCGCCGGCCCACGCCAGGGCAAACCCTCCCGAGGCGAGCAGGACGAGCGCCCGCGGCTCCGGGACGAAGTGCAGGTCGAAGCGCGCGAAGCTCGGCAGCGAGGGGAGTCCGGCGATTCCGGTCTGGATGCGGATCGGCGTGACGAGGCGGAGCCTGCCCGACGCCGACGCGGTCGAGGTCGTCCCGGACGCCGGGCCGTGGGTAAAGCCCATGCTGGTGAGCGTGCCGATGGCGGCCGTTCCCGTCGTCCAGGGCGAGCCCGTCACGGTGACGTTGATCAGCACGCTGTTGGTGACCGTTCCTCCCGAGCCGACGCCGCTCAGCGGGATGCTCAAGTTGGCTGGCGCCCGGGCGCAGCTGGCACCGAGGCAGAGTCGAGCCAGGCCGAGGAGCGGCATGCGCCCCGTGAGTCCGAGCCCGCCGTCGGCGAACGATCCGCCTCCGTTCGAAACGGTGAGCTGGAGGCCGCGGATCGGAGCCACGAAGGGGTCGGTGACGGGGGTCGTGAGCGCGGTGGCCCGGATCGCCCTGCTGGGGATCCCCAGGGCGGTGACGTGGGGCCCGCCGGCGCTGCCGTTGACCGTGGCGAGACCCGTGCCCGTCACCGGAAACGACACGATCCCGGAGGGACCGAACTGGAACGAGAGCGACCCCTGGAAGGGAAGGATCGCCGCCTGCGCCCCGCCCGAGACCAGCAGCCACATGCTCGCGAGCAGGAACGTGCGCACGCCGACTCCCGACTCCCCCGATCAGTATACGCCCGGGAGCCCGCGCGTGGATAGGGTGTTCTCGGAAGGAGCGAAGGGTGCTGGCATGCGCTGGCTCCTCTGCCTGCTCGCACTCCTCCACCCCGGCGCGCGCCCGGCGCGACCTCGCGCTCGGCGCGGTTGGCGTCGGCGCGCCATGGCGACTCCCACTGCGGGCACACGTCGCGGGTCGTCTCGCGAGCCGGCGCTATTCGAGCACGTGGATGTTGTGCCGGGCGCAGATCTCCTGGAGGGCCTTCGGCCAGATCGACACGCTGACCTCGCCGAGGTGGGCGGTGCGCAGCAGATACATGAACGTGCGCGACTGACCGATCCCACCGCCGATGGAGAGCGGGATCCGATCGTTCAGGATGGCCTGGTGGTACGGTCGCTTCAGGTCGTCCTGGAGCCCCGCCATCTCCATCTGCTGAACGAGTGTCTCCTTGTCGACGCGGATACCCATCGAGGAGAGCTCGTGCCGGCGACGGGTCACGGGGTTCCACACGAGGATGTCCCCGTTGAGGCCGTGCATCTGCTTGCCGTTCCGCACGACGGTCTCGGTGATCCAATCATCGTAGTCCGCGGCGCGCATCTCGTGGGGGAAGCCGTCCTCCAGCGGCCAGCCGATGCCGATGATGAAGAGAGCCGGTGCGACCTCCTGGAGCATGCGGTTCTCGCGCTCCTTCCGCGGCAGGTCGGGGTAGCGGTCCAGGATCTCCTCGGCGTGGAAGAACTGCAGCTCCTCGGGGATCCGCGGATGGCGGGAGGCGGCGAGGGCGGGAAACTGCTCGCAGACGAACTGCGCAGCGCCGTGGATGACCTTCCAGATCCCCTCCACGCTGGCCCGCAGGTAGTCGAGGTTCCGGTCCTGCGGCCCGATGACCTTCTCCCAGTCCCACTGGTCCACGTAGGCGCTGTGGTCGTGGTCGAGGAAGTAGTCCTTGCGGATCGCGCGCATGTCGGTGTTGATGCCCTGACCCACCGCGCAGTCGAACTGCCTCAGGGCCAGACGCTTCCACTTGGTGGCGGCCTGGACGACCTCCGCGTCGAGCCGCTCCTCCAATCCCAGCCCGCACGGAAAGCCGACCGGGGTACGCGAGCCGTCCCGATCGAGCATGTCGTTGACGCCGCTCTCCTTGTCGACGATGAGCGGGACTGGAACCATCTGGAGGTTCAGCTGCCTGGCGAGGTTCTCCTCGATGTACGACTTGACCGCGTACACGGCCTGCATCCGCTCCATCGGGGCGAGGAGAGCCCGGTAGTTCCGGGGGAGGATCTTCTCCACCTCCTCGTAGGTGCCGATTCCGGGACCGGCGAGATCCGCGGTCTTGGCTCGTGCCATGCCTCTGCCTCCTGCGCTGGTGGGCCCGAGAGCCCGGATCCGATCAGGGCGTTCCGGGTTTCACTCACAGGCAGGCGTAGAGCGCGTCCACCAGGCGGCGGGACTCCTCTCCCAGACCCTCGCCGGAGGTGAAGCGGTTCGGGGTGTAGGCGGAGCCGAGGCGATGCTCGGGATTGGCGAAGACGGTGTAGCCCTTTGCCACCGACATCGTGCAGACCAGGGTGTCCTCGCGCCAGGGCAGGGTCCGCGCCGCGTCGCGGAACCCGCCCCAGCGGTCGAAGACCGTCGCTCCGTCCTGGATCACGGTGGCGCGGGCGCCGACCTCTCCGTGCTCCAGGAAGTTCTCGCGAAACGCCCGGTCGAGCGCGTCGAAGCGCCGCTCGCAATGGCCCTGGAGCTCCATGCTCTCCTCCTCGCAGGGGACGGGCGCTCCGGCCCCCTACACTCTGGCACATGCGATGCGGGAGGTCGTCCGCTACGTCCAGGCCGCCCACGGAGCGGGCCCCGGAGCCCGGGCATTGACTGAGTCTGGCGCCCGCGATTCCATCCTCGCGCCCGGACCTCCAGGTCGGCGCTGGAGAACAGACGCGATGACTCCCGTCCGGTCAGGCCCCGCGGTCGCCCTCAGCGCCCTGTTCCGCGCGCTTCCCATTCCGAGGGAGCACCGTCAGCGCGTCAAGGACCTGGTGTATGCGCGGCTGGGGCCGCTGTTCCGCTGGAGCCACAACTACGCCCTCTGGCGCGAAGACCGGAAGGTCGATGAGTTCCCCGAGGCAGCTCCTCCGCAGGAGCCGCTCGAGTCGGACTGGGTCGCGCTCGCCGAACGCCGCCAGCGCGCCGAGCCCGGACCCCTTCCGCCCGGGGCACCCTACGTCGTGGTCCCCGTGTACCGCGGCCAGTCCGAGACCCTCGCGTGCCTCTACAGCGTCCTCGCTGCGGACCCGACCACGACCGTCGTGGCGATCGACGATCGCAGCCCGGAGCCGGAGCTGCGGAAGCGCCTGGCCCGGCTCGCCGGCCTGGGCCTGATCGAGCTGCTCGAGAACCGGCGCAACCTCGGGTTCGCCGCCACCGCGAACCGCGGCATGGCGCATTACCCGGACCGGGACGTGGTGCTCCTCAACAGCGACACCGAGGTCTTTGGAGACTGGCTCTGGCGTCTGAGCCGCGCGGCCCATGCCGAGAGCAGCGTCGGGACCGTGACGCCGTTGACCAACAACGGCGAGATCTGCAGCTACCCCTACTGGGTGCGCGACAATCCGATGGCCCTCGAGCTCGACTACGCCGAGCTCGACGAGCTGGCGTCCGCGGTGAACCGCGGGCTCTCGGCGGACGCGCCGACGGGCGTGGGCTTCTGCTTCTACGTGCGTCGTCGCTGTCTCGACGAGGTCGGTGCGTTCAGCACCCGCTTCGGTCGGGGCTACGGCGAAGAGAACGAGTTCTGCCTGCGCGCCGCAGAGGCCGGATGGCGCAGCGTGATCGCCGGGGACGTGTTCGTGCGGCACGTCGGCCGCGTGTCGTTCCGCAGCGAGACCCGCCGGCTGCGGCGGCGCGCGCTGCGGCTCCTCCACGAGCGCTTCCCCAGCTATGACGCGGACATCCAGAAGTACATCCAACGCGACCCCGTACGGACGCTGCGTCTGCGCCTCGACCTGGCCCGGCTCCGACGCGCCGCGCTGCACGCCGATCCCCGGAAGACGGTGCTGTACCTCGTCCACGACTGGGGGGGCGGCACGCAGCAGCACGTCGAGCAGATGCAGGCGCAGCTCGAAGCAGAGGGCGTGAACGTCTTCTGCATGAAGCCGTCGAGACCGGACACCGAGCCCCGGGTCGCGGTCTCGGACGGCCGTCCGAAGATCGTTCCCAACGCCGAGGCCATCTCCATCAGTCTCGAGCAAGACGAGCTCGTCGACGCCCTGCGCGTGCTGGAGATCGACCACATCCACGTGCACCATCTGGCCGACTTCGGCGATGTGGGCGTCGAGTGGCTCGCAGGGCTCGCGAGAGGGCTGGGCGTCGCCTACGACGTGACGCTCCACGACTACACACCTGCATGTCCGCGGGTCCACCTGATGGGTGGCGACGGCAGGTACTGCGGCCTGCCCCCCATCGCGGACTGCGAGAGCTGCGTCGCGACGCATCGCAGCCCGTTCGGCTACCAGCCCGTCTGGCGTTGGCGCGCGCGATGGGGGGCGCTGCTCGCGGACGCGCGGCGCGTCTTCTGTCCGTCGCGGGACATGATGGACCGGATGCGACGCGTCTTTCCCGAGCCGGCGCTCGTGCATCGCCCCCATCCGGAGCCCGACCTCGAGCTCGAGCCCCTGCGGTGTGCGGACGACCCGGCCGACGGCGAGGTCCGGGTGGTGGCGCTCGGCGCGATCAACCAGCAGAAGGGCTACGACGTGCTGCTGGCGTGTGCCCGCGATGCGCGAGCACGCGGCCTTCCCATCCGCTTCACCGTCGTCGGCTTCACCGAGAACGATGCGCTGGCCCGCAGGGCCGGCGTCCACGTGACGGGTCGCTATCGGCCGGGCGAGGTCCAGGGGCTCCTGGAGGCGTGCCGACCCACGCTGGCCTTCTTCCCGACGCTCGGTCCGGAGACCTACTCGTTCACCTTCTCGATCGCGCTGAGGACCTGGCTGTTCCCCGTCGTCTTCGACCTGGGGGCCATCGCGGAGCGCCTGGCGGAGCTAGGCTGGGGCAGGACGCTTCCGCTGGCGCTCGCAGGCGATCCGGCAGCGCTGAACGACGCCCTGCTCGCGCTGCGCAACCCGCCGGCTCCGCCTCCACGGGTCCGGGAGTGGGCGGGCGCGCACTACGCGAGCCTGGTCCGGGACTACTACGAGGACTTCGCCATCGCACCGCAGCCGGACGCCGGGACCGGGTCGGCGGTGTCGGCCGCCGATCGGCCCGCGGCGTTTCCCCGGCCCGCGACCGCGACCGGGAGAGCGGGCTCCCACTGATCGTGGGAGAGCTCTAGTCGGGCGGAGGGGGGATGGGCACGACGCCGTCGATCACCCGCTGGGTCTCCGGCGGGATGGGGACCTCGGGCTGCTCGTCGAAGATCCGCTGGGTCTTGGCATCGTAGGTGACGTACGGCGGAGGATCCTCGAGAACGCGCTCGATCTCGGGCGGCAGCTCCGGCGGATTGTCGAGCATCTCGTCCCAGTTGTCTGGCAGGATCGGCGGCGGTGAGTCTTCCATCATCGCCTGGAGCTCGGGCGGGACCTCCGGCGCGGGACCGTAGATTGCCTCCAGCTCCTCCGTAGAGCGAGAGCGGCGATCGGTGACGTCCGCGCCAGGCCGACCGGCGCGAGCGGGTGCAGGGGCCCGCTCGGTCGTGGGGGCAGCAGGAGGGGCGAGGCGCTCGGCGGCGGTCTCCTGGCTGGGCGGAGGGGAGGGGGCTTCGGTCCGGCCCGTGACGTCGCTCGACGGTGTCGCGGAGGTCGAAGGGGGCTCCGCGGAAGGTCGCTCCAAGGGCGCCCGGCTCTCGGCCTGGCGCGGCTCCTCCTCGGAGCCGCTCATCATCAGGATGACCAGGAGGACCAATGCGACCGCGCCGGCAATTGCCAGCTTCACCGTTGTCGACATCACTCTCTCCCCCCGCCGGCCCTCGGCGCCCGGAAGCTAGTGGAGCGGTAATCGACCGGCAACCGGCGCAACCGGCGGCGAAGCGGCCCTCTGCTATGGTGCCCCCCTCGACGGGGGATCGCGACCCGGCTCGCCTGCGACCCATTCACCCGAGCCATCCCGCGCACCATCCCGCGCACGACGGGGTCCGCGATGCAGCGATCGGTTGAGACCCTGCGACGGCTGAACGTTGGCTGCGGTCCTCACCACGCCCTCGAGCACTGGTGGAACGTCGACATCCAGGCCTTCGACGGCGTGGACCAGGTCATGGACGTGACACAGCCGTGGTCGTTTTCAGACCTGGAGCTCATCTACGCCGAGCACTTCCTGGAGCATCTGACTGCTCGCGGTGCCATGGCCTTCCTCGGCCACGCCCACGACGCGCTGCAGGTGGGCGGGGCCATCCGGCTCTCGACGCCCAGCCTGGAGTGGGTCGTGCGGACGCACTACACGTTCGCCGACGACCTGGAGACCCAGCGCCGCCAGACGTTTGCGACCAACCGGGCATTCCACGGCTGGGGGCATCGGTTCCTCTACTCCCGATCGTTGCTCGAGTGGCTGCTGTCGGGCATGGGGTTCTGCGACGTCAGGTTCTTCGACTACGGCGAGAGCGAGACGCCGGACTTCGTCGGAATCGAGCGCCACGGCTCGTTCTCCCGGGCGGGCGGATTCCCCAGTGTGTGGGTCGTCGAGGCCAGACGGGGGAGCCTCGGCGCGGGCTACCGGGACGACGTGACGGCGGCATTCGTCGAGAACTTCATCAAGTACGTCGAGAGCGGACACTGAGAGCCGAGGCCGTAGGGCGGTGGCAACGGTCGCGAGAGGATGCGCCGCGGCTCGGCGGCAGGGGACTGGACTAGTGCCGCTGTAATGCGCTGTTCTGGAAGGGGAAATTACACATGCCGCCCCGGATTCCCGAACCTGGATCCCCTGGGGGTACGGATGCGATCGGGAACTCAGTCGGTATAATTCGGCCCGCGGCCATCAATTGATGCCGCATGAATGCCGAATTGTCTCGAACGGCTGTCCTCGAAGACGGCTACCATCAGGGTGGGTCAGCTCAACGTCAGATTCCGGACTGCTCGCCATAGGAACGGGCGGTCCAGCTCGCTGGAGGTTTCGTGAGTATTCGAGTTACGAGTGTAGTTGCGGCGCTCTCGTTGATCCTGGCGCCCGCATGGGCGTTCGCCGGTCCTGCTCCGAGCGTGGCGGTCTACGTGGGCCCCGACATCAACGGCGACGGCAACTCCGACAAGATCGTCGAGAACACTACGTCCGGCTTCAGCGTCGGGTACCTGCTCGACGGTGTAGGCGGCACCCCGCCCTCCGGTTCGATCGCCGGGACCAACGTCGGCGCAGGGTTCGAAACCGTCGCCTTCCCGGACCTGAACGGGGACGGCAAGTCCGACAAGGTGATCGAGAACACGTCGACGGGGTTCAGCGTCGGCACCCTGCTCGACGGCACCAATAGCCCGCTGGGCCAGCAAGCGATCCCGGGGACGAACGTCGCGGCAGGCTACTCGACGGTCACCTTCGCGGACCTCAATGGCGACGGCAAGGCCGACAAGATCATCGAGAACGACACCACCGGCTACACGGTCGCGTATCTGATGGACGGGCTCACGCTGCTGGACTCGGCCGCGATTCCCGGCACCAACAAGGCGGCCGGCTACAGCACCGTGGGCTTCCCTGATCTGAACGGCGACGGCAAGGCCGACAAGGTCGTGGAGAACGATGCCAGCGGGTACACCGTGGCCTTCCTGATGGACGGACTAACGCTCCAGCAGGCGATTCCGATCGCGGGCACCAACAAGGCAGCCGGCTACACCACGATGGGCTTCCCGGACATCAACGGCGACGGCAATGCCGACAAGGTGGTCGAGCAGACCTCCTCCGGCTACACGGTGGCCTTCTTCCTGGATGGCGGCACCCTGCTCGACTCCACGCCCATCGTGGGAACCAGTGCGGGCTACACGACCGTTGGCTTCCCGGATCTCAATGGCGACGGCTTCGACGACAAGGTCATCCAGCGCGATTCCGACGGGAACTCGGTCGCCTTCCTGCTCCAGGGTGACATGCTCCTCGGGTCGGGCGGCATTCCGGGCACTCCGATCGGCGCGGGGTACACCCTCGGCGGCTTCCCCGACCTCAACGGCGACGAGAAGGCCGACAAGGTCGTCACGCGAGCGGTCGATGGGGCGACCTACGGCTACGTGATGGACGGCATCAGCTTCACCGACGACGGGGATCTCCCCTCGACGCCCGACGGCTTCGCGGCCTCGGGCTGGGTCGAGCTCTGGGCTCCCTGATCACGCCGTAGATCGAGTCCGAGATCAACGGGGTGGGGGGGGG
>JASJBO010000037.1 GCA_030066475.1 Myxococcota bacterium
GCTGGAGCCCACCGGAGAAGCCCATGCCGTGTCCCCAGGCGATCTGGTCGTTGGTGGTGACCGTGTTCGACGCCCAGTAGAAGCCGTCGCTCTCGACGCTCACGAAGGGCCAGCTCTGCGGCACCGCGTCCCAGACCAGGTCGTGCATCACCAGGCCCAGCAGCTCCTTGCGGTTGGGCATGCGCCAGTCGTCGTGTCCGCCGTCGTAGCCTGCGCAGCCCTGCGCCAGCGGCTGGTCGTTGAGCGCGGCGACCCGGTCGAGCGCCTCGGCCCAGACCGACTGGCCGAGGCACGTGGCGTCCTGCAGCCAGGTGAGACCGGTGAGCGAGTCGGTGACCGTCCCGTCCCCGCCGTCGAGCATGCGGTGGCGGGTCCAGGGGACGCCGGCGCGCACGTCGCCGTCGTCGCCGGGGTAGTAGGAGGCGGTCTGGCCGGTCTTCAGCACGTTGGCGGGGTAGGCGAAGTCGGGCGCGTCGCTCTGTCCCGCGCGCACCGGCCACACGTAGTAGGCGTCGCTCTTGCGCCGGGTCCGGATCCACTCGTAGAAGACGTTCATCACCACGGCGTATTGGACCTCGAAGCCCCAGGTCGTGGACGAGAAGTAGGCGAAGTCGTCCCGCACGTTGACGAAGCCCTGGAGCTCCAGCCAGGCCCGCAGGTCCGGGTGCCCCGCGTGGACCAGCGTCTCGAGCTCGTTGGCGTTGGGCATGCGCCAGTCGGTGTCGTCGCGGTCGTACCCCGCGCAGGCCGAGATGTCGGTGCTGCCGGCGTTGATGGCGGCGACGAAGTCGAGCGCGTCTTCCCAGGGCAGCCCGCCCCCGACGGTCCCGGGGTAGTCGACGGTCTGGTTGCAGTTGGCGTCCTTCAGCCACACCAGGCCCGTGAGGCGGTCGTGGATGGTGCCGTCTCCCGGGTCGACGAAGCGCGGCGTGGGCCAGGCCACGCCGGGCTGGAGGGCGCCGTCGTCGCGCGGCGCGTACGTCGCGGTCTGGCCCGACTTCGGCACGCCGATCCACTCGAGCAGCGGCGCCTCGCAGCCCGCGTCGCGGTGCAGGTCGACGCTCGCCACGGTGGCGCTCGGGTCGCCGACGGTCGCCGACGTCACCGTCACCGTGGCGGACGAGGCGACTCCGCTCTCGGCGGTGAGCGCGGCGCCGGCGGAGCTCTCCGAGATCGCCGGGCAGGCGTCGAGGTCCCCGGTCGCGTCGAGCCGGAGCACCCAGAGGTCGCCAGCGTCGAGGCCGTAGGATTCCGTGGTCCCGACCGCGAGGTGGCTGCCGTCGGGCAGCTCGCGCAGGCTCACGAAGTCCTCGTCGTCGAGCGCATCCGGTCCCCCGTAGCGCTTCTCCCAGACGAACTGGAAGGCGGGATCCAGCTTGAGGGCCCAGGCGCTGCCGGGTCCGACCGCGCCGGACACCAGGAACCCGTCGTCGGCCGTCTGCTGGAGCGCGCGCACGGCGTAGTCCCCGATCGTCTCGATGCGGATCTGGGACTCGAGGAGCCCGTCGCCGTCGAGCTCGAGCAGCCACAGGTCGGCGTTGCCCGCCGGCAGCGGCGCCGAGGTGCCCGCGACCGCGACACCGCCGCCGGCGATCGGGATCGCGCGGGCCGGCAGCTCGACGTTCTCGATCGCCGCCGTGTCGAGACCGAAGGTTCGCTCCCACACGACCCCGCCGGTCGCGTCGAGGCGCAGCACCCAGAAGTCGCCGTTGCTGACGGTGCCGCCCTCGACGACGTCGAACGAGTAGGTGTCGCCCGCCAGCAGCCAGCCGTCCCCGATCGGGTGGAGCGAGCCGAAGCTCTCGACATCGAGCCCGCCGTACGCCTTCTCCCACACGATGGCGCCGTCCGCGTCGAGCTCGAACACCCAGAGGTCGCGCAGCCCCGGACCCAGGGCGTCGGTGACGCCACCGACCACGTAGCCGCCCTCGATCGGGACCACGGCCTGCGCCCAGTCCGCGGCGCCCGGCCCGCCGTAGGTGTGCTGCCACTCGATCAGCCCGTCGGCGTCGAGCTTCACCACCCAGGCGTCGTCGTCGCCCGCGCCCCAGGAGTCCGAGCGGCCGGCGAACACCACCCCTCCGTCGGCGGTGGCGCGCACCGAGGCGATGCGGTCGCTGCCGCCGCCGCCGTAGGCGCGCTGCGCCGTCGGCTCACCGTCGGCGTCGAGCTCGAGGAGCAGCGCGCTCGACGCTCCGATCGTTCCGGCTTCGGCCCCGATCACCAGGCTCCCGTCGTCGCGTCGGTCGAAGCTCGCGGCCCGCTCGCGTTCGAAGCTACCGTAGGTGTAGGCCCACCCCTGAGCGCCCGCCGCGCCGGGCAACAGCGCCAGTCCGGTCCCGAGAAGCAGCAGCGCGCGCAGTGTCGGCAAGGCGACATCCTCCCGCATCGACTCCATTGCCCGCTTGCTTCGCAAGCCCCATACCAGACCCCAGCGGCCACCGGGGGGCCGCTGCGCGCCGCCCAGGCCGGCTACGCCCCAGCCGCGCCCGCCCGGTGAGGCGCCCTGACGCAGCGGCGCCGCGCCTTCGCTACTCCTCTCGCGTGGCTGCCCGCGACTCGCGCCGCAGGTCCCGCGTGCCCGCCGGGCGCGTCGAGCGCTTCGCCCGCTTCGGCGTGATGCTGGGCGAGATGGCGGCGAGCGGTCTCTACCGGAGCGCGCGCCAGCTCGCGGGCGCCTCGGCCGAGGGCGCGGCCGACGCGCTGCTGTCGGCCCCGGCCGCGCGGCGGCTGGCGCGGCGCCTGGCGCGCATGCGCGGCGCCGCGATGAAGCTGGGCCAGCTGCTCTCGCTCGAAGGGCCGGACATCCTGCCCGCCGAGTTCGCCGAGGCGCTCGCCATCCTGCGCGACGCGGCCGACACGATGCCGCCCTCCCAGGTGCGACGCGTGCTGGGCCGCGAGTACGGCAAGGGCTGGGAGGCGCGCTTCGAGCACTTCGAGCTCGATCCGATCGCATCCGCCTCGATCGGCCAGGTGCACGCGGCCCGCGCCGCCGACGGCCGCGAGCTGGCGCTCAAGATCCAGTACCCCGGGGTGGCGCGCGCCATCGACAGCGACGTGGACAACGTCGCCACGCTGCTCCGCGTGGCGCGGCTGCTGCCGGGCGAGCTCGACCTGTCGGCGATCCTCGCCGAGGCCAAGCGTCAGCTTCGCCAGGAAGCGGACTACCTCCAGGAGGCCCAGCACCTGCGGCACTACGCGGGCCTGGTGGCCAACGATCCCCAGCTCTTCGTGCCCGGCGTGCACGACGACCTGACCACCCGCCGCGTGCTCGCGATGGATCGCGTGTCCGGCGAGCCGATCGAGTCGCTCGGGGCGCGCGGCGTCGCGCAGGCCCGGCGCGACGCCGTGGGGGCGCGGCTCGAGCGGCTGGTGTTCCGCGAGCTGTTCGAGTTCCGCTTCATGCAGACCGACCCGAACTTCGCGAACTACCTGGTCGAGCCCGGTACCGACCGCATCCTGCTGCTCGACTTCGGCTCGGCGCGCGCCTTCGAGCCGGTCTTCACCGAGCGCTACCGGCGGATCTGTCGCGCCATCCTCGACGGCGACCGGCCCGGGCTACGGCGGGCTGCCGTGGAGATCGGCTACCTCGACGGCACCGAGCCCGACGAGCGCGCCCGCGCGGTCGAGGACCTGATCCTGCTGGTCTGCGAGCCGCTCCGCCGGCGCGGCATCTACGACTTCGGCCGCTCCCGGCTGGCCGGCCGGGCGCGCGACCTGGGCCTCGACCTCGTCTTCCGCCACGGCTACCTGCACCCGCCGCCCCCGGAGACCGTCTTCCTGCACCGCAAGCTGGTGGGCTCGTTCCTGCTCTGCGCCCGCATCCGGGCCCGCGTCGACGTCCGCTCCCTGATCGAGCCCCTGCTCCGCGACTAGCCGTGTGGCGCTAGCGCCGGCTTCTCCTCCAGGCCCTTCTCGATCGGCCACTCCGACCAGCCCAGGAAGTACAGGAACAGCAGGTTCACGCCGGGAATCACGATGGCGAGCGAGAACCAGCCCGGATACCCCATCCGCAGGCAGACCTTCCAGGTCGGGATCACGACCACGATGGCCAGCGCGAGGGCGGCCAGGGGATGCTCGATGGCGAACTTCATCACGGCTCCTCCACCCCCCTGGGCCGATGCAAGCCCGGGGCCCGGAGGCGCTGCGCCTGGCCCCCGGAGGCGTCCCTCGGCGAGGCGGAAAGCATCCCTCGCCGACGGGGGCCTGCGACAGATCGTCCCGGTCGAGGGGGCCGAGATCGCGCCCGCGTTCGGTATCGTAGTGGCACCCCCCGGAAAGCGATGCTCATGCGAATCTGGCCCGGCAAGCCCTATCCGCTGGGCGCGAACTGGGACGGCCACGGCACCAACTTCGCGCTCTTCTCCGAGAACGCCACGAGAGTGGAGCTGTGCCTGTTCGACGCGCCGCACGACGCCGAGCCGAGCGAGCGGATCGAGCTGCGCCAGCGCACCAACCTGGTCTGGCACTGCTACCTGCCCGACCTGCGGCCGGGCCAGCTCTACGGCTACCAGGTGGACGGGCCGTACAAGCCCGAGGAGGGGCACCGCTTCAACCGCGCCAAGCTGCTGGTCGATCCCTACGCGAAGGCGATCTCCGGTCCGGTGCGCTGGAGCGATGCGGTGTTCGGCTACAACCTCGGGGGAGGGGAGGACGCGGATCTGTCGCTGAGCCCCTGGGAGAGCGGCGGCTTCGTCCCGAAGGGGCTGGTGATCGACGGCTCGTTCCCGTGGGGCGACGACCAGCCTCCGCGCACGCCCTGGAACCGCACCGTGATCTACGAGTGCCACGTCAAGGGACTCACCGCGCGGCATCCCGAGATCCCCGAGCACCTGCGCGGGACCTACCTGGCCCTGGCCTCCGAGCCGATCATCGAGCACCTGCGCGAGCTCGGCGTGACCGCCGTGGAGCTGCTCCCGGTCCACCACTCCGCCACCGAGCGCGAGATCGCCGAGCGCGGCCTGGTCAACTACTGGGGCTACAACACGCTCGGCTTCTTCGCGCCCGACTCGCGCTTCGCCTCGGGCTCGCGCGGCGAGCAGGTCACCGAGTTCAAGACCATGGTCAAGGCGCTGCACCGCGCCGGCATCGAGGTGATCCTCGACGTGGTCTACAACCACACCGCCGAGGGCGGGCACTTCGGGCCGACGCTGTCGTTCCGCGGCATCGACAACGCGTCCTACTACCACCTGGTGCCCGAGGCGCCCCGCTACTACGTCGATCACACCGGGTGTGGCAATACCCTCAACACGCGCCACCCGCGCACGCTCCAGCTCATCATGGACAGCCTGCGCTACTGGGTGGGCGAGATGCACGTCGACGGCTTCCGCTTCGACCTGGCGCCGGCGCTGGCCCGGGAGCTGTACGAGGTCGATCGGCTCGGCCGCTTCTTCGCGATGATCCAGCAGGATCCCCTGCTGGCGGAGGTCAAGCTGATCGCCGAGCCCTGGGACCTGGGCCCCGACGGCTACCAGATCGGTCGCTTCCCGGAGGGCTGGGCCGAGTGGAACGCCGAGTACCGCGACACGGTGCGCCGCTTCTGGCGGGGGGACGGCCAGCAGATCGGCACGCTCGCCTCGCGCCTGTCGGGGAGCGCGGACCTGTACGAGAACCGCGAGCGCACCCCGCACGCCAGCGTGAACTTCGTGACCGCCCACGACGGCTTCACGCTGCGCGACCTGGTGAGCTTCGACCACAAGCACAACGAGGCCAACCGCGAGGCGAACCGGGACGGGGTCGACCACAACTGGAGCCGCAACTGGGGCACCGAGGGCCCGACGCGCTCGCAGCGCATCATCAACACGCGCGACCTGATCAGCCGCAACTTCCTGGCGACGCTCGCCTTCTCGCAGGGCGTGCCGATGCTGTCGCACGGCGACGAGCTGGGGCGCAGTCAGCAGGGCAACAACAACGCCTACTGCCACGACGGCCCGCTCACCTGGGTCGACTGGGACCTCGATGTGCGCGAGCGCGAGATGCTCGCCTTCGCGCGCCGGGTGTTCGCGCTCCGCCACGAGAACCCGGTGCTGCGGCGCCACTCGTTCTTCTCCGGGCGCCACCTGCCCGGCAAGCAGACGAAGGACGTCTCGTGGCTGCGCCCGGACGGCGCCGAGCTGACCCACGAGGACTGGCACGACCCCGAGCGCCGCGTGATCGGCATGCTCGTGTCGGGCGAGGCCAACGACGAGGTGGACGAGCGCGGGCGCGCCGTGCAGGGCGACACCCTGCTGCTGCTGCTCAACGGCGGCAGCCGTCCGCACCTGTTCCGCCTGCCCGCGATGCCGGACCCCGGCCGCTGGGAGCAGGAGGTCAACACGGCGCGCGCCGGCGGGGCACGCACGCCGCGCAGCGACCGGATCAACCTGCGGGCGCACTCGCTGGCGCTGCTGGTGTACCGGAGCGCGTCGTGAGCGCCGCCCCCCCGACGCCGCAGCTCGAGGCCGCCCGCCTGGCGGCCGGCGAGCTGGCCGAGCCGCAGCGGCTGCTGGGACCGCGCGCCGTCGAGTGGCGCGGTGCCAAGGGGCTGCTGGTGCGCGCCTGGCATCCCGACGCGCGCGCGGCGGAGTGCCTGGTGCCGGGGCGCGCGCCGGTGTCGATGGAGCCCGACACGGTCCCGGGGCTGTTCCGCTGCTTCCTGGCCGACGCGCCCCCGACGTTGCCGTACCGCCTGCGCCTGCAGTTCGCGGACGGCAGCGCCTGGGAGCGCGAGGATCCCTACCGCTTCCCGACCCAGGTGGGCGAGCTCGACCTGCACCTGTTCGCCGAGGGCAGCCACCGGCGCCTGTGGGAGGTGCTCGGTGCCCACCCGCGTACGGTCGACGGCGTGGACGGCGTGGCGTTCGCGGTCTGGGCGCCGCACGCGCTGCGCGTGAGCGTGGTCGGCGACTTCTGTCGCTGGGACGGGCGCCTGCTGCCGATGCGCTGCCTGGCGGGCCCCGGGGTGTTCGAGCTGTTCGTCCCCGAGGCGCGCGAGGGCGACCTCTACAAGTTCGAGATCAAGACGCCGGCGGGCGCGATCCGACCCAAGACCGACCCCTTCGCCCGGGCCATGGAGGTGCCGCCGGGCACCGCCTCGCGGGTCCACCGCGCCCACCACGCCTGGGGCGACGGCGTCTGGATGGAGGCGCGTGAGCGCGGCGACCCGCGCCGCGAGCCGATGTCGGTCTACGAGGTGCACCTCGGCTCCTGGGCGCGCGTGCCCGAGGAGGGGAATCGTCCGCTCGGCTACCGCGAGATCGCGCCGCGCCTCGCCGAGCACGTGAAGCGGCTCGGCTTCACCCACATCGAGCTGCTGCCCGTCACCGAGTTCCCCTTCGACGGCTCCTGGGGCTACCAGGTGAGCGGCTACTACGCGCCCACGGCGCGCTACGGCTCGCCCGACGACTTCCGCGCCTTCGTGGACTGCCTGCACCAGCACGGCATCGGGGTGCTGCTCGACTGGGTGCCGGCCCACTTCCCGCGCGACGACTTCGCGCTGCGCCGCTTCACCGGCGAGGCGCTGTTCGAGTACGACGACCCGCGCCTGGGCGAGCATCCCGACTGGGGCACGCTGGTGTTCGACTACGGGCGCAACGAGGTGCGCAACTTCCTGGTCGCCAACGCGCTCTACTGGCTCGAGGTGTTCCACGTCGACGGGCTGCGCGTGGATGCGGTGGCCTCGATGCTCTACCGCGACTACAGCCGCCGCGAGGGCGACTGGGTGCCCAACCTGTACGGCGGCCGCGAGAACCTGGAGGCCGTGGAGTTCCTGCGCGCGCTCAACGCCACCGTCCATGCGCTGCATCCCGGCTGCGCCACGATCGCCGAGGAGTCGACGGCGTGGCCGGGCGTCACCCGCCGCGTCGACGAGGGCGGGCTGGGCTTCACCTTCAAGTGGAACATGGGCTGGATGCACGACACGCTGCAGTACTTCGGCCGGGACCCGATCCATCGCCGCCACCACCACGACGAGCTCACCTTCGCTGCGATCTACGAGCACACCGAGCACTTCCTGATGCCGCTCTCGCACGACGAGGTGGTGCACGGGAAGCGCTCGCTGCTCGCCCGGATGCCCGGCGACGCCTGGCAGAAGTTCGCGAACCTGCGCCTGTTGCTGGCCTACCAGTGGGCGCGGCCCGGCAAGAAGCTGCTGTTCATGGGCTCCGAGCTGGCGCCCGACCACGAGTGGGACCACACCACCAGCCTCGACTGGCAGCTCGCCGACGACCCCCAGCGCGCGGGGCTGGCGGCGCTGCTCGAGGCGCTCGGCGCGCTCTACCGCGAGCACCCCTGTCTGTGGCGCGGCGATCCCGATCCCGAGAGCTTCGCGTGGATCGACTGCGCCGATCGCGACCAGTCGGTCGTCTCGTTTCTGCGCGAGGCGGGCGACGACCTGCTGGTGGTGGTGCTCAACGCGACACCCGCGCCCCGCGACGACTACCGCATCGGCGCCCCAGCGCCGGGGACCTGGGTGCAGCGGCTCAACACCGACGAGGGACGCTTCGGGGGCAGCGGCCATGCGGCGCGGGAGCGCGTCCCGAGCGAGCCGGTGCCGGCCCACGGCTTCCCCCAGTCGCTGCGGCTGACGCTGCCGCCGCTGGGCGCGCTGGTCCTCGAGCGGGAGGACTGATGCCGCGGCGGCCGGCGCTGGCCGCGCTCTGCGAGCGGGCCGGCGTGCTTCCCGACTACAGCGAGGCGGGGACCGGCCTGCGGCGCCGCGTCTCCGACCCCACCCGCGCGGCGCTGCTGGCCGCGATGGGTTGGGACGCCTCGACCGAGGCGGCGGCGCGCGCCTCGCTGGCCGCCTGGGAGGCAGAGCGGGCCGCCCGGCTGATCGAGCCGGTGGCGGTCGAGCCGCCGGGTCGGGGCCGCCGCCGGCTGCGGGTCTGCGTGCCGTCCGAGGCGCGTGGGCCGCTCGACTGGGAGCTGGTGGTGCACCTCGAGTCCGGCCAGGAGCTGCGCCGCGCGGGGCGCACCCGCCGGCGTCCCGTGCTCGGGCTGGCGCTGCCCGGTGCGCGCGAGACGGGCTACCACCGCGTCGAGCTGACCCTGTGCGATGCGCGGGGGAGCTGGCGCGCGGAGCAGCGCCGCATCGCGGTCCCGGCGCGCTGCGTCGGCCCCGCCGAGAAGCTCGGGGCCCCCGGGGCCCGCGCGTTCGGGCTGTGGACGCATCTGTATGCGGTGCGAGGCGCGCGCGGCACCGGCGCCGGTGAGTTCGGCGACCTGCGCCGCCTGTGTCGGCTTGCGGGCACTGGCGGCGCCGACTTCGTCGGGCTGAACCCGCTGCACGCGCTGTGGAACCGCGGCGCCGCGGTGAGCCCCTACGCGCCCGTGAGCCGCCTGTACCGCAACGACCTCTACCTCGACCTCGAGGCCGTGCCCGAGCAGGCGGACGGGCCCGACCTGCTCGCCGGACGGCGCCTGCGCAACGCGCTGACGCGCCTGCGCGCGGCGGACCGGATCGACTACGACGCGATCCGCGCGCTGCGTCGCCCGGTGCTGGAGACCCTGCACCGCCGCTTCGTGCGCCGCCACGGCGGCGGGACGACCGCGCGCGGCCGCGCCTACCGGCGCTACCGGGCCCGCGAGGGCGAGCCGCTCGACGACTTCGCCACCTTCGTGGCGATCGCCGAGCAGCGCGGCCAGCGCGACTGGCGCCGCTGGCCGGCCCGCCTGCGCGATCCCCGCAGCGCCGCGGTGCGCCAGTTCCGGGCCGCGCACGCGCACGCCGTGGACTTCCAGCGCTGGCTCCAGTTCGAGCTCGACCGGCAGCTCGGCCGCGCGGCCGCGCACGCTCGCCGCGCCGGGCTGCGGATCGGGCTCTACACCGACCTGGCCGTCGGCAGCGACGCCGGCGGGAGCGACGCCTGGTCGGGCGGCGGCGTCTACGCGCTCGACGCGAGCGCCGGCGCGCCGCCCGACGGCTTCAACCCCGCCGGGCAGGACTGGGGCTTTCCGCCTCTGGACCCCCACCGCCTGCGCGACGCGGGCTACGCGCCCTGGGTCCGGGTGCTGCGCGCCTCGTTCGCACACGCGGGAGCCGTGCGCATCGACCACGCGCTGGGGCTGCACCGGCTCTACTGGGTGCCGCGCGGCGCCTCCGCGCGCGCGGGTGGCTACGTCCGCTATCCCGAGGCCGACCTGCTCGGCATCCTCGCGCTCGAGAGCCGGCGCCACGACGCCCTGGTGATCGGCGAGGACCTGGGCACCGTGCCGCGGGGCCTGGGCGCCCGGCTGGCGCGACGCGGTGTGCTCTCGTCGCGCGTCCTCTACTTCGAGCGCCGCGGAACGAGCTTCCGCCCGGCGCGCAGCTACTCGCGGCGCGCCCTGGTCACCGCCAACACCCACGACCTGGCCCCGCTGGCGGGCTGGGCCGAGGGGCGCGACCTGGTGCTGCGGCGCCGCGCCGGCGCGATCGCCAGCGACGCGGCCCTGGCGCGCGCCCTGGCCGAGCGGCGCCGCGACGTCGCGGCGCTCGAGCGCCGCCTGCGCACCGAGCGGATCCTGGACGACGCCACCGACCTCTGCGCCGCCGTGACCGCGTTCCTGCGCCGCACGCCCGCGCCGCTGGTCGGGCTCTCCCTGGACGACCTCGCCGGCGAGCGCGACCCCGTCAACCTCCCAGGCGTCCCCCCCAGCCAGCACCCGAGCTGGACCCGCCGCATGACCCGCACCCTTGAGTCCCTGGCGAGAGACCCCGAGGTGCGCCGGCTCCTGGAGCTGGCCCGGAGGCATCGACCACGTCCCGCCGGCCGGCCAGCCTCGGGGAGGCGCACGAGGTCGCCCGCGCAAGCGAAGCCGCGCAGCGGCGGAGCGCGCAGCGAGCCGTAGGCGAGCGAAGTCCATCAGGCCGTCTTCGCCCAGCAACGAGCCCCCTGAAGGCACCCCCGCAAGCGCAGCCGCGCAGCGGCGGAGCGCGCAGCGAGCCGCAGGCGAGCGAAGTCCACCAGGCCGCCGCAAGCGGAGGCGAAGCCGGAGCGCGCAGCGAGGCGAAGCCGAGCGAAGGCTGGCGCGGCCGTAGGCCGCGCTTTGCCAGCTAGTCGATGCGTTCGTGGAGCATCGTGACGCGGGGGAGCAGGACGCGGCTCACGACCTCGGGCCAGGCGTAGCGGCGGGCGGTGGCCCGGCCCGCGCGGCGCAAGGCCTGGATCTCGCTCGGGTTGGCGCGCAGCCGCCGGAACAGGCCCAGGAACTCGTGCGGATCCCCGGTCTCGAGCACCAGGGCGTTCTGGCCCGGAACGGCGTAGTCCTCGCCCGAGCAGCCGGTGCAGGCGACGCCGCCCGCCGCCATCGTCTCCAGGCCCACCAGGCCGAACGGCTCGTGGCCACTGTTGGCGAGCACCGCGTCGACGCCGCGCAGCAGCACGCGGCGCGCGTCGGGATCGACGTGGGAGCGCAGGTTCACCACGTCGGCCTCTCCGACCTCCGCCACCGCGTCGATCAGCCCGGCCGGACCCGGCCGCTCGGCGGTCCGGTCGACGACGCGCAGCCCCAGCTCGCTGGCGGCCCCGAGCACCTCGGTGCCGTGCGGCTCCGCGCCCCCACGGGCGATCAGGAGCGGACGCCAGCCGAGGCGCTTCATCTCGGCGACGATCTGCACGGAGCCGATCCAGCGCTTGTCGGGGTCCCAGCGCGCCATCTTGGTGAGCACCGTCCGATCGCGGAAGCGCGCGCGCAGCGCGGCGATAAAGCCCCGGCCCGGAGGGTCGAAGGCGTCGGCCGACAGACCGTTGGGGATCGCGAGGGCGTCTACGCCCCACTCGCGCATGCGATGCTTCATGTAGCGGCTCACGGTCGTGATGCGGGCGGAGCGCGCCAGCGCCTCCCACGCGATCCGCTCGAAGCCGAAGGTGTTGTTGGCGTTCCAGAGGATGCTGACGCGGTCGCGGACGCCCTGGTAGCAGAGCTGCCAGTGGAGGTTCAGCACGGCGTCGGCGGTCTGCCACTCCTCCGCGAGCACGACGGCGCGCCCGCCGCGCTGCACGTGGGGCAGGATCTCGTGCTGGAGCAGGTAGGGCGGGAGCGAGGCCGCGTACTCCCCGTGCTTGCCGATCTCGCCGTCGTAGACGCCGGCGGGGTGGTGGCGGCTGACCCACTGGCACCAGCGGTGCAGGTGGAGGTTGCCGATCACCTCGTGGCCGGGCCGTTCCGGCGTGCCGATGAACCACAGGTGGGTCTCGAAGCCGAGCTCCGCGAGCGTCTGGCTGAGGCCGTCCACGCGCGAGGCGAGGCCGCCGGCGCGCGAGTAGGGATCAGGACCCTCGAACGAGAGGATGTGGAATTGCATGGGTGGGGGCTCCGGGGTGTTCGACGAGCGAACCGCTGCCACGCAACCTGCGTGCCAACACGGGGCGATCAGGGGACCGCGTCGGGATGTCCGGGTGGGGCGCTTTGCGGCACGGTGCGGGGCGTTTCGGGTCAGTCGAGCCGACGCGGCCGACCGTGTTCGTGCGGAACCCGATTTCCTCTCGCCGTCGCGTTGCGAACGCGCTACCCGACCGAGCGTGTCGGGTCGCTGCACCGTCGCGTACCTCTCGATGGAGATCGCCCTGGAGCCGGCGCTCCCGACCTATGCGGGCGGGCTGGGCATCCTGGCCGGGGACACCTTGCGCGCGCTCGCCGATCTGGACGTGAACGCCGTCGGCGTCACGCTGCTGCATCGCCAGGGCTACTTCCGCCAGCGCCTCGACGCCCGCGGGCGTCAGGTCGCGGAGGCGGTGTCGTGGCGTCCCGAGGATTTCCTGGAATGCCGGCCCGAGCGCGTGCAGGTCGAGGTCGGGGGGCGACTCGTCCATCTGGCTGCCTGGTGTTATGTGATTCGAGGGATCGCAGGAACAGAGGTCGCAGTATATCTACTCGACGCCAACTTGCCCGAGAACTCCCGCGAAGACAGTCACCTGACCGACACGTTGTACGGTGGCGACGACGCGACCCGGCTCGCGCAGGAGATCGTGCTCGGCGTCGGCGGGGTGCGGATGCTGCGCGCCCTCGGCTACGACGCCGTGCGTCGCTTCCACCTCAACGAGGGACACGCGGCGCTGTGCGCCGTCGAGCTGCTGCGCGAACGGTCCGCGCGACCGCCGCGCGCCCGGGCGCAGCGCGCCGCGTGCCTCGATTTCGTGCGCGATGCCTGCGTCTTCACCACGCACACGCCGGTCGCCGCCGGCCACGACCGCTTCGACGCGGAGCTGTGCCGATCCCTGCTCGGGCGGGAGGAACGGCGCTGGCTCGCGGCGCTCGAGCTGCGCGACGGGCTCGACATGACCGAGCTGGCGCTGCGCACCGCCGGCTTCGTCAATGCGGTGGCGATGCGCCACGGCGAGGTGTCGAGGCGGCTGTTCCCCGAGCGCCCGATCCGCGCCATCACCAACGGCATCCACCCGGCGACCTGGGCGGCCCCCGCGTTCCGGGCGCTCTTCGACCGCCACCTGGAGAGCTGGCGGCGCGATCCGTTCGCCCTGCGCCACGCCCTGGGCATCCCGCTCGACCAGATCCGGCGCGCCCACCGCGAGGCCAAGCGCGAGCTGCTCGACGCCGTGAAGCGCGAGACCGGGGTCGTGCTGGACCCGGGGACCCTGACGCTCGGCTTCGCGCGCCGCGCCACGGCCTACAAGCGGGCCGCCCTGCTGTTCTCGGACCCCGAGCGCCTGATCGGCATCACCGAGCGCCGCGGTCCGCTCCAGCTCGTCTTCGCTGGCAAGGCCCATCCGCGCGACCGCCAGGGCCAGGCGCTGATCCGCCGCATCCACCGGGTCGCCGCCGAGCTCGGCGACCGCATCGCGCTGGTCTACCTGGCCGACTACGACATGACGCTCGGGCGGCTGCTGTGCGCGGGCAGCGACGTGTGGCTCAACACGCCGCTCCCGCCGCTCGAGGCCAGCGGCACCAGCGGCATGAAGGCCGCCCTCAACGGGGTGCCGAGCCTGAGCGTGCCCGACGGCTGGTGGGTCGAGGGGCTCGTCGAGGGCGTCACCGGCTGGGGGGTGGGGCCGGACACGCCGCCGCGCGGGCGCGCCTCTGCGCGCCGCCGCGATCCGGGCCGCGCCGAGGCGCTCTACGACAAGCTCGAGCAGGCCGTGCTGCCGCTCTTCTACGACGACCCGCGTGGCTTCGAGCAGGTGAGGCGCTCCTGCATCGCGCTCAACGGCGCGTGGTTCCACACCCAGCGCATGGCGCTCCAGTACCTGCGCGAGGCCTACGAGCCCGGGTAGACCCGCTGGGCGTAGTCCGACAGCATGCGCCGCGCGGTGAAGTGCAGGCCGGCCGTCCGGAGCGAGGCCTTGACCCGCTCGAGCCAGGCTCGCGGCAGGCCGTCGGCGTCGCGGTCGTGGAAGGCCGGCACCACCTCCTGCTCGAGGCGGTCGAGCATGGCATGGGCGTCGCGGTCGTCCTGGGCTCCGTGATCGTCGTCGATCGTCCCGTCGAGCGCCCAGCCGTTGCTGCCGTCGTAGGCCTCGGCCCACCAGCCGTCGAGCACGCTCAGGTTGATGCCGCCGTTGAGTGCCGCCTTCATGCCGCTGGTGCCGCTCGCCTCGAGCGGGGGCCGGGGGACGTTGACCCAGACGTCGCAGCCTGCCACCAGGTGGCGCGCCATCTCCATGTCGTAGTCGTGCAGGTACGCGATGCGCTCGCCCACGAGGGGACGGCCCTTGGCGGCGAACAGAACCTGGAGCACCCGCTTGGCGCCGTCGTCCTGCGGGTGCGCCTTGCCGGCGAACAGGATCTGCACCGGGCGCTGGCCGCCGAGCAGCCGCAGCGAGCGGGCCAGGTCCACGTTCAGCAGGTGCACGCGCTTGTAGGTCGCCAGCCGGCGCGCGAAGCCGATCGTGATGCGGTCCGGGTCGAAGGCGCGCGCGGCCAGCTCGACGTACTCGTGCGGCTCTCCCCGGGAGAGCCGGTCGAGGGTGGCGCGGGTCCGCACGAACTCCACCAGCTCTGCGCGGAGCTGGTGCCGCACCGCCCAGAGCTCCGCGTCCGGGATGTCGGACAGCTTGGCCCAGGTGTCGGCCGAGTCGCAGCGCGTCTCCCAGTCGGCGCCCAGGTGGCGGGCCAGCAGCTCGCGCATCGGCTCCGCCATCCAGGTGGCCAGGTGCACGCCGTTCGTGACGTGCCCGATCGGCGCCTCCTGCTCGGAGCGCTCGGCGTAGAGCCCGCGCCACATCGCGCGCGCCACGCCGCCGTGCCGCTCGCTGACGCCGTTGGCGCGGCGGCTCAGACGCAGCCCGATCGGCGTCATTCCGGTGCCCTCGCCGGAGTCGCTCGGGTTCACGCGACCGAGGCCGAGCAGGTGATCCCAGTTGGTACCGAGGCGCTCCGGGAGCCCCGCGAACGCGCGCTGGAACTGCTCGGCCGGATACGACTCGTTGCCGGCTGCCACCGGCGTGTGCGTGGTGAAGACGATGCGGGCGCGCGCCGCAGCCAGGGCGTCGTCGAGCGAGTGCCCGGCGGCGACCTGCTCCGCCGCCAGCTCGAAGGCCGCGGCGCCCGCGTGGCCCTCGTTCAGGTGGATCACGCCCGGCTCGATGCCGAGCGCGCGCAGGGCGATCGGGCCGCCGAGCCCGAGCAACGCGTACTGCGCGAGACGGGTGTCGCGGTCGCCCACGTACAGCCGCGACGTGATCCAGCGGTCGACCGGGTCGTTCTCGGGCCGATCGACGTCCAGCAGGAACAGCGGCACGCGGCCCACGTCGATGCGCCAGATCTGCGCGACCACCTCGCGGCCGCGGATCGGCACCGCCACGGTGAGCGGGTCGACGCCGTTGTGCGTCACCAGCGCGCCGGGCAGCCGCTGGCGGTCGACGTCGATCCAGTACTCGTGCTGCCACCCGGAGGTGTCGAAGCGCTGGCGGAAGTAGCCCTGCCGGTACAGCAGCCCCAGCGCGACCATCGGGAGTCCCGAGTCGGACGCCGCCTTGACCAGGTCGCCGGCGAGCACCCCGAGGCCGCCCGCGTAGATCGGCAGCGAGGCGTGCACGCCGTACTCCGCGCACAGGAACGCCACCGGCCGCTCGGGCGACACGCCAGCGACGCGCTGGGGCTCGCGCCGCTCGTGGAACACGGTCTCCTCGAGGGAGTAGGCCCGCTGCACCAGCTCGCGATCGCCGGCGGCGCGCTCGAGGGCGGGCGTCGGCGCCTCCTGGAGCAGCCGCACCGGGTTGTGTCCGCACATCTCCCAGCGGTCGGCGTCGATCGCGGTCCACAGCGACTCGCCGCCGATCGTCCACGACCAGCGGTAGTTGAACGCGAGCCGCGCGAACGGCGCCAGCGCAGACGGCAGGCGCGCAGCCAGCTGGTCGGCAGCACTGCGCAGGTCTTCGGCGCCGGCGGCTCGCGCGATCACGGTGGCATTCTAACGCGGCCCAGCGGTCGCCCGCATGCCGGGAAAGATGCATGTTCTGGCGCTCGGCGCGGGGCGGGAGGCGCCCCGGGGGAGGAGCCATCCATGTCGGTCGGCCAGGTCTGTCGCAGGCCCGCATGCACGGCGACGCGGGCCCTCACGCTGCGCGCCGCGGCGGAGCGCATGCGGAGCGAGCGGGTGGGCTCCCTCGTGGTCGTCGACGACCAGCAGCGACCGGTCGGCTTCCTGACCGATCGAGACGTCGCGCTGGGCGTGCTGGCCGGCGGGCTCGACGCCGAGGCGCCCGCGGGCGACTTCTGCGGGCTTCCGCCCGTCACCGTCGAGGAGGCGCTGCCGCTGCGCGAGGCGAGCCCGCGGATGCGCGAGCGCGGCATGCGACGCCTGCCGGTGGTCGATGGCGAGGGCCGCGCCGTCGGGATGCTCGCCGCCGACGACCTCGTGCCGCTCCTGGCGCAGGAGGTCGGGGCGCTGGCGGACGTCGCCGCCGAGCAGTCGCCGCCCCAGGCGCCGCCGTCGGGGGAGGATGCGGCGGCGCGGACCGCCGGGCACTACCGCAAGGAGGTCGCTTCGGTCTCCTCGGAGACCCCGGTGGCGGCGGTCGCGAGCCGAATGCGGGCCGACGCGATCGGGTGCGTGGTGGTGGTCGACGAGGCGGGCGCCCCAACCGGGATGATCACCGACCGCGACCTGGCGGTGCGCGTCGTCGCCGAAGGGCGCGATCCGGCCGCGACCCCGGCCTCCGCGGTGATGAGCGCGTCGGTCACGTGCGTCGACGCGCGCGACCGCATCCAGCACGTGGCGAGCGAGATGAGCCGCAACGGCGTGCGCCGGATCCCGGTGCTGCGCGACGGGCAGCTCCACGGACTGGTGAGCTACGACGATCTGCTGGTGGCGCTGGGTCGGGAGCTGCACGATCTGGGCGAGGCGGCCCGCGGCGGCATTCGCCGCGAGCAGCTGCTCTCGCGGGCGGAGGAGCGGCGCCACGAGGTGGAGAACGCGGTCCACGAGGTGGGCGCCGTGCTCGACCGCCTGGGCCAGGAGGCACGCGACGCCGTCGTGGGCCGGCTCGAGGCCCTGCGCCAGCGCCTGGGGCGCCACTCCGGCGAGGGCTGAGAGGCCGGGCGCTCGAGCCGGCCGCGCACGCCTGCCGCACCGCACCCGATCCGATAGCCTCGGCCCGTGTCGGACCTCAAGATCCTGATCTGCGACGACCACGCGATCTTCCGCGAAGGCCTGCGCCGCGTGCTCGACGAGCTCGACGCCGAGCTGGTCGAGGCGGAGAGCGGCGAGCAGGCGCTCCGCGAGGTCGACACCGATTCCGGCATCGGGCTGGTGCTCATGGACCTCGCGATGCCCGGCATGGACGGCTGGACCGGCCTGCGCCGGATGCGCTCCGAGCACGCCAGCGTCCCGGTGGTGATCGTCTCCGCCTCGGAGAGCGCGGCCGACGTCAAGCAGGCGCTCGACGCCGGGGCGTCGGGCTTCATCCCCAAGTCGTCCCCGCCCGCGGTGCTGCGAGCGGCGCTCGGGCTCGTGCTCGAGGGTGGAGTCTACATCCCGCCCGCCCTGCTGGCGGGGCTCGACGCGCTCGGCGCCCCGGAGCCGGCGGCGACCGACGGAGCCGCCGAGCGCCGGCGCCAGCGCGCCGGCGAGCTCACCCCGCGTCAGCTCGAGGTGCTGAACCTGCTGTCGCGTGGCCTCACCAACAAGGAGATCGCCGACGTCCTCGGCATCTCGCCCGCGACCGTCAAGACCCACGTCGCCACTCTGCTCGAAGTCCTCGACGTCACCAACCGCACCGAAGCCACCCTCGTCATGCGCGACCTCGACCTCGACTCGGAGGGCGGGGACGTTCCTTGACTTGCGTAGTCGACCCCGCGGGTGGAATGCGCAAGTTACGCAAGGAACGTCCCCGGGCTCACGCCCCGGGCTCGCCGTCGCGGAGGAGCTCGAGGAGGAGGGCGCGGAGGCGGAAGGGGCGGAGGGGCTTGGTGACGGACCGGAGGCCGTGGGAGCGGATGGCCTCGAGCTCGGGGGCGGCGGTCTCGCCGGTCACGATGGCGGCCGGGATGCGCAGGCCGGTGTGGGCGCGGAGCCACGCGATCGCGTCGAGGCCCGTCTCGTCCCCAGCCAGGCGGTAGTCGGCGAGGATCGCGTCGGGGGGCTCCGCGAGTCGTTCGAGGCTGTCGCGCAGGTCCGCGAGCGAGGCGGCGGCGATCACGCGGCAGCCCCAGCGCGTCAGCAGCTCGTGCATCGCTGCGAGCACCTCGAGGTCGTCGTCGAGCACCGCGATGCGTCGTCCCGCGAGGTCGACGCCCGGCGCCGCGGCGATGGGCGCGGGCTCCGTCTCGCGAGCGCGCGGGACCGCGACGGCGAAGGTCGAGCCGGCCCCCGGCCGCGAGGCCAGGTCGACCGGGTGACCGAGCAGCCGGGCAGTGCGCTCCACGATCGACAGCCCGAGCCCGAGTCCCCGCTCCGATCCGCGCCCGCCGATCTGGACGAACTCGCGGAACACGTCGCGCTGGCGATCCTCGGGGATGCCGGGACCGGTATCGCGCACCTCGATCCGCACCCGCTCGCCGGCCTGGTCGGCCCGCACGCGCACCTCCACCTCGCCCTTCTCGGTGTAGCGGATCGCGTTGGAGAGCAGGTTCTGCAGGATGCGCCGCAGCAGCAGCGGGTCGCTGCGGACGCGCTCGCTCGACGGAGACCAGCGCAGCCGCAGGCCCTTCGCCTCTGCGACGGGGGCGAGCTCGCCGATCAGCCGCTCGAGCAGCGAGTCGAGCGCGAACCCCACTGGCTGCGGATCGACGCCGCCCACGTCGAGTCGCGACACGTCGAGCAGCCCGTCGAACATCTCGCCCAGGCTCGCGGCCGCGCCGCGGATCCGCTCGGCCAGCTCTTCCGCCCGATCGTCGCGCGTCTGGTCCACCAGCGCCTCGGAGAGCAGCGCCAGGGCGTGCAGCGGCTGGCGCAGGTCGTGGCTCGCCGCGGCCAGGAAGCGCGAGCGCGAGACGTTGGCGCTCTCGGCGCGCTCCTTCAGCTCGCGCAGCTCCTCGGCGCGGAGGCGCTCCTCGACGATCGTCTCGGCATCGCGCACGTGCAGGAGCTGGGCGGACGCGCGCTCGGCCACCGTGGCCAGCAGAGCCAGGTCGGTATCGGTGTAGATGTCGCCCGAGCGCCGGGCGCCCAGCACGACGAGCGCGCCCAGGTCCTTGCCGCGTCGCAGCGGGACCAGCACCTCGGCGCCGAGTCGCGCGACGGCGCGCGCGGCCGCCGGCTCGAGCTCGGGCAGGCTGCGTCCCAGCTCGTCGCCGCGCACCCGCAGCGGCACCGGCCGGCTCTCGAGCGCGACCACCAGCGACCCGAGCGGTCCCAGGTCGATCGCGCCGTCGCCACCATGCACCGGCACCAGCCGCTCCCCCTCGCGGCGGTAGGCCGCGCAGGTCTCGGGCCGCAGCAGCAGCCCGAGCCGCTCACCCACCAGCCGGTCGACCTCGTCGCCCGAGCGGCACTCGGACAGGTCGCCGAGCAGCAGCTCCACGCCGCGCTCCAGGGCGAGCCGCTCGGGAAAGAACAGCCGGTCGAGGCGCGGGCGCAGCGCCCGGTGCGCCACCACCAGCGCGGCGGCGAGCAGCGGGGTGAGCACGAGCTGCAGCAGGTCGTGCGACGCGCCGGTCGCCGCGGCCAGGCCGCCCGCGAGCCAGGGAACCAGCGCGAAGATGGCAGCGAGCGCCAGGACGGCGGTCAGCGAGTAGGAGGCGGCCGAGCTGATCAGCCGGTCGATGTCGAACAGGTTGTAGCGCGCGATCCCCACCAGAACGCCGATCGGGAGCGCCACGGCGCTGATCGGCGTGTACTCGAACGCGGCCGAGAAGTTGAACGCCGGAAGCAGAGTGGGCGCGAGCACCTGGAGGCCGACCGCGACCAGGGTCGGCAGCACCGTCACGTAGCCGCCGAGCAGCACCCACTTCACCCGGCGTCGCCCGATCGGCGTGGCGTACACGTAGTTCCAGGTGGC
Source organism: Myxococcota bacterium (assembly GCA_030066475.1). Next base: position 20,358 of record JASJBO010000037.1, read on the forward strand.
GATGGTGAGCAAGACCAGCGCGATCACCGCATCCGAGCTGAGCGCGACGACCGGCGCGTACTCCGGCGGGAACGGAGCGCCGAGGTGGTAGTTGAAGCGCGCCACCAGGTGCACGAGACCGATCCACGCCCAGTGCGGTGAGAGCCGCCGGCCGGGCAGCAGCTCGTCGGGAAAGCTGATCACCCAGCGCATCAGCAGTCCGATGGCCACGAAGCCACCGAAGTTGAACAGGATCTGATTCGCCCAGGTCTGCAGGCGCGGACCGCCGTAGAAGGGCGTCTCCAAGATCGCGAAGCCGACGAACCCGGCGAACAGGAGCTGCGCCTGCCGGTTGCCCGGGGAGCGCAGCAGCACCAGCACGGAGAGCAGCACGAAGCCCGCGAGGAAGGGAAGCCGGTGCCACGGATTGCGCAGGCTGCTCATGCGCAGCACGGTCTCGTGCCGCACCCCGTCGCGCTCGAACACCAGCGGCGCCTCGGCCGCCGCCCCCCCCTGCTCGAGGGCGATCGCCTCGAAGCCGATGTAGCCCACCCCGCGCAGGTCCTCGTCGCCGACCCGGATCAGCCGGTCGCCCACCTCGAGGCCGTTCCAGCGCACCTGCCGTTCGATCCGCGCCCCACCCACGATCGGGTAGCCGTCGCCGCCGGGCGCGGGCACCGCGAAGACGGGCGGCTGCGCGCGACCGGTGCGCAGGTTCTCCTTGACGTGCAGCCCCAACGCCAGCCCGAACGCCGGGAGCAGCGTGGCCAGCAGCAGCTTGTCGACGTTCGCGGGGCGCATGGCGGCTCTCCCGCTCGGAGACTACCCCGGCGGGCCCTCCGCAGGCCTCCCCCATCGCCTCCGCCATCCGGGCTAGGCCGAACGGCCCATGCCCGCAGGCGCTCCCGTCCCTCCTCGGCCGCTCCCGCTCAGTTCGCGCCGGGTGCGGCCGGGGACGGCTGCGCGGGCGGCGCCGGCGGCTTCGCGGGAGCGGGAGCCGGAGTCCGCGACGGCGCCATCGCCGGCGCGTCCACCTTGCGGTAGCCGGCGGGAACCCGGAACACCATCGGATCGAGCGCCTTCGCCTCGGCGCGCTCCAGCTCGAGCGTCGACAGCAGCTGACCGTTGCGGCGGTACACCAGCTTGACGACGAACCCGTCGGCGTCCGCCTCGCGCAGCGCCGCGGTGAGCCCGCGCGCGCTGCTCGAGAAGCCCTCCATCGACTCGGCCAGGCGCTCGTATTCGAGCAGGTCGCGCGTGGTCCACACCTCGTACTCGGAGCCGAGCGCGTCGGTCGCCACCACGTGGCGGCACTCGAGGCCGTGCAGGGTCTCCGCGCCGCGCGGCGTCACGGTGAGCGCGGCGTCCGCCGCCTCCCGCTCGCCCGGCCCTGGCAGCGGGACCTCGCGATACGCCCGGTTGCGCACGTCGAGCTGGGTCACCACAGTGGGGCGCTCGTAGTCCACCAGATAGGTGAGCAGCGGCATCGGGCCGTTCGGCGTCGGTGTGCTGACCTCGGTGCGCATGCCGCTGCGTCCCACCGACAGCGTGAAGTCCATCACGCGTCCCGCCGCGGTCGACTTCATGTGGAGCACGCCCTCGAAGGGCTCGGCTCCAGCCTGCCCCGGCCCGGTCGCCAGCAGCAGCACGGCGACCGCCGCCGCGGCCCTCAGTTGCACACCGGGGCCACGCCGTGGGAAGCCGACCAGGTGTTGCCCGTCTCTCAGGCCCGCTCCCAGCTCGCGTGCAGGTCGGCCGCCGAGATCAGCCGCGGCCCTGTCTGCTCGAAGGTCACGTGCTCGAAGGTCACGCCCACGTTGCGGACGTCCCGGACGAAGTCGGGGTAGAGGCCCACGTGATGCATCCCGTCGAAGTTGACGTCCCAGCCGCGCTTGGTGCGCCCCGAACTCTACATCACCGCCGAAGTTCTCCCACTGGGTCAGCGGGAACGTCTGCTGGTACCTGCGCCGGGCAGCCCGACGCCGCCGTCATCGGGAACGCCGTCGCCATCGCTGCCGGCGACGGCGTTCCCGGGGAC
>JASJBO010000274.1 GCA_030066475.1 Myxococcota bacterium
AAGGCGAGCGAAGTCTCTTCCCGCCCGCAAGGAGGCCGGCGCTCGGGCCGGCCTCCGCGCAGCGAGCCGAAGGCGAGCGAAGTCCACCCAGCTAGCCCGGTGCCGCGAGCAGGGTCGCGGCGCGGGGCTCGAGCTCGATGGTGACGGGCGTCTCGCCCAGGTAGTCGCCGTCGACCTGCACCGGGGCCGGCGCGTCGGATTCGATGCGGATGCGCCGACCGCGCGCGTGGTCGATGCCGGGCAGGCGAGCGAGTGCGCCGGCCAGGGCGAAGGGGACGGCGCCCGCCAGGTGCGGGAGCGAGGCGCGGTGGAAGCGGCACACCTCGAGCGCGCCCGAGTCGGGGGTTGCGTCGGGCGTGACCCGGAAGATGCCGCCGTAGTTGCCGATGTGGCTCACCACGACGAAGCCGCACGCCACCGGGGGCGCGTCGTCCACCGCGACCCGAAGACGCGGCTCGCGATAGCGCGCGATCGCACGCAGGATCGGAAGTGCGTAGCCGCGGTAGCCCAGCGCGCCGCGCCGCGAGCCGCGCAGCGTCTCGGTCACGAGCGCGTCGAAGCCGGCGCCGGCGAGCGAGAGGAAGCGCCGGTCGCCGATCCGCCCCAGGTCCACGCGGCGCGGCTGCCCGCGCTCGATCCAGTCGGCGAGCGCGGCGGGTGCGCGAGGGACGCCCAGCTCGCGAGCCATCATGTTCGCGGTGCCGAGCGGCATCGGCACCAGCGGGATCGCCGCGGGGGCGCGCAGGCCGTTCACGATCTCGTTGAGCGTGCCGTCGCCGCCCGCCGCCACGATGCGATCGAGCCCCGCGTCGAGCGCGGCCACCTGGCGGCGCGCCGCGCCCGGCTCGCCCGTCAGCGCGCACGTCACGTCGTGCCCGCGCGCCTCGAGCGACGCGGCCAGCGCGCGCGCCGCGCGGCGGCCGCGGCCGCGGCCCGCCACGGGATTGCCGACCACCAGGATCTTCACCGGCCGCGGCCCTTCACGCGGCGATCGCGTGGCTCCCGCTGCGCGTCAGGTGGTGGCGGAGGGCGAGGCCGACCAGGCCCGCGGCGACCAGCACCAGCGAGAGCGCGTCGTTCGAGGTGAACGGCAGAGCGCCGAGCTGGAGCCACACCGTGGAGACGTCGTGGTGGCGGAACACGTCGATCACGAGGCGCTGCACGCCCACGCCCACGAGGAAGGCGAAGAACACCGCCCCGTCGAACGCCCGGCGGGCCAGCAGCCAGCTCAGCAGCCCGAACAGCAGGAAGCCGCTCGCCGACGCGTAGAGCTGGGTCGGGTGCACGGCCGCACCGCCGAACAGGCCACTGACGGCGCTGTCGGCCGGGAAGCGCACGCCCCAGGGCAGCTCGCACACCACGCCGTGGCAGCAGCCGTTCAGGAAGCAGCCGATCCGCGTGACGCCCTCGCCCAGCGCGACCGAGGGAGCCATCACGTCGGCAACCGGGAGCAGGGGCATCCCGCGCCAGCGCAGGTAGGCGAGCACCGACACCGTAGCCAGCAGCACGCCGCCCAGCATCGAGAGGCCGGCGACCCCGAAGCCGCCGCTCTGGAACGGGTTGATCGCGTCGAGCCAGCTCGCGCCCGGCGCGCGGAAGGTGTCGAGGTGGGTCACCACCCAGAGCAGGCGCGCCCCGACGATCGAGCTCACCAGGGCGATCATCCCGGCGTCGAGCAGACGCTCCTCGTCGAGGCCGCGAGCGCGCGCCCGGCGCTGCGCGATCCAGATGCCGACTGCGAACGCCAGCGCCAGCGCGATGCCGTAGGCGGGCACCTGATAGCTCCCGATTTCAAATAGAATGGGGTGCACGGGCGAACGATGGCACGCTGCCATCGGGCGGTAAAGAGGAGACGCGGGTGTCGATTCCGCTCGGAATGGTGGTGCGCAACATGGGGCCGCAGTCGTCGCGAGACACCGTGCTCGCGTGCGCACGAGCGGCCGAGGACGCGGGGCTGGCCGATGTCTGGGTGGTCGACCACCTGGCGATCCCGCCCGACGACGCCGAGGGATCGGGCGGCCGCTACCTCGACCCGCTTGCCACGCTGGCCTGGCTGGCCGGCGCGACCGAGCGCATCGGGCTGGGCACCGCCGTGCTGGTCCTGCCCTATCGCCCGCCGCTCCCGACCGCCAAGTGGCTCGCGACGATCCAGGAGCTGTCGGGCGGTCGCCTCCGCGTCGGTGCGGGCGTGGGCTGGATGCGGCCCGAGTTCCAGGCGCTCGGCGTGGAGCGCGCGCGGCGGGGCGCCATCACCGACGAGACGCTCGCGTTCCTGCGGCGCTGCTTCGCCGGCGATGTGGTCGAGGCCAACGGGCAGCCGTTCCTGTTCCGCCCGCGGCCGCCCGCCCCACCGATCTTCGTCGGCGGCTCGCCGCCCCAGGCGCTGCGCCGCGCGGTCGAGCTGGCGGACGGCTGGATGCCGATGGAGTCCGACCCCGAGAAGCTGCGCGCGCCGATCGCCGCGCTGCGCGAGCGGGCGGAGGCGGCCGGGCGCCCGATGCCCGAGGTGGTGGCGATGGGCCATCTGCCAGTGGCCGATCCGCCGCGTGCTCGCGACCGCCTCGACGCTCTGGCCGCACTCGGGGTGACCCGGCTCGTCCACGCCGACGCCTACGACGACGCCGGCGGCTTCCAGCGCGTCCTGGACCGGCTCGTCGCGGCGCGCGAGGAATGAGCCGAAACCGGCCCAGTTCTGGCGGATTTTCGCCTGCGGTTCCGGCGGGTTGGGCGGTGTGTCGGCCAGACGACAGATCGACCCGGGTGGCCGGTCGGCATACACTAGGAGCCCTCTCAGGAGACCCCCCATGCCGGTGCTGACGGGCGTCGCTGCGATCGGCGGGCTGACGCTGCTGCTCGCCTCGCTGCTGGTGCTGGCCAATCGCAAGCTGCACGTGCCGGAGGACCCGCGCATCGACGCCGTGGAGGACATGCTGCCTCACGCCAACTGCGGCGCCTGCGGGCTGCCGGGCTGCCGGCCGTTCGCCGAGGCGCTGGTGCAGGGCGAGGCCCAGCCCGCGGGCTGCACGGTGAGCAACGCCGAGGGCCACGCGCGGATCGCGGCCTACCTCGGAGTGGACGTGGGCGCGGCCGAGAAGCGGGTGGCGCGCCTGGCGTGCGCGGGGGGCGCGAACGTCGCGCGACTGCGCGCCCGCTACGACGGCCTCTCCAGCTGCGGGGCCGCCGCCGTGGTGGCCGGCGGCGGCAAGGGCTGCTTCTGGGGCTGCCTCGGCCTCGCCGACTGCGAGGCCGCCTGCGACTTCGACGCGATCCGGATGGACGCGCACTCGCTGCCGGTCGTCGACGAAGCGCGCTGCACGGCCTGCGGCGACTGCGTCGACGCCTGTCCCAAGGACCTGTTCTCGATCCACCCGGCCAGCCACCGGCTGTGGGTCGCGTGCCGCTCGCTCGAGGCCGGCGACGAGCTGCTCGAGGACTGCGAGGTGGCCTGCACGGCCTGCGGCCGCTGCGCGATGGACGCGCCGGGCCTGGTGCGGATGGAGCAGAACCTGCCGGTCGTGGACTACGGCCGGAAGCACGACACGCGCGAGCCGATCCAGCGCTGCCCCACGGGCGCCATCGTCTGGATCGACCCCGAGTCGGGACCGGTGGTCGGTCCCGCCGCCCACAAGGTGATCCGGAAGGGTACCCTGCGCGCCGGCCCGACCTGACGGAGTCGACCGCCCACCCTTCGAGACCAGGAGCCCCAATGTCCGTACTCTCGTTCGGCCGCAAGAAGCAGGACAGCCCGTCCGCGAAGTATCCGGGCGTGCGCGCCGCCCTGGATGGCAACACCGCCGTCATCATGTGCGAGCGGGAGTCGAGCGACGGCGCGGGCGCCTACCCGATCACGCCGTCGACCCAGATGGGCGAGTACTGGGCCGAGGCGGCGGCGGCCGGCCACCTGAACGTCTCGGGCCGCCCGCTGATCTTCATCGAGCCCGAGGGCGAGCACGCGGCCGCGGCCGTCACCGCCGGGCTGGCGATGACCGGCCTGCGAGCCGCCAACTTCTCGTCCGGCCAGGGCATCGCCTACATGCACGAGTCGCTCTACGCGGCGGTGGGCAAGCGTCTCACCTACGTGCTCAACATCGGCGCGCGCGCGATGACCAAAGCGACGCTCAACGTGCACGCCGGCCACGACGACTACCACTGCATCGACGACACCGGCTTCTTCCAGCTCTTCGCCAGCGACGCGCAGGGTGCCGCCGACCTCAACATCATCGCCCACCGCATCGCCGAGCTCTCGCTCACGCCGGGCGCGATCGCGCAGGACGGCTTCCTCACCACCCACCTGATCGAATCGCTGATGGTCCCGGAGCGCGAGCTGATCGCCGAGTACCTGGGCCGGCCCGACGACGAGATCGAGACGCCTACGCCCGCGCAGCGGATCCTGTACGGCGACACGCGGCGCCGCATCCCGGTGCTCTGGGACGTGGACAACCCGGTGATGTCGGGCCTGGTGCAGAACCAGGACGCCTACATGCAGAGCGTGGCGGCCCAGCGCCCGTTCTTCTTCGACCACGTGCGCGAGCTGACCGACCGCGCCTTCGAGGAGTTCGCCGCCCTCACCGGGCGCCGCTACCAGCGCGTGTCGGGCTACCGGGTGGACGACGCCGACTACCTGCTGGTGGGCCAGGGCAGCCTGATCCCGAGCGCCCACGCGGTGGCCGACTACCTGCGCGACACGCGCGGCCTGAGGATCGGCGTGGTCGAGCTCACCATGTTCCGGCCCTTCCCGGCCGACGGGATCGGCCGCCTGCTGCACGGCCGCAAGGGCGTGACGGTGCTCGAGCGGCTCGACCAGCCGCTGGCGGTCGACCCGCCGCTGATGCGCGAGATCCGCGCCGCGCTGTCGAAGTGCCTCGAGAACGGGCGCCACAAGGACGCCTGGCCGCACCCGGAGCTGCCGGCGTACGGCTCGCTCGAAGACGTGCCCCCGCTCTACGCCGGCTCGTTCGGCATGGGCAGCCGCGACCTGCAGCCCGAGGGCCTGGTCGCGGCGGTCGAGAACATGCTGCCCGACGGTCCCCGGCGGCCCTTCTTCTACCTCTCGATCGACTTCCTGCGCGAACAGGCCGCCACGCCGGTCCAGGAGATCCACCAGCAGACGATCGAGGCGTCCTATCCGAACGTGAAGGACCTCGCGATCCGGGGCTCCGAGAACCCCAACCTGATGCCGGAGCAGAGCATCACGGTGCGCTTCCACTCGGTGGGCGGCTGGGGCGCCATCACCACCGGCAAGAACCTGGCGATGACGCTGTTCGACCTGCTCGGCTACCACATCAAGGCCAACCCGAAGTACGGCTCCGAGAAGAAGGGGCAGCCGACCACCTACTACCTGTCGGCGGCGCCCGAGCCGATCCGCGTGAACTGCGAGTACTTCTACGTCGACGTGGTGCTCTCGCCCGACCCCAACGTCTTCCACCACACCAACGCCCTGGCCGGGCTCAAGGAGGGCGGCGTCTTCATCATCCAGAGCGACCAGCCCTCGCCCGAGAAGGTCTGGCAGGACATTCCCACCCCCTTCCAGCGCATCCTGGTCGACAAGCAGATTCGCCTGTTCGCGCTCGACGCCTTCCAGATCGCGCGCGACGAGGCGACCGACCCCGACCTGCAGCTCCGCATGCAGGGCATCGCGTTCCAGGGCGCGTTCTTCGCCGCCTCGCCGGTGAAGGAGCAGGCGGGCCTCGACGATGCGCGCCTGCTCGAGGCGATCGAGAGCCAGCTCCAGCACAAGTTCGGCGCCAAGGGCGCGCGGGTGGTCGCCGACAACATGCGGGTCGTCAAGCGCGGTCACGACGAGATCCGCGAGATCCCGCACGGGCCGATCGGCGAGCAGGCGGCAGGCGAGGAGCCCGCCTTCGCCGGGCCGCCGCTGCCGGTCATGGTCGAGCGCCTGCCCCACGGCGAGGCCCCGATCACCGACATCCACCGCTTCTGGGAGCAGACCGGCAGCTTCTACGCGCGCGGCATGGGCAGCGACAACCTGACCGACCCGTTCATCGGGCTCGGCGTGATGCCGGCCGGCTCGGCGCTGTTCCGCGACATGACGCAGATCCGCTTCCACCATCCGGAGTGGAACCCCGAGAACTGCACGGCGTGCGGCAACTGCTACACGGTGTGCCCCGACACCGCGATCCCCGGGCTGGTGAACGAGGTCGGCCAGGTGCTCGACACCGTGGTCCAGCGCGTGCGCAAGCACGGCCACGGCGTGGAGCACCTGCCGCGCGCCGTGCGCCTGGTGGAGCGCAACCTGCGCGCGCTCTTCGCCGAGGCGAAGGAGACCGATCCGGTCGACGGCCTGCTCGAGGAGGCGATCGAGAAGACGCTGGCCCAGACCGAGGACCCCGCGGCGCGCGAGCGGCTCGCCAAGGAGTTCGACTGGTTCCGCAGCGAGCTGGGCGACTTCCAGTTCGCCCTCTCGCGGCCCTACTACACGCTGCCCGAGAAGCAGGAGGCCGGCAGCGGCGGGCTGCTGTCGATCACGGTCAACCCCTACGCCTGCAAGGGCTGCATGGAGTGCGTAGCGGTCTGCGACGACGACGCGCTGCGCTCGGTGCCGCAGACCGACGAGTCGGTGGAGGCGCTGCGGCGGCAGTGGGAGTTCTGGCTCGACCTGCCCAGCACGCCGCGCCAGTACATCCGGGTCGACGACCTCGAGGAGGGGATCGGCGCGCTCGAGACGATCCTGCTCGACAAGCAGAGCTACCTGGCGTTCACCAGCGGCGACGGCGCCTGCCTGGGCTGCTCCGAGAAGACCGCGGTCCACCTGTTCGTGGCCACGGTCGAGGCGCTGATGCAGCCGCGCGTCGAGCGCCACCTCGAGAAGGTGAGCGAGCTGATCGCGCGCCTCGAGAAGCACATCCAGCTGAAGCTGGTGCAGGACATCGATGTCGGCGACCCCGAGGCGATGGCGCGCATCGTGCGCGAGGCGGGCGACCGCGACCTGACGCTGGCCGGGCTCGCCGGGAGCGTGGAGGACCGTGCGGGCGGACAGCCGATCGACCCCGAGTGGCTGCGCCGCGTCACCGGCCTGCTGGCGCGGCTCAAGGCGCTGCGCGACCGCTACCGGCAGGGCGTCACCGGGCGCGGCCGCGCCAAGATGGGGATGCTCAACGCCACCGGCTGCACCTCGGTGTGGGGCAGCACCTTCCCGTTCAACCCCTACCCGTTCCCCTGGTCGAACCACCTGTTCCAGGACTCGCCGTCGCTGGCGATGGGCGTGTTCGAGGGGCACATGGCGAAGATGGCGGAGGGCTTCCGCGACGTGCGCAGCGCCGAGCTCGAGCTGGCCGGCCAGTACCGGCCGTCGGAGCACGACGAGCTCTTCACCTACTTCGGCTGGCGCGACTTCAGCGACGAGGAGTGGGAGCTGTGTCCGCCGGTGGTCGCCGTGGGCGGCGACGGGGCGATGTACGACATCGGCTTCCAGAACCTGTCGCGGCTGATGGCGTCGGGCAAGCCGATCAAGGTGCTGGTGGTCGACACCCAGGTGTACTCGAACACCGGCGGCCAGGCCTGCACCTCGGGCTTCACCGGCCAGATCTCGGACATGGCCCAGTTCGGCAAGGCGATCCAGGGCAAGCAGGAGCCGCGCAAGGAGATCGGCCTGATCGGGATGGCGCACCGCACCACCTACGTGCTGCAGAGCACCATCGCCCACCCGAGCCACATGATCGAGGGCTTCATCCGGGGCCTCAAGGCGCGGCGTCCGGCGCTGTTCAACCTGTACAGCTCGTGCCAGCCCGAGCACGGCATCGGCGACGACATGAGCGCGACGCAGGCGAAGCTGGCGGTGGAGTCGCGGGCCTACCCGCTGTTCCGCTACGACCCCGATGGCGGCCCGCTGCCCGCCGACTGCTTCGACCTCGAGGGCAATCCGGCGCCCGACCGCGACTGGCCGACCTACAAGCTCCCCTACAAGCAGGGCGGGCGCGACAAGGAGCTCGAGGTCCCGCTCACCTTCGCCGACTTCGCGATCAGCGAGGTGCGCTTCCGCAAGCACTTCCGGATGGCGCCGCCCGACACCTGGAACGAGAACATGGTGCCGCTGGTCGAGTTCCTCGAGCTCGACGAGGGCGATCGCGAGGGCAAGTACCCCTACGTCTGGACGGTGGACCGCAAGCAGCAGCTCACGCGGCTGCTGGCGGACAAGGCGATGGTCGAGGCCAGCGAGGACCGCCGCGACTTCTGGACCCAGCTGCGCGCGCTGGCCGGCGTGGGCGAGACGCCGACCTCGGTGGAGGACGTCGAGGAGCGCGTGCGCCGCGAGGTGGTGGGCCGCATCGCCTCGGGCCTGATGCAGCTCGCGGGGGGCGGCGACGCGGCCGCGGCGCTGGACGACCTGGCCGCGGCGGCGCCTGCGGCGGCCGAGCCCGCGGCCACGGCCGCGGCGGCCGGGGATGCCATGGCGCCCTGGATCGACACGCCCGAGTGCACGTCGTGCGACGAGTGCATCGACCTCAACCCGCAGATCTTCGCCTACGACGAGAGCGGCAAGGCGTTCATCCAGAACCCCACGGGTGGCCCGTACCGAGACCTGGTCAAGGCCGCCGAGCGCTGCACGGCGCGGGTGATCCACCCGGGCCTGCCGCGCGATCGCAGCGAGAAGGACATCGACAAGTGGATCGCGCGGGGCGAGAAGTACAACTAGGATGAGACTGCTCGGGCTGCGCACCTTCCGGCACGGCGTGCATCCGCCGGAGTCGAAGGACGAGACCAGCGGCCTCCCGATCCGCCGCTTCCCGTTCGCGCCGCTGCTGGTGGTGCCGCTGGTGCAGCACATCGGCAAGCCGGCCGTCCCCGTGGTGCGCGAGGGCGAGAAGGTCGTGCGCGGGCAGACCCTCGCGCGCCCGGACGGCTTCCTCTCGGTGGCGATGCACGCGCCCGCCACGGGCACGGTGCGGCGCATCGCGCTGGCGCCGAGCATCACGGGTCGCATGGTGCCGGCCGTGTACCTCGAGACGCAGCCCGGCTCGACCCAGGAGGTGATCGACGGCACGCCCTGCCCCGTCGAGAGCGCCAGCCCCGACGAGATCGTGAGCGCGATCCAGAACGCGGGCGTGGTGGGGCTGGGCGGCGCCGGCTTCCCCACCCACGCCAAGCTGCGCATCCCGGACGACGCGTCGGTCGACACGCTGATCGTCAACGGCGTCGAGTGCGAGCCCTACCTCACCACCGACCACCGGGTGATGCTCGAGCAGCGCGACGACCTCTT
>JASJBO010000271.1 GCA_030066475.1 Myxococcota bacterium
GGGCAGGGCGACTCGCCGCGGCGGCGCATCCTCGACGCCGGCGATCTCGACGCCGGCGCCGGCCCGGGCCCGGACCGACCCGAGCTGGTGTACGCCAGCGAGGACTGGAGCCTCGGCGACGCGGGTGTGCTGGTGCAGGTCTACGCGCTCGACGACCTGGGCGGGGGCGCCTTCGACCTGCCGCTTCGCGCGGAGCTCGTCGACGAGACCTCGCCCGGCCTCTTCGCCCAGCCGAGCTGGGCGGTGACGGTGGGCGCCTTCGACGGCCCCGACGTGCGCCTGGGCGCTCCCGACGTCTCGACGGTCACCGAGATCACGCAGCCGCTGGTGCTGCTGCAGGCGCCGCCCGTCCACTTCGACATCCTGAGCGGCATCCCGTTCGACCTGAACGACTGCTTCCCGCCGATGGTCTGCGACTTCCGCTCGACCTACGAGCGGCGCGACGTGATCCAGAGCTCGGTGGTGGCCGAGTTCCACGCCGACTGGGTGCTCTCCGAGGAGCTCGAGGGCGACGTGAGCCTGGGCGGCACGACCGTGGCCGGGAGCCTGGCTTCCACCTTCGGGGTGGGCTTCTCGAAGGTGGAAGAGGAGCGCCGCGTCGAGACCTTCGAGGTGGTGCAGACCGCGGACCTCGACGACTGGATCTACGCCGCGACCGTGACGTACGACCTGTGGGAGTACCCCGTGTTCGTGGGCGGCGACACCCAGCCGAGCGGCCACGTGCTGGTGGTGCGCCCGCGGCTCGGCGGCGCCGGTGGTGTCCGCCTCCGCTGGTTCAACTCCAAGAGCTGGACGGCGCAGTCGTTCCTGCCCGACCACGAGGTGGGCAACGTGCTGTCCTACCGCGCAATCGCGCGGCCCGATGAGGCCAACGGCTACGCCGAGGAGGTGCGCTGGGCGACGAGCGACGCGCGCGGGCTCACGGCGCAGGGCGGGGGCGGCCTGTGGTCGATCGCGCTCCAGGACGTCTCGGTGGTGACGCGCTCGTACGAGTCGTTCTGGGACGTGGAGCAGGACTTCTCGGTCGAAGGCGTGGTGGAGTTCCCGATCGAGGCCTTCGACCCGGGCAGCGTGCGCCTCAAGGCGAGCGTGGCCGGCACCTACGGCGAGTCGGCCGTGTCGACCCTGTCGATGAGCGTCGACAACTCGCTGGGCCTGCACTTCGACTTCGGTCCGCTCGCGCCCGGCATCGGCGAGACCGAGTACAGCGTGACGCCCTACGCCTACTGGGCGAAGAACGGCGCGCTCGTGCTCGCCTACGCGGCCGAGGTGGGAGAGGCCGGTCCGGGCGGGACGGACACCTGGTGGGACGCGAACTACAAGAGTGCGCCCGACCCGACCTTCATCCTGCCCTGGAAGTACGACCCGGAGAAGGGCTTCCCGGTGCAGGACGAGGCCAAGCGCCAGCAGACGCGCGACATCCGCCTCGAGCCCTCCGACGCGCGCACGGGCGACGTGGTCGAGATCCAGGCCCGCATCCAGAACTACAGCCTGGTCGACGCGCCGTCGGTGGGAGTGCGCTTCTACCTCGGCGATCCGCAGGACGGCGGCACGCGGATCTTCGGCGAGACCCCGGGCGAGATCGTGACGGGCGTGATTCCGCGCCGCGAGAGCAAGGTCGTCTCGATGCGCTGGCGCATCCCGCACGACCTCGACACGAACACGGCGCGCATCTACGCGGTGATCGACCCGAGCTTCGACCTGGTCGAGCTCCAGGAGACCAACAACACCGGCTGGGCACCGTTCGTGATCCCGGCGCCGGAGCCGGGCCGCGGGCTCCTCGCGGCGGCGGCGCTGCTGAGCCTGGGGTGGATCCGAGGCAGGAACCGTTGCTAGCAGCTGGCCTGCCAGCGCTGCAGCGCTACGCGGGCCTGCGCGAAGCGCGCGGCGCCGGGCGCAGGCGCAGCAGCGTCGCCAGCGCGGGCAGCACCCAGGCCGTGGCCAGCATGCACATCGGCAGGCCCACCAGCAGCAGCACGGCCAGGCTCTCGATGCCCGGGTGCTTCGCGAAGAGCAGCGTCGACACGCTGGCGCAGGTGGTCGCCGTGGTCATCACCACCGCGGGTGCCACGGATCCCACCACCTCTTCGACGGACCGCTCGGGCTCCTCCTGCAGGCGGTGGGCCACGTGGATGCCATCGTCGACGCCGAGGCCCACGAGCAGGGGGATGCCGATCAGCGTCACCGTGTTGAAGACGAAGCCGAAGGCGTGGAGCAGGCCGCAGGCGGTCAGCCCGCCCACCACCACGGGCGTGAGGGCGAGCAGCGCGAGGCGCGCGCTGCGAAGGTCGAGCATCACCACCAGCGCCACGAAGGCCAGCACCAGGGCCGTGATGCGCGGCATCCAGGGCCGATCGGTCCCGATCGACGCCTCGAAGACGGCCACCATCGAGGTGGCCTCGGGCGCGATCGCCTGCGCCGCGCGGCGCTCGGCGGCCGCGACGGCGGAGTCGAGCGCGGGCCGCGCAGCGAAGGCGTGGACCAGGAGCTCGCCGTCGGGGCCGCGCAGCCGCTCGTCCAGGGCCGCCGGCAGCGCGTCGAGCCGTGGCGGCCCGCGCCGTGCCGCGCGTGCGAGCAGGCCGATCGGATCGGGCGCGCGGTCGAGGCCCGCTGGCAGGGCGGCCAGCTGCCGTCTGCGTTCGTCGAGGTCGGCGGGGAACAGGAATGCGGCCGAGTCGACGCGGTCGAAGAGCGGCTCGCGCGCGTAGCGCGCGGTGAGCGCGCGGGCCTCCTCGAGGTCGCTCGCGGCAGCGACCCAGGGCCTCGGATCGAGGCCGTAGAGGGCGTGGATGCGTCGCGCCGTTTCGACCGCGCGGATCTCGCTCGAGAACACGCGCGACAGGTCGGTCTCGTAGCGCAGCTTCGGCAGCTCGACGGCGCCGAGGCACAGCAGCGCGAGCGCGAGCGCGAGCACGAGGCCGGGATGGCGGCAGCCGTGAGCGATCAGCGCCGCCGCGCCGGGAGTGCGCAGCGGCGCGGCGGCCGCGATGCCGCCGCGCCCGAGCCAGCGCTGCTGCGCGGGCAGCATCGCCAGCAGCAGCACCAGGCACACGAGCAGGCCGAGCCCGCCCGAGAAGCCCAGGCGCTGGAAGACGGGCTCCGGCGCGAGCATCAGCAGCAGGAAGGCCCCGCCCGAGGTGGTGCCGCTCGCGATCAGCCCGCGCCCGGTGCCCGCGACGGCGCGCTCGACGCTCGCGCCGAGCGTGCGGCCGGCGCTGCGTTCCTCGCGCACGCGCAGCAGCCAGTGGATCGCGAAGTCGACGCCGAGGCCGAAGATCATCACGCCGAACACGGACTCGATCAGGGTGAGCTTGCCGCTGGCGCGGCCGACGACGCCGAGCGTCGCGCCGGCGGCGAGGAGCAGCGGCAGGGCCAGCCCCGCCAGCGCCGCGAAGCTGCCGGCGGCGCGGCGCAGCAGCAGCAGCACCAGCACGAGCGAGAGCGGCCCGAGCCAGCGCATGCGCGCGATCGTCGCCTCCTGCTCCTGCGTCACGATGGCGGCCATGCCGGCGAACTCGGCCGTCACGCCGCTGCCGGCGAGGGCGGCGCGCACGCGGCTGCGCAGCCGCGGGAAGCCGTCGGCGTCGAGCGCCGCCTCGAAGGGATCGTCGGCGAGCGTCACCAGCAGCAGTCGCGCGCCCTCGACGCGCGCCAGGCCGTGGCGCGCCTCGGCCGCCTCGAGCCCGGCGGCGAGGCGCTCGGCGGCCGCCTCGTCGCCCGGGTCGCGCGCCAGGGCGATCCACGCGTCGAAGACCTCGCGTGCCACCCACCACGGGGCGCGCTCGCGCAGCCACTCGGCAGGCGGCCCGGCGTACACGCTGCGCACTATTCGCTCGCCGCGCAGCGCTGCCTCGACCGCGCGCAGCGCCTCGTCGAGGCGCGTCTCGGGCCCCTCGAGCAGGACCGGCACCTGGCCGCCGAGCCCGTAGCGCTGCGACGCGCCGAAGTAGCGCGCCACCTCGGGGTGCTCGCGGTCCATCAGCCCGCCGAAGCTGAAGTCGACGGGCACGGTGAAGGCGAGCAGCGAGAGCGCCGCGCTCGGCAGCAGCGCGGCGAGCACCACGGCGCCGGGCCGACGCAGCGCCAGTCGAGCGAGCGCGGCGAGCAGGCGCACCATCGTCGCAGGCTAGCTCGCGCGTTCCTCGCGTCCCGCGTGCTGGCTCGAGCGAAGCGCTCGCGAAGGCCCACCCGGTCCTGTTCCACCTGTCCGCGGCCGGGAGCTCTGCTCGCCAAGGACGCTTCGCCGCGGGCCCGGGCCGCGACGAGCTGGCGCGGCAACGCGTCTGGTAGACTGCCGCCATGTCGCGCCGGATCGGACGCGGCCTCGCGGCCCCCGCGCTCGTGCTCGCGCTCGTCCTCTGGCCCGCGCCGAGCCAGCGCGCGCCCGAGCCCACGCAGGCGGGCGCCACCGCGCCGACCGCAGCGACGACCGGCCCGCCCGCGGAGCGGTCGGCGGCGGCAACGGGCCGCGCGACGCCCCGCGCGTCCGCGCCGGTGCCGAAGCAGCGCGGCGCGGTCACGCCGCTCGCCGCCACTGCGGCCGCACCCGAGCTGCGCGCACTCGCACGCTCCGCGCGACGTCCGACCGCGCGCCGCGCGGCCGTTCGGCAACGGCGCCACGGCCTCCACGCGATCGCGTCGCTGCGCGGGTCGGACGCGCTGTGGCTCGAGGGTCCCGTGCAGTCGATCGCAGGCTGGACGCACGAGAGCTACCGCATCCAGAAGGACGGGCTCCCGGTCTTCAACGCGACGGGCCGGATCCACACGCGGGGTGCGCAGCTGCGGCAAACGGGACGGCTCGCGATCCCGCCGCTCGCCCGCGGCCCCGTGACCGTCGACGCGGAGGCCGCGCTCGCGCTCGCGCGCGACGCGGCACCGGGGCGCGGCGAGCGCAGCGTCCCGCGCGCGCAGCGGGGCTGGCACGCGCACGAGGGCGCGACCGTACCGGCCTGGCGCGTCACGCTCACGCGTGCGCTCCCGCTCGCGTCGTGGCGGATCACGCTCGACGCGCGCAACGGCGCGGTCCTCGCGCGCGAGGACCTGCTCAAGACGGTCGAGGGCAGCGGCGTCGTCTACACGGAGAACGTCGTGACGACGCCCACCCCGGTCGCGCAGTCGCTCCACGAGCTCGACGACTCGGGCTTTCTGCGCGGGCGCGTGACCCAGGTGTTCGACGTCCGCGAGCTCGAGGCCTTCCGCCCCGACGCGATGTTCCCGTTCGCGGAGGACGACCCCCGCTTCGTGCAGACGGCCGTCTACCGCGGGCTCACCGACGGCGCGCGCTACGCGGAGTCGCTCGGGCTGCCCCCGCTGACCGAACGCGTCCAGAGCTTCACGAACCTGATCGGCGGGCCGAACGACGAGCAGCTCAACAACGCGTTCTACGATCCGACGTTCCCGATCTTCGGCTTCGGCAACGGCGACGGCGCGATCACCGCGAACCTCGGCACGGACTACGACGTCGCGGTCCACGAGATGGGCCACCACGTGTTCCAGCAGCTCGTCGATCCGACGGGCGAGGTCTCGTTGCGCTCGCTCGCGTCCATCAACGAGGGCTTCGCGGACACGCTGGCGGCGTTCCTCACCGGCGATCCCGAGATCGGCGAGTCCACGATCCCGGGGCAGCCGTTCCTGCGCACGGTCGACAACGACGCGCTCTGGCCCGACGACGCGAGCCTCGTGCCGCACACCGAGGGCCGGATCTTCAGCGGCCTCAACTGGGACCTCGCCCAGGAGTTCGGCATCGAGACGGCGGGCGAGATCCTGATCGCGGCGCTGCCGTTCCTCGATCCCGAGGCGATCTTCCATGCGTCGGCGTACTACGACGCGCTCGTCGCGGGCGTGCAGGCCGTCAGCTTCTGGCGGCGGTCCCGGGTCGAGCGGCTCGCGGAGGCGCGCGGGCTGTTCGCGACGGACGATCTCGGCGTCGAGGGCTTTCTCGAGGAGGGCACGCCCGAGACGCGCGCCCTCGCGGACGAAGAGGTCCACGTCTGGATCTTCTCGGAGTTTCCCGACTCGCGTCGGGTGCGCTTCCAGCTCACGGGCGGGAGCGGCGACGCGGACCTCGTGGCCGGCCCGCTCGCGACCTTCGACATCTCGCTGCCCGACACGTACCTCTTCTCGGAGAACATCGGCCCGCTCGAGGACGTGCGGTTCACGACCGGCACCGTGCCGTCGGTGGACGACGACGACCTGTGGCTCGTGTTCGTCGTCGACTTCGGGGACGGGCGGCCGAGCACCTACACGCTCGAGACCTCGACCGTGCTGCCCGTTCCGGTGGTCGCGATCGGCGGCTCGCTCGTCGAGTCGATCGACGAGGGCGGCGATCTCGACCTCTACACGTTCGAGGGCAGGGCGGGCGAGATCGTGCGCGTCGAGGTCGAGGCGCTCGCGGAGAACATGGACCTCTTCGCGAGCGTCTTCGACCCGATCGGCGTCGAGGTCTTCGGCGCGGACGACGACGCGGGCGGCGGACTCGACCCACTCATCCAGGGCGCCGAGCTCCCGCGCACGCAGCTCTACGGGCTCGCCGTGTTCTCGATCGTCGCGGACGTCGACCCGCGCGTGGGCACCGGCGACTACGAGCTGCGGCTCTCGCTCTGCGACAACGTCGGTCCGAACACCGACGGCGACGGACTCGCGGACGTCTGCGACGACGACGACGACGACGACGGCTTCGTCGACG
This sequence comes from Myxococcota bacterium, assembly GCA_030066475.1. Next base: position 6,686 of record JASJBO010000271.1, read on the forward strand.
CGTTCGACACCGAGCCGCTCGACGCGCTGCGGTGCCAGGACATCGAGGGCGACACGTGTGACGACTGCGGGGGCGGCGCGTTCGACCCGTTCGACGACGGCGCCAACAACGACGACGACCACCTCTGCGACCTCGGAGATCCCGACGACGACAACGACGGGTGTGCGGACGACGACGATCCCGCTCCGCTCACGCCGAGTATCGACGACGACCTCGACCTCACGGGCGAGGACTGCGACAACTGCCCCGACGACCACAACCCCGGTCAGCTCGACTCCGACATGGACGGGCTCGGCGACGCCTGCGACCCGACGCCGATGCCCGAGCCCGGCGCGGGCGCGTCCGGCGCCGCGCTGCTGCTCGCGCTCGCGGCGCTCGGAAGAGCTCGAGACCGGGGAACGCGGCGGACTCGGACGCGAGGCGCTGACGGCAGGTAGACGGCGAGCCCGACGTCGCCCGTCCAGAGCGCACGTCCCTGGCGCACCGGGGTGCCTTCAGCGGACCGCTGGTCCTCAGCGGGAGTGGCGGTAACTTCCGGCCATGAAGCGCTTCCTGCTCGCGTCGCTGCTCGTCCCCACCGTCGCCCTCGGCGCGCCGGCGGTCAGGGTGCAGTACGGAGAGGCCCGGGATCTCCAGGGCAACTTCGCCTATCGGGAGAAGCACACGATCCGGTACGACGGCGACCGGGTCCTGGGATCGGACACGATCTACACCGACGCCAACGGCAAGCAGATCGCGAGAATGACGTCGGACTACTCCTTGAGCGTGGCGATGCCGACGTACGTCTTCACGGACGACGTGCGCGGGAATCGCGAAGGTCTGCGCATCGAGAACGGCAAGTACGTGATCTTCACCCAGAAGCGGGGCGAGAACGAGGAGACCGCCGAGCTCGAGGACACCGACAACGTCTTCAGCTGCCAGGGCTGGCACTACTACCTGGTGAATCGCCTTTCCCGGCTCGAGCGCGAGGAGATCGTGCTCAACCTGATCCTGCCCTCGGAGCTGCGTGCGTACGGCTTCGAGGTCCAGCAGACGGTCGCTCGAGGCGACCGTGTCGAGGTGCGCCTCGAGCTCGACAACTGGCTGCTGGCCGTTTTCGCTCCCAGCCTGAAGCTCGTGTACGACAAGTCGAACAGGAGGCTGATCGAGTACGAGGGGCTCTCCAACATCCCCGACAGTCGCGGCGACCGCCAGGACGTCCGGATCACCTACGAGTACGACGAAGGCTGAGCCCCGGACGGTCTCCGGACCGCTTCTTTCCGCTGGACAGGCGCTCGCATCGCAGGGTAGAAAGATGGCGATCGGGGTCGCCCGGTCGAGGGGAGGGGAATCCTGTGAGCTCCATCAGTCGTCGCCTGCGCGTCGCCGCCGTGGTGACGGTCTCGCTTCTGCTGCCGGCCCAGGCCCAGGCGGGCTGCTCCTGGTGGAACTGGTGGAGGTGCTACACCGAAACCCGCTACCCGATCGTGCTCTCCCACGGCCTGCTCGGCTTCGACGAGCTGGGGAGCTTCCTCGAGTACTTCTACGGCATTCCCGAGGCGCTGGAGGATGGCGGCGCCGAGGTCTACGTCACCCTGGTGAGCCAGGTGAACTCGAGCACCGAGCGCGGTGAGGAGCTGATCGCCCAGCTCGAAACGCTCCGCGCCGTCACCGGCCACCCGAAGTTCAACCTGATCGGCCACAGCCAGGGCGGCCTCGACGTGCGCTACGTGGCCTCCGTGCGCCCGGACCTGGTCGCGAGCGTCTCGACGGTGGCCTCGCCCCACAAGGGTGTCCCGGGCGTCGAGAACTTCCAGGACACGGACTGGCTGCTGGGCCTCGCGGCGGACTTGCTGGAGGCGGTGGGCTGGCTGATCGGCCTCCTGGCCGGCTCGGACTCCCCGCTCGACGGCGACGCCGCGCTCGAGCAGTTCCTGCCGGCCGGCGTGGCGGCCTTCAACGCCGCGCACCCCCAGGGCGTGCCCAGCTCGTCGTGCGGCGAGGGCCAGAAGGTCGTGAACGGCATCCGCTACTACTCGTGGTCCGGCATCGGGCAGCTCACCAACGCATTCGACGTCACCGACCCGTTCCTCGCGCTCACCGACCTGGTGCTCGGCGGCATCACGGACGGGCTGGTCGAGCGCTGTAGCTCGCACCTGGGCGACGTCATCCGGGACAACTACTTCCAGAACCATCTGGACCAGGTCAATCAGCTGTTTGGCCTGGTCTCGATCTTCGAGCAGAGCCCCGAGTCGATCTTCCGGGCCCACGCCAACCGGCTCAAGAAGAAGGGGCTGTGACGCGGCCGGGTGGATTCGATGCAGCACCGAGGGCTGATCGGCGTGCTCGCTGCCGGGCTGGGGCTCGTGCTGGCGCTGTGGTGGGGCGCGGGCGACGACACCGCGCCGCCGGTGGCGAGTCCCATGGCGACCCCGTCGGCGGCGCCGCCCCGCGCGCCCGGCCCGGCCCCGCCAGAAGAAGCCGAGCCGCCCGCGGCCCACCGCGGCACCGACGTCGACGGCCACCTCGCCCGCGACCGCGACGGCCGCTTCCTCCCCACGCCCGACGCCCTGCGTCTGTTCGACTACTTCTACCTGGCGCGGGGCGAGACTCCGGACGCCGAGATCGAGGCGCGCATCGAGCGGGAGATCCGCCGCCGCCTGCC
>JASJBO010000272.1 GCA_030066475.1 Myxococcota bacterium
CCGCGCACCGCCACCTCGGTCGCCGCGACGAGCTGCCCGTCCTCGGGCGCCTCGACGACGATCACCGGACCCAGCTCGGTCACGGTGGCCAGCACCGACACGTCGAAGCTGGCCAGCTCGCCCTCGGGCACCAGGAAGCGCAGCGTGGCCGTGAGCGTCTCGCCCGGGTCGACGCGCTCGGCGTCGAGGCGGAACACCGGCCGGCAGTCCGCGAGCCGGCCGGCGCTGTTCAGGAAGTCGACCTCGATCGGCTCGATCGCCCCGATCGCCAGGTGGAAGGGCCCCGGCAGCGGCAGGTCGGCGTCGTTGGTGAAGTCGACCTCGAACGCCGACTCGCCCGGCCCCGCGCCGGTGCCGGGACGCAGGGCGACCCGGACCAGGTGGCCGACGTCCTGGAGGGCGAGCCGGTCGAGCCCGCGCAGCTCGGCGTCGAACGCGAGGCTCGGGTCGGCGCCGGTGAAGCGCAGCTCGAGCGTCTCGAGCGTCTCGCCGGGATCGAGGCGGGCCGAGCCGGGCACGACCCACTCGGCCTCGGCGCGCGGATCGCCGGCGGCGTCGACCACGGCCGCGCCGGGTGGCGCCAGCACCTGCACGCGCAGCCGCAGCGGGCCGTAGACGGGATCGGCGCCGGTGTTGGCGATGCGCACCCGGCGCAGCGCCTCGCCCGCGGGCGCGTCGAACGGCGTGAAGTCGAGCACGACCGCCGCGGGGAGCGGGTCGGGCGCGAGCGCCACGCGCCCCGACACCGAGGAGCGGAACTCCAGGGGACGCCGCTCGGGGTTGAGGAAGCGCAGCGAGAGCTCCCGGGCCGCGCCGGGCGCGACGTCGAGGTCGCGCTCGAAGACGCCGGCGGCGGCCGGCGTCCCGTCCTCGAGGAGCACGCTGGCGCCCGGCGTGGTGATGGCGTCGACCGACAGGCGCAGCGGCGCGTACACGGGAAGCGGGGACGGGTTCGAGACGCGCACGTCGATCGCGCTCTCGCCGGGCGCCTCGCGCCGTCCGCGCGCGAAGCCGACCGCGGTGCACGCGAGCGGGACCACGTCGCCCGGGGCGTCGGCGGCGCCCCCGCCCGCACCGCCCGGGAAGCGCACCCGCACCGCCAGCAGGGCGTTCGCGAGCGCCGCATCGACCTCGGCGGCGCTCGGCGCGTCGCCGACGACGTCGCTTGGAGCGCCGCCCAGCACCGCGGCGAGGCGGCCCGCGTCGACGGCCTCGCCGCGCGCGGCCGAGAGCGCGCCCGCGGCGTGCACGAACGCCGCCACCCCGCGCGCGTGCTGCGGCCCGTCGCCGTGGAGCGAGCCGGTGGCCGCATCGAGGGCGACGAAGGGAGTCGCGTCGAGCCGGCTCAGCGAGAAGCGCGCCGCCACCGCGGCGGTCGCCGCCTCGGCGTCCTCCCCGCCCAGCACGCGCCAGGCGGCGACCGTCGTGAGCACCGAGAGGGTCACGCCGCGCACCGCGCCCGACGACGGCACGTCCGACACCACGGCCAGCAGGTCGGCGGGCGGAGTCGGGAGCTGGCGCGGACCAGCGCCGAGCGGATCGTCGAAGACGCCGGCGAAGGCCTCGAGCAGGACGTCGCCCGCGTAGGGCTCGATGGGGAGCGAGAAGGCGCCGTCGGCCACCCATCCCTCGCCCAGCACCGCGCCGGCTCCGTCGGTGTCCAGGACACGGGCACGCAGCCGCGCTAGCGGCACTGCGCCGTGCAGGATCCGGCCCTCGATCCGGGCCCCACCGGGCACCTCGGCCTCGCGCCCGCAGCCGACCGCCACCAGACCGAACGTCAGACCCAACGCCAGCGCCCGCGCAAACGGCGCGGCTGCGCAGCGGCGCGCGCAAGCCGAGGATGCAGAGGCGGTTTCCGAGCACTCGAGCTGCGGCGGCATGGGGGGCTACCAACGCGAGACGACCCGCGATTAGAACACGCCTAGACCGGCGAGATCAATCGCGTTTCCGGCTTCCGAAGCCGCGTCTCGGCTGCTCCCGGACTGCCGGCGAGCTGCCCCGATATACTCCCGCGCGCCGTGACGAAGACCCGCCGACGCGTGCCGCCCGAGGTCTACTCGCGGGACTACCTGCTCAGCGAGAACACCGAGGGGTTCGAGGACTTCCAGAGCGGGTCGCTCAGCTACGTCAAGCGGCTCCAGCTCGACCTGCTCGGCCTCGCGCCCGGCGTCGAGCTGCTCGAAGTGGGCGTGGGCCGGGGCGAGTTCCTGCGCCACTGCGCCGAGCGCGGCGCCACCGTCTCGGGCATCGACTACTCGCCCGACGCGGTCGAGATCGCGCGCGAGACGCTGCGCGAGCACCCCGAGGCCGACCTGCGGGTGGCCGACTGCAAGGCGCTGCCCTTCGACGACGCGCGCTTCGACTGCGTCTACACCGGCGACGTGATCGAGCACCAGGACTTCGAGGACGGCGTCGCGATGCTGCGCGAGACGGTGCGCGTGCTGCGTCCCGGCGGCCGGCTGTTCCTGCACACGGCCCCCAACACCGTGTTCACCCGCTTCGTCTACCCGCTGGCGCGCCCCCTGCTGCGCCGGATCGACGCCGCGAGCATCGAGACGCTCGAGGAGCACATGGCGGTGAACCGCACCGTGCACGTGCACGAGTACAACCCGTTCACGCTGCGGCGGGTCGCGCGCGCGGCCGGCCTGCGCGGCGCGCGCGTCTGGATCGGGGCCGACGTGCTGCGCTCCGCGCAGCACCGCCACACCGCGAACCTGTCGGCGCACCCGCTGGTGCGCCTGGCCGGAGCGCTGGGCCGGCTCGCGCCGATGCGCTTCCTGCTCGGCAACGACCTGTTCCTCGAGTACAAGAAGCCCGCGTCCTGCTAGAACCGCGCAGCAGAACCCCAACGCAAGCGCCCAGAGGGCGCGCGCAGCGAGCCGAAGGCGAGCGAAGTCCATCAGGCCGCCGCCGCCCAGCAACCAGCTCCCCTACGAGCACCCCGCAAGCGCCTAAGGCGCGCGCAGCGAGCCAAAGGCGAGCGAAGTCCATAAGGCCGCCCCCGCCCAGCAACCAGCTCCCCTACGAGCACCCCGCAAGCGCCGAAGGCGCGCGCAGCGAGCCGAAGGCGAGCGAAGTCCATCGAGCTTGCGCGCGCAGCGAGCCGCAGGCGAGCGAGGTCGAATCCCTAAGGCAAGCGCTTGATCGCGGCCAGCAGGCCCTGGCGCACCGCCGAGCGGTGCGGCGACGTCTCCCCGCCCGCCCGCACCTCGTCGCGGTGCTCGAGGTACCAGTCGTAGGACTGGCACATCATCTCCTCGTTCGACCAGCGCGGCTGCCAGCCCAGTTCGCGCTGCGCGGCGGAGATGTCGAAGTACAGGCTGCGGCCGTACATGAGCGCGTGGTAGGGCCCGAGCGGCGTCAGGCCGAGGGCTCCCGTCACGCGGATCGCCGGCTCGGCGAGCGCCATCGGCACCGAGAAGAGGCGGCTGCCGGTGCCGGCGTGCCGGCACAGGGCCTCCAGGGTCTCGCGCATGGTGCCGAAGCGCGCCGCGCCGATGTGGTAGAGGGCGGCCCCGGGCCGCTCCGCCGCCATCGCGCACGCGTCGGCGAGGTCGTCGGCGTGCACGAACTGGTAGACGTTGTGCCCGCCGCCGAGCACCGGGATGCGGCGCCCCTCGGAGACCCAGTCGAACAGGATCTGGAAGATGCCGAGCCGGCCGTGACCCAGGATGGTGCGCGGGCGTATGGTCGTGACGTCGAGGCCCGCCTCTCGCACCCAGCGCTCGACGCAGCGCTCGGCGTCGAGCTTGGCGCGCCCGTAGGCCTCGCCGGGCCGCGGCGTGGTGTGCTCGTCCACCGGGTTGTGCGGCGGCACGCCGAAGACCGCACTCGACGAGGTGTGCACGACCTTCCGGACACCCGCCTCCGCCGCGCCGCGCAGCAGGTTCTCGGTGCCCTGGCGGTTGACCGAGTCGAACAGCTCGCGGTCCCGCGCCAGCGGGACCTGCGCGACGTTGTGGAAGACGGCGTCGACTCCCTCGCACGCGCGCCGCACCGCGGCCTCGTCGCGGATGTCGCCACCCTGGTACTCGACCTCGGGCGGCCGGTCGTCGCTGTCGACGAGGTCGAAGACCCGAACGCGGCGCCCCGCGTGGAGCAGCCGGTCGCGCAGCAGGCAGCCGAAGTAGCCGGAGCCGCCCGTGACGAGCGCGAGGCTCACGGCCGCAGGCCCCGCGAGAGGCACCAGCGCACGGCCTGGGCCATGCCCTCGCGGAGGGACACGCGCGGGGCGTAGCCGAGCTCCTGCTCGGCGCGGTCGATGCGGCAGGCAATGGTCTCCGCGAGCTCGCCGAGCACGTGGATCTGCTGCTGGTAGAGGCCGAGCCGCTGGAGCGCGGCGTCGACGCGCTGCGCCAGGCCGCCCACCGCCGCGGGCAGCCGCAGCCGCCGCCCGCTGCACGCGATGCCCTGCTCGATCAGCACCGCCTCCACGGTGTCGACGATCTCGTTCAGCGGATAGGGCCGCGCGTCGGCGATCCAGTAGGTGCGGCCGGCGGCGCCCTCCACGCGCGCCGCCAGCTCGAGACCCTGGCAGAGGTTGTCGACGTGCGCCATCGAGCGCCTCTGGGTGCCGTCGCCCAGAATAGGGAAGCGCCCGCGGCGGATCATGGTGAAGAACACCGTCTGTCGCTCGGGCTGGTTGGGGCCGTAGAACCAGGGCGCGCGCACGATCACGGTCTCGAAGCGGCCGGGCTCGTGCGCGCCGCGCACCAGCTCCTCCATGCGCGCCTTCGAGGCGCCGTAGCCGAGGTAGGGCGAGCCGGGCGACTGCTCGTCGAAGGCGTCGTCGGGGCCGCGGTTCGTCCCCTGCACGGAGTTCGACGACACCGCCACCAGGCGGCGCAGGCCGGCGCGCTGCGCCGCGGCGAGCAGGCGGTGGGTCCCGTCGACGTTGACGGTGGTGAAGTCGCGCACGCGCAGCGCCGGATGGATCAGGCCCGCCGCGTGCAACAGCGTGGCGCCCTCCGCGCCGCGGCAGAACGCCTCGAGCGATTCACGGTCGCGCAGGTCGCCCGGCTGCACCTCGAGCTCGCCGCCGGCCGCGCCGAGCGCGTCGGGGTCGGCTCCCGGCGCGACCAGGCAGCGCACCCGGTGGCCCGCGGCGCACAGCGTCTCGACCAGCCGCGTGCCGAGCCAGCCGGGCGCGCCCGTCACGAGGAAGTCGGGACGCGGGGCGCGGGCCGCGGCGCGCTGCGGACGGCCGTGGCGGGCGCGCTCCGCGAAGCGCTCGGCGTTGCGCATCGCGAGCGCCATCGTGGTGCCCTGCGGATTGGCGCCCGGCGAGTCCGGGATCAGGCTGGCGTCGTTGACGTAGAGGTTCACCAGGCCCCGCACCCTGCCGTACGAGTCGGTCGCGCAGTAGTCCGGGTTCTCGCCCATCGGACAGCTGCTGAAGGCGTGCACGGCGGAGAGGGCCATCTCCGCGGCCGGGAGCGGCTGGTGCAGGAAGGGGCGCAGCACGTCGGGCGACGTCGCGACCGGGATCGAGCGCAGCGCGGGGTAGACGGCGCGCGCGCCGGCGGCGAAGAGCGCCTCGGCCGTGAGTGCCAGGCCGATGCTCAGGTTGCGGCGATCGGCCTCGGAGATCGCGTAGCGGGCCAGCACGCCGGAGTCCAGGCCCGGCACCGCCCGTACGCTGCCGCTGTGCATGCCGCGCGCGGCCGCGTAGTACAGCGCCATGTTGCGCCACTGCGGCATCGCCTCGCTGCGCTCCCGGCCGTCCCGGGCCAGCAGCATGGCGAGGAAGCCGGGGGTGAACACCGAGCCCCCGATCGTGATGGAGGGAGAGAACTCGGTGATCTGATAGAAGGGCAGTCCGCAGGCGGCGGCGTCCATGTCGTGGTCGAACAGGGCCGCGAGCTTGATCATCGGATGCAGGTAGAGCGAGTCGCCCACGTTGCGGCGGATGCCGCTGCGACGCAGCAGCGCGGGCGTCTGCAGCGGGCCTCCGCACACGAAGACCGCGTCGGCGCGGATCCGGAGCGAGCGCTCGCCCGCGCGCTCCCGCACGCGCATCAGGGCGCCGGTGACGCCGGCCCCGTCGCGCAGGATGCGCACCGCGCGGCAGCCGGGGAGCAGCTCCGCTCCAGCGGCCCGGGCGCGGGGCAGGTAGGTCCGGCGCATCGACTGCTTGGCGCCGGGGGCGAACGGGCTGGCTGCGGGATCCGCCTGGCAGCGCGCCACCGGGTCGATCCGCCAGCCGAGCTTCTCGGCCCCGCGCCGCAGCACCGCCGAGCTGGGCGTCTCGCTGGCGACGTCGGGCACGGTGACGCCCAGCTCCCGCTCGATCCGCTCGAAGTAGGGGTCGATCCGCTCGCGGCTGAGGTCCTCGACCAGGGCGTCGGTCGACCAGCGCGTGTAGCAGTGCTCCGGGATCCGGTACCAGAAGCCGCTGTTGACCTCGGTCGAGCCGCCCACGCAGCAGCCCTCCACGAAGGCCAGGCTCTCGTTGCCGAGGATCGGGGTGAGGCCGCCGCCCCGGTAGAGCTGCGCGATCGCCCGGGGCGAGTGGGTCTCTCCGAACTCGGGCCCGGCGTCGAGCCCCTCCTCGGCGATCAGCACGTCGTAGCCGGCCTCGGCGAGCGTGGCGGCGGTCGTGGCGCCTCCCGCGCCCGACCCGATCACTAGCACCTGGGTGCGTCGGTCGGTGGAAGCGGTCACTCGACCTCGCGCGGGAGCGTCGGCGCGGGCGGCGCCTCGCCCTCCAGCGACGCCCGGACCGACGGGTGGTCGTAGTAGGCGAACAGGGCGGTGCTCGCGATCAGCTTGACGAAGTCGCGCATCGGGCCGAGCCCCGAGTCGCTCCAGAGGCGCAGGTACTCGGCGCGCACCCGTGCGTCGAGCGCCCGGAAGCGACGGCCGCGCAGCGGGAGCGCGAGCCACTCGAACGCCACGATCGCCACCGCGTAGGGAAGCGCCAGGTGGCGCGGCATGAGGCGGATCAGCTCGGCCACGTAGGCGCGCACGTCCTCGACCACGCGCGCGCGGGTCGCCGCGTCGAGATCCGGATGCGGGGGGAGCAGCGTGCCGACGATCGCGTCGACGACGCGCTGCCGCCCGAGAGAGAGCGCGTCCACGGCTTCCGACTATACCAGCCCCGACCGCGGGCCGGCGGCCGCGACCGGGCTGCACGGGACCGGCAGCTCGCGCGCGATCTTCGCTACGCTCGGCGCGCCAGCGACCCGAGGAGCCACGCGTTCGCGCCAACCCCTTGCACTCGAGAGACCGCGCGATCGCCCTCGCGATCGCCGCCGGCGCGATCGCCTACCTGCTCCCGCTGCGCCACTACGGCCTGACCATCAGCGACGACGGCTGGCTGCTCTCGAGCGTGCTGCGGATGCTCGACGGCGAGGTGCTGTACCGGGACGTCTGGGTCTTCTACGCACCGCTGCGATACCACGTGGTCGCCGGCCTGTTCGCGCTGTTCGAGCCGTCGCTGCTGCTGCTGCGCGGGCTCTGGGTGGTGCTGCTCACCGCGACCGCGATCGGCCTGTACCGGCTCGCGCGGCGCCTGGCCCCACCCTCGCTGGCCTGGCTTCCCGCGGTCGTCTACCCGCTCGCGCCGGGCCCCTGGCACAAGTCGCCCTACGGCTTCTGCACGGTCTTCTTCTTCCTGGCGCTGGCGCGCGCCCTCGAGCGGCCCCGCCGCAGACGCCTGCTGGTGTTGGGCGCGGTGGCCGGTCTGGTGCTGGTGACGCGCCAGGAGCTGGGCCTCGCCGCCTGCGGACTCGCGCTGGCGGCCGTCGCCGCCCGGCACCTGCTCGAGCCCGGCGTCGCGACCGCCTGGCGCGCGCGCCTGCGACCCGCCCTGCGGGAGGTCGGCCTGGTGCTGGGCGCCATCGCGCTGGCTGCCCTGCCACTGCCGCTCTACTACGCCTCGCAGGGCGCGCTGGGCGCGCTGCTCGAGGCGGTCTTCTACCGCGCCTTCGTCCAGATGCGCGGCAACCGGTCGGATCTGCCCGGTCTGCTCTCGTCGGGCGGCCTTCCCAGTGCGTTCGAGGGCAGCGGCGTGACCCTGGTCCTGCTGGCTCCGCTGCTGCTGTACCCGGTCGCGGCCTGGCTGTGGCTGCGGCGCGCGCGCCGCGGCCGCGTCGAGCTGCTGCCCGCGGCGCTCGGACTGTTCGCGATCGCCACGCTGCCGCAGGCCTTCGCGCCGGCCCTGCTGATCCGCTTCCTCCAGAGCGCGCTTCCGTTCTACCTGCTGGCGACCTGGGTCGGCGCCGCGGCAGCCGATGCGCTCCGCCGGCGCCATCCCGCGCGGGCCGGGCTCGTGCCGGCGGCCCTCGCGGCGCTGGCGGGCCTGTACGTGTGGGGCGTGGTCGACGGGCTGCCGCGCGTGCTGCCCGATCGCGAGTTCACCGGTAGCGTTCGCATGCGACTGCATGCGGACGCCGTGCAGGTGCTCGGGGACGAGACGCGCGTGTCGTGGAGACGGGCGGAGGAGATCCGGCTGCTCCGGAACTTCTTCGAGCAGAACGCGGCGGACCAGACGACGCTCTTCGCCGCCCCCCTGCTGTCCGGCTACTACCCCGTCCTCGGCCTCGCGAACCCCACCCGCTACACGATCGAGCACGTGCACGCGGGCGACTGGGCGATGTCGGACGCGATGAAGCGCGAGGCCATGGACGCCCTGCTCGCCTCGCCCACCCGCCATGCCCTGGCGCTGCGCTACTGGTGGCGCAGCGAGCAGCCCGCCGACGTCGTGCTCGAGACGCTCCGGGAGCGGTTCCGCCCGGTGCGGGAGTACGAGTCGGTCATCGTCCTCACGCGCGACGACGCACCGGAGGCGCGGCACTTCGGCGAGGTCCACCGTCGCGTGATGCGCGGGGAGGGCCGGCCCGACGACCTCGCCACCGTCGAGCGCTACCGGCGCGCCTTCCCGGACGAGCCACTCGCCCACGAGGTCCGGGCGGCGCTTCGCTTCCAGCTCGGACGGCTGTCCCTCGCGCTCGACGACCTGCGCGAGGCCGCGCGCCTCGACCCCGCGAACCCGCTGCCTCGCGAGCGAGCCGCCGAGATCCTGTTCGACCTGGGCCGGCTGCGCGAGGCCGCGGAGGAGCTGGCACGAGCGGCCGCCGTCCGCGAGTCCCCGCGCCAGGTGAGGTTGCGGCGGCGCCTGCCGCCCGATCTCCGCGCCGACCTCGAGCGGCGCCGCAGGGGAGCGGGACCGACCGCGCCCTAGCTGTCTGACTTCGTTCGGCTTCGCCTCACTGCGCGCGCCCTTCGGGCGCTTGCGAGGGGCTTCTGCCGCGCACGGTCCTAG
>JASJBO010000277.1 GCA_030066475.1 Myxococcota bacterium
GAAGTGGGCAGCCAGGGGCGCTGACCGGCTACCGTCCCGACGTGGACCCTGCCGCCGAACCCGAATCCGCCTGGCTTGCCCTCCTCCCCTACATGGCCCCCGACGAGCTGCGCTCCGTTCTAGGCGAGGAGGGGGCGGTGGTGCTGAACACCAAGGGGCCGGAGCTGGTGCGCTTGGCAGCTTGGAACCGACCCGAGGCCCGGGAGGCGGTGGCCGAGGTGCTGGTGGGGCTACATGGGCCTCCGTGGTCGTTGCTTCCGTACGCCGCTGCCGGGCCGCCTGGCGACTGACCGGCAACGCTACTTCGCTACACAGCTCGGAACGCCTTTACTCCGAACGACCCCACAGTCTCCGGCCCACAACGGCTCGTCGTTGCGCCAGTCCGCGTTCTTGCAGACCTTCTTCTCCTTGTCGGTGTCGGCCGGAACCGAGCTGCAGAAGTGTTCCCGCGAGCAGCCGGCCTGGTCGACGGGTGCGCCGAGTGGGGTTCCCGGACAGGCATCGGTGGAGTCGTGTTCGCCGTCGCCATCTTGGTCCTCTGGAAATCCCCCTTCCTCGAAGGCGCCAATGTCACAAGCTGCGCCATCGGGGCGGGTTCCCCGACGTTCTCACCGAGGGTCCGGGGAGCATCACCTTCTACGCGACCAGCGTGCCGGTCCCGGAGCCGGCCAGCGGCGCGCTCGTCGGACTCGGCCTGGGTCTGGGGATCGCGCTCTCGCGCCCGCGCCGCTGACCCCACGCCCGTGCCGTCGCTCGCTATCTTGCGCGGGATGCGAATCGCCCGGGACGCCGAATCAGCCGCGCTCGGCGAGCGCGGTAGCGATATCGCCGGGTGAGGCCCGTCCTGCTCGCCCTGGCGGTTCTGACTCTCGCGTGGCCGGTCCGCGCCGTCGTGGATGTGGTGAGCCCAGGCCGATTCGTGGTCCAGATCGACGGCTTCGATCTCGAGATTCCGTACGACAGCACCCATCCCCTGGACGTACCCGACCCGAGGATCGAGCGGGTGATCATCGTGATCCACGGCTCCTCCCGGAACAGCGACGATCACCTCGCCCGGGTCGAGGCCGCAGCCGATTCCCTCGCTGGCGAATCCGAGCGGACCCTGATCCTCGCACCCCAGTTCCTCGAGGAGGGAGACATCGACTTCTGGGGCCTGCCGCCGACGTTGCTCTTCTGGAGCAGCGGTTGGCGACAGGGCAACAAGTCACGGGACACCGCCACGAACCCCAGGCCGGCGCGCATCTCCTCCTACGCGGTCATCGACGCGATGCTCGACGCCGTGATGGATCCCGCGCTGTATCCGAACGTCGCCCGGGTCGTGCTCGCCGGCCACTCGGCCGGTGGGCAGTTCGTCAACCGCTTCGCGAGCGGAAGTCCCTCCGAAGAGATCCACGCCGGCGTCTCCTTTCGGTACGTGGTCTCGAATCCCTCTTCCTACGTCTACTTCACCCCCGCGCGACGGGTCGAGGGCTCGCCGGGGCGCTTTGCGGTCCCGTCAGTGGACGAGATCGCACGCTGTCCCGGCTACGACGAGTACAAGTACGGAGTCGGCGACCTCAACGCCTACATGTCCAAGGCCGGCTCCAACCGGCTCCTCCAGCGCTACGGGTCGCGCGAGGTGTGGTATGTCATGGGAGAGCTCGACACCGACTCGGCGGGTCTGGACGTCCGCTGCGAGGCGATGCTCCAGGGCGCTTTCCGACTCGATCGAGCGACCCTCTACTTCGCCTACATCCGGGAAGTCCTCGGTCCAGCGGTTTCCGACCTGCACACGCTACGGGTCGTTCCCGGCGTCGGTCACAGCTCGGCGGACATCTACGCGTCGGCCATTGGGCAAGACGCCTTGTTCGGACCGACTGAGGGCGATGACGACGATCGCGACGATGTGTCCAACATCCGCGACAACTGCCTTCTCGTCGCGAACCCTGACCAGACCGACACCGACCACGACGGCTACGGGAACCGCTGCGATGCCGACTACACCAACGACGGGACCGTCGGGATCGCCGATTTCAACGTCCTCCGCACCCAGTTCGGCCTGGCAGATAGCAGCCCACTGTTCAACCCAGCAGTCGACATGAACGGAGACGGCGCGATCGGGATTCCGGAGTTCAATCTGGTGCGGGAGTCGTTCGGCGGGGCGCCGGGGCCGTCTGGGCTCGAGTGTGCGGGGACGGTGCCCTGCCCGTAGCTGACGGCGGCGCCATGGAAGGCGCGGGATCGACTGCGCCGGCACGATCCCGTGCCGGGTGCTCTCTCGGCGTCCCTCGCGATCGCGGCCGATTGCCCCAGCCGACTGAGGCGGACTGGTCGTCCCGGACGCGCTGCAGTGTCAGTCCCGCGACACGCCCGCCCGCGGCCCGGGTCCGATCCGCGCGCTGGGAAGTTCCGGCGCCTCTGGCACGCCGCTTGCTCAGCAGTGGTGCAGAGAGGCGATGCGGGGGGGCGTTCCATGTCGTGGATGCGGGCAGTGGCGGTGGCGGTCGCGTTGACGGGCCTGGCCGGACGCGCGGGCGCGGTCGGCTTCGACATCGCTCTAGACTGGCTCGAGGTCACGGGCAACCAGACGTTCTTCGACGACTTCGAGGACGGCCTGCGCGACGCGCCGCCCACCTCGCTCGTGGTCGACGCCGGCACGACCGCCTCCGAGGCGAACGGGCTGCTGCACCTCCGGGATGCCGACGGCTACGTCATTCATGGGTTTGGGGAGCCCTGGATCGCGGGATCGGTCGATCTCGCCGTGCCGATCGTCGATCAGGACTCCGGCACCACCACCATCCGTGCCAGCCTCCGGCCCGAGCTTCCGCCCGCCGACGGGATCAGCCACCACTTCCTGATGCTCTACCACCCGGAGACCGAGGATTGGAGGGACAGCGTCGAGCTGGGCGTTCAGTACCTCTTCGGGACGACGCCCGTGATCAACTTCTACGACAACCGTTTCTGCGGGCCTTCGAGCTGCCCGCCGCAGGGCTACCTCGGATGGAGCCTCTACGACCCGGCCACGGTGACCGGCTTCCTCGTCCTCGAGCTGACGGTCGACCACGTCGCCGATACGGTGACCGCGCGCTACAGCCTCGACGGCGGCAGCACCTACGTGGAGCCGGCCGACTGGACCTCCCCGCCGTTGCCCGGCCCGGCCTTCGACGGAGGCGACATGATCCTGTCCGTCCTGGCGACTGGGCTGCTCGACTGCGACGACGGGCTCGACAACGACGCGGACGGCCTGGTCGACTGGCCGGACGACCCCGGCTGCAGCGGCCTCGACGACTCCCGAGAGACGACGCCCGATCGGGCCTGCGACGACGGCGAGGACAACGACGGTGACACCCTCGTGGACAGCGCGGATCCGAGCTGCCCCACGCCCCACGGATCGACCGAGACCGCGCAGTGCGATGACGGCGACGACAATGACGGCGACGGGTTGGTGGACTTCGCCGACCCGCAGTGTCAGGCCCACTGGCCGTACACGGAGGGGACGCGCTGCGGCCTCGGAGCGGAGCTCACGCTGGTCCTGGCCGGGTTGGTGTGGATGCGGCGGAGGCGCCAGGGCTAGCAGCCACGGGGACAGTGCCGGACAGCGAGCCCGTCGGCGACGAAAGCGCCAGCGATTCCGAGGGGTTTACTGCCGACGAGAATGGTGGCCCAGGCCAGAATCGAACTGGCGACACCCGCATTTTCAGTGCGGTGCTCTACCAACTGAGCTACCGGGCCACGGAGCGCGGAAAGCTAGGCGAGCCGGGGGGTTGCGTCAAACGGGGTCCGGCGTGCCGGCGGCCTCGCAGGAAGGCGTCCCGCTAGCGGATCAGCTCGTCTGCCGCGCGCTCGATCAGCGCAATCAGGCCGTCGGCGTCCTGGCCGAACGGGAGCAGCACCAGCCGATGCACGCCCAGCTCTTCGTAGGCCTTCACGGTCTCCGGAGCCGGGATGCCCGGCGGCGGGGTGATGGTGATCTCGAGCTCGCCCAGCGCGGCCGGGCGCTCGACGCGCTCGGCCGCCTCGCGCAGGCCGAGCAGGCAGCGCTCGGTGTGGGCCGGGTCGAGGGCGAAGCCGTACCAGCCCTGCGAGCGGCCGACGGCGCGGCGATAGGCCGGCGGGCTGGTGCCGCCCATCACGATCGGCGGGTGCGGGCGCTGCACGGGGCGCGGCCGGGCGTCGATGCCCTCGAACTGGAAGAACTGGCCGGCGTGGCGCGGGCTCTCCTCGGTCCAGAGCGAGACGAGCACGTCGAGCCACTCCTCGGTGCGCGCGCCGCGGTCCTCGAAGCCGGCGCCGAGGGCGCGGAACTCGGGCTCGAGGTAGCCGGCGCCCACGCCGAGCACGAGGCGGCCCTTCGAGAGCACGTCGAGGCTCGCCATCTCCTTGGCCAGCACCACGGGGTTGCGCTGCGGGAGGATGACGATGCCGGTGGCGAGCAACAGGCGCTCGGTGTGCGCGGCCAGGAACGAGAGGGCGACCGCGGGGTCGAGCATCGGGAAGTGCGCCGGGACCGGGGAGGGCGGGACCTGTGGGTCGGGCAGCACGACGTGCTCGCCGGTCCAGACCGAGTCGAAGCCGGCCGCCTCGGCGGCCCGGGCCACGCGCGCGGCCACGTCGGGCTCGGCGCACGGGCCGGTGTTGATGCCGAACAGGCCGATCTTCACGGCGTGCCTCCCGCGGCTGCCTGGGCCGGCCGCTCGATGGTGACGGACTCCATCACGACGTCCTCGAGCGGCCGCTCGGGCGGGCCGTGGCGGCCGTAGACGTCGCGCTCGACCGCGGCGATCGCGTCCACGACGTCCATGCCGGCGACGACGCGCCCGAAGCTCGTGTGCTTCTCGTCGAGGTGCGGCTTGTCGGCCAGCATGATGAAGAACTGGCTGCCGCCGGTATTCGGGTGACCGTTGTTCGCCATCGAGACGACGCCGCGCAGGTGGCTCGCGGCGCCCAGCTCGTCGGGGATGGTGTAGCCGGGGCCCCCATGGCCGTCGTCGCGCGGGTCGCGGTTCTTCGAGTTCGGGTCGCCGCCCTGGAGCATGAAGCCGGGGACGACGCGGTGGAAGGTGGTGCCGGCGTAGAAGCCCTCGTTCGCGAGCTTCTCGAAGTTGGCGACGGTCTGGGGCGCGCGGTGCTCGAGCAGCTCGATGCGGATCTCGCCGTGGTCGCGCACCTGCAGCACGGCCACCGGCAGCGTGCCCGGCGCGGGCTCGGGCACGGCGGCCGCCGCCGAGGGAGCGTCCTGCGCCTCGCCGCCTCCGCACGCCGCCAGTCCCCACGCGATGCCCAGCGCGATCGCCCGCGCGATGCCGCGTCTCCCGCTCACACTCCCTCCTCCGTCCTTGCGATCCACTCGTGTAGCTCGCGCGCCACCCGCTCGGCGTGCGTCACCGGCAGCATGTGGCTGCCGCCCGGCACGAGCACCAGGTCCGAGCGCGGCAGCCGCTCGTGCAGGTCGCGCGCCACCGAGGGCTCGACGCTGCGGTCGTCGTCGCCGTGCAGCACCAGCGCGGGCACCTCGACGGCCTCGGGCCGCAGCACCGAGGCGTCCATGCGGCGCGACTCCCAGACCCAGGTGCGGATGGTGCCCGGGAGCGTGAGCTGGGCGAGGGCGCGATCGGCGAAGCCCGGCGGCACCCGCTCCGCACCCGAGAACATGAGCGCGAGCTGGTCCTCGAGCACGGGTCTTCCGACCGGCGGCATGCCGACCGCCCACTCGAACAGCGGGACGCCGAGCGGCGAGGCGACCAGCCGGTCGAGCGCCGAGTCCTCGTCGGGAAGCGCCGGCCCGACCGATCCGAGCAGGGCGACGTGGCTGGCCAGCTCGGGCCTGCGCACCGCCAGGTCGAGCACGACGCCGCCGCCGTACGACCAGCCCACCAGCGCGGCGCGCTCGATCCCGCGCCGCGCCAGCAGCGCCTCGAGGTGGGTCGCGTTGGACGAGAAGCTGTGGTTGCCCGGGCCCACGTCGAGCCGCGACGAGAAGCCGTAGCCGATGCGGTCGTAGACGACGACGCGGTGGCCGAGCGCCGCCAGGCGCTGCGGGGTGTCGCCCCAGTCGCCGATGCTCGACGGCAGGCCGTGCACCAGCACCACCGCCGGGCCGGTGCCGATGTCGACCACGTTCAGGCCCACCTCGGGCGCGATGGCGACGGTCTCGGCGCGCGCGGGCAGGGCAGTACGGTCGTGGCCCCAGCCCAGGTGCCGGGCGCCCAGCAGCGGCACGACGGCCAGCACCACCAGCAGTGCGATCGCGAACAGACCCAGGCGCAGCACGCGCGCATGGTAGCGGGCGCGCGCGCGACACGGACCCCGGGACGGCACCCGCCGCGGGCGCGCGTGTGATAGGTTGGCGCGATGCTCCGCCACGCGCGCGCGGTCGTCCTGGCCCTGCTGGTGCTCGCGGTCGCGCAGCCGGCGTTCGCCGCGGCGCGCGCGCCCGCGCTGGGGCGCCAGGGCATGGTGGTGAGCGCCGAGCGCAACGCCACCGAGGCCGGCGTGGCGGTGCTGCGCGCCGGGGGCAACGCGATCGACGCCGCCGTGGCCGTCTCGCTCGCGCTCGGGGTGACCGAGCCCTACCACTCGGGCATCGGGGGTGGCGGCTTCCTGCTGATCCGGCTCGCCGACGGCCGCGTGTTCGCGGTGGACGCACGCGAGACGGCGCCCGCCGCCGCCCACCGCGACATGTACGTGCAGCCGGACCTGCCCGAGCACGCCTCGCGCTTCGGCGGGCTCGCGGTGGGGACGCCCGGGCTGGTGGCGGGCCTGGCGCTGGCGCTCGAGAGCTGGGGCACGAAGCCGTGGGCCGAGGTGAGCCGGCCGGCCATGCGGCTGGCCGACGAGGGCTTCCCGATCTCTTCACGTCACGCCCGCATCGCGCGCCGCTGGCAGGAGCTGGGGCTCGCCGAGCGCTTCCCCGATACCGCGGCGATCCAGCTCCCGCCCGCCAGCGAGCCGATCGAGCCCGGCTGGGTGCTGGTGCAGAAGGACCTGGCCGCCACGCTCGGTCTGCTGGCGCGCGAGGGACCGGAGGCGTTCTACCGCGGGCCGCTCGCCGCGGCGATGGCGCGCGGCGCGCAGGAGCACGGCGGTATCCTCACGGCCGACGACCTCGCGGGCTACGCGCCCAAGCTGCGCGAGCCGATCCGCGGCACCTACCGCGGGCTCCAGGTGCTCTCGTTCCCGCCGCCTTCCTCGGGCGGCATCGCGTTGGTCGAGATGCTCAACATGCTCGAGGGCTTCGACCTGGCGGGCTACGGGGCGGGCTCGAGCGCGGCGATGCACCGCGTGGTGGAGGCGATGAAGCTGGCCTTCGCCGACCGCGCCGCCTACCTGGGCGACACCGACTTCGTCTCGGTGCCGGTCGCGGGGCTGATCTCGAAGGACTACGCGGCCGGCCTGCGCGCGCGCATGCTGCCGTCGCGCTGGCGGCGCGCGCCCTGGACGTGGGGGCGCTCCGAGGTGGCGATCCGGGTGCCGGGCCCCGGCGTGCCGGCCGCGCCGACGCTCGACGGCGGCACCACGCACTTCTCGGTCACCGACGCGGCGGGCAACGCCGTGGCGGTGACGCAGACGGTGAACCTGCTGTACGGCTCCGGCGTCACGGCGCCGGGCACGGGCATCGTGCTGAACGACGAGATGGACGACTTCTCGATCGCGCCGAACGAGCCCAACGCCTTCGGGCTGGTGGACACCACGGGCGCGAACGCGGTCGAGCCGGGCAAGCGGCCGCTCTCGAGCATGACGCCCACGATCCTGCTCGACGGCGAGCGCGTGCGGATGGTGACGGGCAGCCCCGGCGGGCCGCGCATCATCACGACGACGCTGCTCTCGATCCTGAACGTGGTCGACTTCGGCATGGACGTCTCCGAGGCGGTGTCGGCGCCGCGCTTCCACCACCAGTGGGTGCCCGACAAGCTGTTCGTCGAGCGCGCGATCGCGCCCGACGTGGTGGAGGCGCTGCGCGCGCGCGGACACGAGGTGGAGGTGTCGCGCCGCAACTGGTCGAGCGCGCAGGCGATCGTGATCGACCTCGAGACGGGCTGGCACCGCGGCGGCAGCGACCCGCGCAGCGACGGTCTGGCGCTCGGGTACTAGAAATGGGCGCGGACGACTGGGTCGAGGCCGAGCGGGCGCGCGAGCTGGGCGGGCTGCGGCTCGCGCTCACCCAGGGCGTGCCCGGGCCCTGGGGCGAGGCGGCGAAGGCCGTGTTCCGGGTCAAGGGGATCCCGTTCGTCCGCGTGCCGCAGCGGGCGGGCGGCGACAACGACGCGCTGCGCGCGTGGACCGGGCACGACAACGCGCCGGTCGCAATGTGGGAGCAGGAGCGGGCGCGCACCGGCTGGGAGGAGATCCTCTGGCTGGCGGAGCGGCTGGCCCCCGACCCGCCGCTGGTGCCGGCCGACCCGGTGCGGCGCGCCGGGATGTTCGGGCTGGGGCGCGAGCTGTGCGGCGAGCTCGGCTTCGGCTGGTGCCGGCGGCTGATGCTGGTGGACGCCGCGCTCGCCGCGGCCCCCGACCTGCCGATGGTGCGCACCCTGGCCGACCGCTACGGCCACACGCCCGAGCTGGCCGCGGCGGCCGAGGGGCGCTGCGCGGAGATCCTGGCGCTGTTCTCGGCCCAGCTCGCGTCGCAGCGCGAGCGCGGCAGCCGCTTCCTGATCGGCGACGTGCTGAGCGCCCTCGACCTGTGGTGGGCGGCCTTCGCCGCGATGGTCGAGCCACTGCCGCACGAGCAGTGCGCGATGTCGGAACCGATGCGGGGGGCCTACACCGCGGGCCAGCCGCTGCGCGCCGCGTGCGATCCCGCGCTGCTCGCGCACCGCGACTTCGTCTATCAGGAGTACCTCGAGCTGCCGGTGCGGCTCTGACTGCGGGTGCGCCTGGGTCCATCTCCACGCGAATGCGGTTGGCATCGCGCGGCCGAGTGTGTACGCTGCGCGGCCTGAGCGCGTTTCCGGGGGAAAAAGCCGTCATGCGTATCCAGCTCGTCCTCGTCTTCGCAATCTGCCTCGGGCTCGTCGGGCTCGGCGCCGGTGCCGCGTCGGCGCAGGAGGAGGGCGCATCCAACCAGACCGGGGGAGGGAAGACCGTGGTGATCCTCGAGACCTCGAAGGGCGAGATCGAGATCGAGCTCGATACCGACAAGGCGCCGATCACCGTCGAGAACTTCCTCGAGTACGTCGACGCCGGCTTCTTCGACGACACCATCTTTCACCGGGTGATTCCCGACTTCATGATCCAGGGCGGCGGCTTCACCGCCGACATGTCGCAGAAGAAGACGCGCGCGCCGATCAAGAACGAGGCCGACAACGGGCTCAAGAACGACCGCGGCACGCTGGCCATGGCGCGCACGCGCGACGTCAACAGCGCCACGGCGCAGTTCTTCATCAACCTGAAGGACAACGACTTCCTGAACCACGGCGGCCGCGACTTCGGCTA
>JASJBO010000278.1 GCA_030066475.1 Myxococcota bacterium
CGGGCAAAGCCCGCGGAGCGCGCAGCGAGCCGGAGGCGAGCGGAGTCCGTGCAAGCGGAGCGGGCAAAGCCCGCGGAGCGCGCAGCGAGCCGGAGGCGAGCGGAGTCCGTGCAAGCGGAGCGGGCAAAGCCCGCGGAGCGCGCAGCGAGCCGGAGGCGAGCGGAGTCCACCAGCAACAGCCGGCCGGCTCGCCGCAGTGAGCGGCCCCATCGCCTGGTTCGCCGGCAACCGCGTCGCGGCGAACCTGCTGATGCTGCTGATCGTGGTGGCCGGCCTGCTGGCCGCGCCGCGCGTCGAGCAGGAGATCTTCCCCGAGGCCTCGCTCGGCGTGATCACCATCACGGTGGTGCACGAGGGCGCGGCGCCCGACGAGGTGGAGGCGGGGCTGTGCATCCCGATCGAGGAGGCGGTGCACGCGCTGCGCGGGGTGCGGCGCGTGCGGTCGACCGCCGTCGAGAGCCTGGGCACCGTCGCGGTCGAGCTCGAGCGGCGCGCCGACGTCCGCGAGGTGCTGCGCGAGATCGAGGCGCGCGTCGAGGCGATCGCGCACTTCCCCGACGAGGCCGAGGCACCGGTGATCCGCGAGGTGCGCAGCTGGGGTCACGTGATCGACGTGGCGCTGGTGGGCGACGTCGACGAGGCGGCGCGCAAGACGCTGGCCGAGCGGGTGCGCGACGAGCTGCTCGATCAGCCCGACGTGGCGCGCGTCGAGCTCACCGGCGTGCGGCCCGACGAGATCTCGATCGAGGTCTCGGAGGACGAGCTGCGCCGCCACGGGCTCGCCTTCGACGACGTGGTCGCGGCGGTGCGGCGCTCGTCGATCGACCTGCCCGGCGGCTCGCTGCGCACCGCCGGCGGCGAGATCCTGCTGCGCGCGGCGGGGGAAGCGGCCGCGGGCCCCGAGTTCGAGCGCATCGTGCTGCTGCCGCGCGCGGACGGCACGCGGCTGCGGCTCGGCGACGTGGCGCGCGTGGTCGACGGCTTCGCCGAGACCGACCAGCGCGCCCGCTTCGACGGCCGACCCGCGGCCCTGCTGCGCGTGATGCGCGCCGGCGACCAGAACCTGGTCGCCGTCTCCGACGCCGTGCGCGCCTACGTCGCCGAGCTGGCCGGGCGCCTGCCGCCGGGCCTCGAGGTCCGCACCTGGCGCGACGACGCCCAGCAGCTGCGCAGCCGCCGCGACCTGATGACGAAGAGCGGCCTCCAGGGGCTGGCGCTGGTGCTGATCGCGCTGGCGCTGTTCCTGCGCGCGCGCCTGGCGCTGTGGGTGAGCGCCGGGATCTGCGTCTCGTTCCTCGGCGCGCTGGCGCTGATGCCGGTGCTCGACCTCTCGCTCAACATGATCTCGTCGCTCGGCTTCCTCGTCGCGCTCGGGCTGGTCACCGACGATGCCATCGTGGTGGGCGAGCGGATCGAGCGCCGCAGTCAGTCGGATCCGGATCCGCTGCGCGCGGCACTGCGCGGGGCTCGCGAGGTGGCGACGCCCGTCGCGGTCGCCGCCCTCACCACGATGCTCGCGCTGGCGCCCTGCTTCGTGCTGCCCGGCCTGATGGGCGCGCAGTCGCGGCCGCTGCCGATGATCGTGATCGCATGTCTCGTCTTCTCCCTGATCGAGTCGCTGCTGATCCTGCCCGCGCACCTGGCGCATCGGGGGGAGGCGCGCGCGCGGTGGCGCGCGCTGCGAGGCGCCGAGCGCGTCCAGGCGCGCTTCGCTCGCGGCCTCGAGCGCTTCGTCGTCTCGGTCTACCTGCCGCTGCTGCGCCGGACGCTGCGGCAGCGCGCCCTGGCGCTGGCCCTCGGAACCGCCGTCTTCCTGGTCACGCTCGGCTGCCTGCTGGGGAGCTGGATTCCGTTCACCTTCCTGCCCAACACCGAGTCGAACCACGTGACCGCGATCCTCACGCTGCCGCGCGGCAGCTCCGTCGAGGGGACCGACGCGCTGGCCGGCCAGATCGAGGCGAGCGCGCTGCGCCTGCGCGACCAGCTGGACGCCGAGGGCCACACCGGCGTGATCCGCAGCGTCCACACGTCGATCGGCGAGCAGCCCGAGAAGATGTCGCTGCACTTCTTCAGCCCGCTGGCGTGGAGCCGCTTCCGGGGCGCCCACGTGGCCGAGGTGCAGCTCGAGCTGGCGCCCGCCGAGACGCGCGGCCTCTCGGCGGCGGACGTCGCGGATCGCTGGCGCGCGCTCACCGGACCGATCCCGGACGCGGAGGAGCTCGCGTTCGCCTCGTCGTTCTTCTCGGTGGGCAATCCCGTCCACGTGCAGCTCGCCGGGCGCGACGCCGACGAGCTCGAGCGGGCGGCGCAGGCGCTGGCCGACCGGCTCACCGGATTCGAGGGCGTGCACGACGTCGCCAGCTCGCACCGGCGCGGCAAGCGCGAGCTGCGCGTGGCGGTGCGCCCCGAGGCCGAGGCCCACGGCCTGTCGCTCGCGGCGGTCGCACGCCAGGTGCGGCAGGGCTTCCACGGCGAGGAGGCGCAGCGCATCCAGCGCGGGCGCGAGGACGTGGCCGTGGTGGTGCGCTACCCGGCGGGCGAGCGGCGCTCGCTGGGCGACCTCGAGCGCATGTGGATCCGGACGCCCGCGCGCGACGCCGTCCCGTTCGCCGCCGTGGCGCGCGCCGAGACGGCGCGCGGCTGGGCCTCGATCGACCGCGCCGACCGGCGCCGCACAGTGAGCGTCACCGCAGACCTCGACCCGGCGCTCACCAACGCGAACCGGGTGGTCGAGGCGCTCGAGGAGGTCGAGCTGCCCGCGCTGCTGGCCGGGCATCCCGGCGTCTCGTACTCCCTCGAGGGCCAGCAGCGCGACCAGGCCGAGTTCCTGGCGGCGCTGGGGACCGCGCTCGTCCTCTCGCTGCTGGGGATCTACGTGCTGCTCGCCTTCCCGCTGCGCTCCTACCTGCAGCCGCTGCTGATCCTGCTGGCGGTGCCCTTCGGCCTGATCGGTGCGGTGTGGGGCCACGCGCTGCTCGGCATGGACCTCACCAGCTTCTCGCTGGTCGGGCTGATCGGCCTCCAGGGGGTGGTGGTGAACGACAGCCTGGTGCTCGTCCATGCGCTGGGCGCGCTGCGCCGCCGCGGCGTACCGCTGCCCGAGGCGATCGAGCGCGCGTGCGTCGCGCGCTTCCGCCCGATCGTCGTGACCACGGCCACGACCTGCCTGGGTCTCACGCCGCTGCTCTTCGAGCGCAGCACCCAGGCCCAGTGGATCCGCCCGATCGCGGTGTCGCTGGCGTTCGGCGAGCTGTTCTCGACCGCAGTCGTGCTGCTGCTGGTGCCCGCGGCCGTGCTCGCGAGCAGCCGGCTCGGCTACCTCGGCAGCGCGAAGGCCACCACGAAGTCGCCGGCGGTGGTGCCGCCGCGCTCGTGCCCGCCCGCCGCGATCACGACGAACTGGCGGCCGTCCGCCCGATAGGTCATGGGCGTGGCCTGCCCGCCCGCCGGCAGCCGTCCCTTCCACAGCTCCTCGCCGGTCTCGACGTCGTAGGCGCGCAGGTAGTCGTCGTAGCTCGCGCCGATCAGGATCAGCCCGCTGCGCGTGACGAGCGGCCCGCCCAGGCTGGGCAGGCCGAACTCGATCGCGATCGGGATCGGCAGGAAGTCGCGCACGGTGCCGAAGGGCCGGCGCCACAGGATCTCGCCGCCTGCCAGGTCGACCGCGATCAGCTCGCCCCAGGGCGGCGGGTTGCAGGGCAGGCCCAGCGGCGAGAACAGCCGCGCGCGTCGCATGCCGTACGGCGTGCCGTGCTGGGGCGCGATCTCGACGCCGGGCTCGGCCGCGCGGCGCGCCTCGAACTCCTCGGCCGGGAACAGGGTCACCTCCCAGGGGAAGTCCATCACGTTCACCACCACGATCTGGCGCTCGGGGTCGACGGCGACCCCGCCCCAGTTCGCGCCCCCCGCGTTGCCGGGGTACATGACCGACCCCTGGAGCGAGGGCGGCGTGTAGATGCCGTCCGAGCGCAGCGCCGCGATCCGCTCGCGGCAGCGGCCGCGGTCCCAGAAGGTGAGGCCCCAGGCGTCGTCGGGCGTGAGCGTGTGGCGCACCAGAGGCGGCGGCTTCACCGGGAACGGCTGCGTCGGCGACAGCGTCTCGCCCGGCACGCCGCCCTGCGGCACGGGCCGCTCCTCGACCGGGAACAGCGGCTCGCCCGTCTCGCGGTGCAGCACGAACAGCAGGCCCATCTTGGTGGCCTGCACCACCGCCGGGATCCGCGCGCCGTCGCGCGCGAGCTTCGTGAGGGTCGGCTGCGCCGGGACGTCGAAGTCCCACAGGTCGTGGTGCACGGTCGCGAAGTGCCAGACCCGCTCGCCGCTGCGCCCGCGCAGCGCCACGACCGAGCTGGCGTAGGTCTCGAGCGCGCCGCGGTGGCCGCCGAAGTAGTCGGGCGCCGTGTTGCCCGTCGGCACGAACAGCAGGTCGCGCCCCGCGTCGTACGAGATCGGCGCCCAGACGTTGGCGGTGCCCAGGTAGTAGCCGCCCGGGCTCTTCGCGTGGTGCGGCGCCGGCTCGAAGTCCTCGGGCACGGGGTCCCAGGCCCAGCGCAGCGTCCCGCTGCGCGCGTCGAAGCCGCGCACCACGCCGCTCGGCGCCCGTGTCGTGTGGTTGTCGCTGACGGCCGTGCCGACCGCCACCACGTCGCCGGCCGGCACGGGCGCCGAGGTCACCTGGAACTCGCCCTTCCAGTGGATCTCGCCCACGCCGGCGGTGAGGTCCACCGCGCCCCCCTCACCGAAATCGCTGCACGGTCGCCCGGTCCTGGCGTCGAGGGCGATCAGCCGCGCGTCGTTGGTGCCGGTGAAGACGCGGCTGGCGCAGACGGCGTCGGGTGCGGCCTGGGAGTCGCGCCAGTGCGCGACGCCACGGCACACGAGCTGGTTGGCGTAGCGGGCCTCGAGGTCGATGCCGGGGTCGTAGCTCCAGCGCTCCGCGCCGGTCGCGGGGTCGAGCGCGAACACCCGGTTCAGCGGCGTGCAGTAGAACAGCGTGTCCTCGGCGACGATCGGCGTCGCCTCGAAGGCGATCTCCGACGGCGTCCCCGCGGCGCGTCCCTGCTTCCAGTCCCCGTGGCGGTGGGTCCAGGCGACCTCGAGCCCGGAGACGTTCTGGGGCGTGATCTGTGCGAGGGTCGAGAAGCGCTGCCCGCCCGCGTCGCCGCCGTAGTGCGGCCAGCCGTCGTGCTCGCCGCCGCCGGCGCGCGCGGCGCCCGCCAGCAGCAGCGCGGCGCACGCGAGGCCGGCGCCGAGGCCCATGCGCCGCGGACTCAGCGGCTGCCCCGCCTGGCCACGCCCTTGGGCCGCCGCTTGCGCAGGCGCGTCGCGTCCTTGAGACGCTTGTCGGCGCGCTGCGCCAGGGTCTCCTGCGAGCTGCGCCCCTTGCGCCCGCGGCCCGGCACGCGCTGCCGGTAGGTGCCGTCGGGCTGCATCTCCCAGGCGCTGCGCATGTCGCCGAGCTGGGTGTCGAGCACGAAGCGCAGCTCCTCCTGGAGCTTCGGATCCTCCACCGGGACCACGCTCTCCACCCGGCTCTCGAGGTTGCGCTTCATCAGGTCGGCCGAGCCGATGTAGTACTCGGACTCGCCGCCGTTGCGGAAGTAGTAGATGCGAGCGTGCTCGAGGAAGCGCCCGACGATGCTGATCACGCGGACCTTCTCCGACAGGCCGGGGATGCCCGGGCGCAGCCGGCAGGTGTCGCGCACGATCAGGTCCACCTGGACCCCGGCGCGCGCCGCCTCGTACAGGGCGCGCGTCACGTCCGTGTCTTCGAGGGCGTTCATCTTGAACTGGATCAGTCCCGGCGACTCCGGGGTGTGCAGATCGATCTCGCGCTGGATGCGGTCGAGCAGGCCCCGCTTCAGGTGCGTCGGTGCGGGCAGCAGCTTGCGGTAGCGCCGCTTCGGCTTGTAGCCGGTGGACAGGTAGTTGAACAGCTCGGTCAGGTCCTGGCCGATCGCGTCGTCCGAGGTCAGCAGCCCCAGGTCCGAGTACATGCGGGCCGTGCCGGCGTGGTAGTTGCCCGTGCCCACGTGCGCGTAGCGGGTCAGCCCGTTGTAGTCCTGCCGCACCACCAGGATGACCTTGCAGTGCGTCTTGAGTCCCACCACCCCGTAGGTCACGTGGATGCCGGCCTCCTCCAGGCGGCTCGCCCACTGGATGTTGGCGCTCTCGTCGAAGCGCGCCTTCAGCTCGACCACCACGGCCACCTGCTTGCCGTTCTGCGCGGCGTTGACCAGGTGCTTGATGACGTTCGTCTTGGCCGAGGTGCGGTACAGCGTCATCTTGATGGCGCGCACCTTGGGGTCCTCGCTGGCCTCGCGCAGGAGGCGCTCCACCGACGAGGAGAACGACTCGTAGGGGTGCTGGAGCAGGATCGAGCCGGCGTCGCGGATGGCGTGGAAGATCGGGCGGTCGCCGGTCAGGCGCGCGTGGTCGATCGGGTGGTGCGGCGGGTCGTGCAGCTCGGGGAGGTCGAGGGCCGCGAGCTCCATCAGGTCGCGCGTGCCCAGCATGCCTTCCACCTCGACCACGTCGCTCTCCTCGTCGAGGCCGAGCTCGGCGGCGAGCATGCCGCGGTGCAGCGGCGACATGCCCTTCTCGACCGCGAGCCGCACGATCGGCGCGAACTTCCGCTCGCGCAGCTCGGTCTCGATCAGCGCCAGCAGGTCGTCGGCCTGGTCCTCGTCGCGCTCGGTGTTGGCGTTGCGCGTGACGCGGAACAGCTCGCAGTCCTCGACCTGGATGCCCGGCAGCAGCAGGTCGAGGTTGTTCGCCATCACCTGCTCGAGGGGGACGAACACGTCGCGCTCCTGCACCCGCAGCAGGCGCGGGATGCCCGTGCCCACGGGCACCTTCACGCGCGCCAGCGAAAGCGTGTCGTCGCGCGTCTGTCGCACGGTGACCAGCAGGTTCAGCGAGAGGTTCGAGATGAACGGGAAGGGGTGGGCCGGGTCCATCGCCTGCGGCGTGACCAGTGGGAAGATGTTCGTGTAGTAGTAGTCGCGCAGCCAGGCGCGGTCGGAGTCGTCGAGGTCCTCGTAGCGCGCGATGACGATGTCGTGCTCGGCGAGCCGCGTCACCAGCTTCGCCAGCACCTCGCGCTCGCGGCGGTAGAGGTCGCGGATCACGTCGTAGCAGTCGGCGATCTGCTGCTCGGGGGTGCGCCCGTCGATCGTCGGCTCGCGCATGCCGGCCGCGGCCTGCTGCTTGAGGCCGCCGATGCGCTTCATCACGAACTCGTCGAGGTTCGACCCGACGATCGCCAGGAACTTGACGCGCTCGAGCAGCGGGGTGCGCTCGTCCGCCGCCTCGTGGAGCACCCGGTAGTTGAAGCCGAGCCAGGTGAGCTCGCGGTTGAGGTACAGCTCGGGCGACGAGAGGTCGGGCTCGCCCTGGAACTCGGGGACGGGGGTCGGCACCCCCGCCCGGGTGCGGACCGCCAGCGGCGTGGGCTCGGCGATCGTCTCCACCTGAGCCTGGGGCTCGGGCTCGCGCTCCGCACGGTTCGATTCGGGGGGATTCATCGGCTCGCTCGCTTCTTCTCGTCGCTGGAGGGGGTCGGTTCGGGGGCGCCCACCCGGGCCTCGATCGCCTCGCACACGCGTTGCAGCACCTTGATGCGCGCGAACGGCTTGTCGTTGGCCTCGACCAGGACCCAGGGGGCGCGGCGCGTGCTGGTGCGCTCGACCATGTCGTGCACCGCGATCTCGTAGTCGTCCCAGCGCTCGCGGTTGCGCCAGTCCTCGTCGGTGAGCTTCCAACGCTTCCAGGGGGTCTGCTCGCGTTCCTGGAAGCGGCGCAGCTGCTCCTCCTTGGTGATGTGCATCCAGAACTTGACCAGGACGATACCGTGGCCCGTGAGCTGCTGCTCGAAGCGGTTGATCTCGGCGTAGGCGCGTCGCCAGTCGCGCTCGGAGGCGAAGCCCTCGACCCGCTCGACCAGCACGCGCCCGTACCAGCTCCGGTCGAAGATCGTGACGCGCCCGGCTCGCGCCAGGTGGCGCCAGAAGCGCCACAGGTACGGCTGGGCGCGCTCCTCGTCGGTGGGGGCGGCAATCGGCACCACGCGTACACCGCGCGAGTCGAGCGCTGCGTTCAGACGGCGGATGGCGCCCCCCTTGCCCGCCGCGTCCCACCCCTCGAAGACCAGCACGGTCGAGACCTTCTGCCGGCGGGCATGGAGCTGCAGTCGGTTCAGCCGCCCCTGGTACGTCGCGAGCTGCCGGCGGTACTCGCGCTTGTCGAGTCGTTGCTGCATGGCGAGCTTGTCGAGCACCGTGGGCGCGCGGCCGTGCGTGAGCTCGGCGTCCGAGGACGCCTCGGCCAGGGCGGAGAGCGAGGGCGACGCCGCGGCGCGCGGGGCGGCCTCTCGCTCGGCGAGCCCGCGCTGGATCGCCTCGAGCAGCAGCTCGGCCACGTGCAGGCTCGCGTAGCGGGGGCACACCCCCTCGACGATGTGCCACGGGCAGGCGCCGGTGCTGGTGCGCCCGATGATGCGCTCGGCGGCGTCCACGAAGTCGTCGTAGCGCCGCCAGTGCTCCCAGTCGCGCTCGCTGACGCGCCAGGCCTGCAGGGGGTCCTTCTCGAGCCGCTTGAAGCGCTTCTCCTGGCCCTTGCGGCCCAGGTGCAGCCAGAACTTGACCACCAGGGCCCCGTCGTCGGCGAGCTGCTGCTCGAAGCCGGCGGCCTCCTCGAGGGCCTCGTCGAACTCGGCCTCGCTGCCCCCGTAGGCCCGTCGCAGCAGCGGCCGCGAGTACCAGGCGCTCATCAGCAGCCCGATTCGCCCCCTTGGGGGAAGAGCTTGCCAGAAGCGCCAGTACTCCGGGCGCTCCGCCTCGTCCTGGGAGGGGCGCTCGAAGGCCTGGGTGAGCATCCAGCGCGGGTCCATCCACTCGTTCAGGGCGTGGACCACGTCGCCCTTGCCGGCGCCGTCCACCCCCCCGAACAGCACGATCACCGGAAGCCCGGCGCGACGCACCTCCTCCTGCGCGGCCAGCAGGGCCTGGCGCAGGGACGGAACGCGCGTCTTGTACTCGCGCTTCGTGACAGTTCGCCCCAGCTCGGCGGTCTCGAACACGGGCTCGACTCCTCGTTGCAGGGAGCAGCGCACACGCGCAAACTCCCGTCCTGCCTACAGGATCGGCTGTACGCCGGGAAGACCCAACCGCCCGCGCGACCGGCACGCGGCGCGCCGTCGGCCACGAGACACGCAAGATCGGGGCCGGCCCCGTCCGGGCTCTCTAGGCTCTCTAGATGGGTGCCAGGAGCAGTTGCCTGAATTCCAGGTGATCTGCCCGCTGGGATCAGCGCTGCCGGGGCTCTGGAACCAGCTGGGGCACTGGTCCGAGCAGGCCGGCCAGGGCAATCGCCAGGGCGAACAGGAAGGCCGT
>JASJBO010000279.1 GCA_030066475.1 Myxococcota bacterium
CGTCTCAGTGACGCCGTCCATGTCAGGACGGTAGCCGGTCACTCCCGCTGATGCGCCTGCAACGCAATCACCGCTGCCGTCGCCACCTCCGCAGGCCAAGAAGACCACCGATCGCGCCAGCACTCAGCAGGGCGCTTTGGGGCTCCGGGACATACTCGACCGCTCCGATATCGCAGCCAAGCCCGTGCGGACGTTCCACCCCGCGCTGGTCCGCGAGGAGCGGCATGCCCTCGTCGTCCAGGCACTCCTCGACTGGGATGGCATCGATCGCCGGGCTTCCGTCGAGAGGATGGTGGGTCAGCGTGGGTCCGCCGTGGTCCCGTAGCGGGCCGAGGAACGGGTCGGTGTTGGGGAGGTCGCTGGGCTCGGTCAGGTTGCACGTGCCGTCGCTATCGAGGTTGTGGCCGTGCGAGGTGATGGGCCCGGTGACGGCGCAGTCGCCGCCACTCGGGCTGTTGACGATCATCGTGCTAGTGAGTGCCGTGACATTGGAGATGTCACGAATGCATAGGCCACCGCCGCCGCCTTCGACCGCCGAGTTCCCGGACAGCGTGCTGTTGATCAGCGTCGCGGTGCCCCCATTAGAGAGGCCGCCGCCAAGTCCGAAACAGAACCTGGAAGGATCGCACCCCGTGATCCCATACGCCGTGTTCCCAGACAGCGTACTGTTGGTCAGCGTCGCGGTGCCCCCGTTGTTGAGGCCGCCGCCGAGAAGATCAGATCCGTGCCGTTGAGGGCGTGGAGCGCGTCGACGCCGTTGTTGGCGCCGGAGGTGAAGATCGCCCCCTCCGCCGGGAAGGGCGACGCCGTCGAGGTGTTCGGGTTCCACTCGACGATGTCGCCGTCCAGGAAGTTCGCGAGCCCCGGAAGGCTGCTCGTCGCCGCCGCAGAGAGGACGTACCCTCCAGGCGGGCCGCACTTCTCG
Organism: Myxococcota bacterium; assembly: GCA_030066475.1. Next base: position 926 of record JASJBO010000279.1, read on the forward strand.
GGGACCCAGGATGCCCCAGCCGGACGGCCTCCTTCACGAGGAAATCGCTTTCGTTTCCAAGCCCTCCGTGTTCTAATTGCGCCGGGGCTGCTGCACTGATTCGGTGCCAGCCGTTTCTGCATTGGCTGGGGATCGTTCCCATCCATCGGGGGGCTGAGCGATGAAGTCGAATCGGGCACTGGGTTTCGCGCTGGCGGGCCTGGCCGCGAGCGTGCTGCTCGCTCCGCATTGCAGACAGACGCGCGTCATGCCGGAGATCGGCTCCGCACTCCACCACGACGTGTCGCCCGCCCTGAGGGACATCGCCGCCGAGGCGCGCGACGCCGTCACCTCGCGCGAGGTGACCACGATCGAGATCCCTCTGCGGATCCCGGCCCGCGCGCCCCAGGGCGCCACCCAGCGCAGCCCGGAGGCCGCGACGTCCGCCGGCGGCGCCCCGCCGACCACCCTGACCGGGAGCACCACGACGGAAGAGGACCCGCCCCTGCCGGAACCCTCGACCACGCCGGGCGTGAGCCTCGACTTCGAGGGCCTGGGCAACGCCGACAACGCCGCCGTCGTCGGCTTCCGGCTCACCCCGCCCGACACCCAGGGCGACATCGGACCCGACCACTACGTGCAGTGGATCAACATCGTCTTCCAGATCTGGGAGATCAGCCGCGATGCCAACGGCGACCCGATCGGGGCGAACCCGGTCTTCCCCCAGGCGCTGCCCGGCAACGCCATCTGGTCGGGCTTCGGCGGCCCTTGCGAGTTCAACAACGACGGCGACCCCATCGTCCTCTACGACCACCTGGCCGACCGCTGGCTGTTCAGCCAGTTCTCGGTGGACGAGGGGATCCAGTGCGTCGCGTTGTCCCAGACCCCCGACCCCGCCGGCCCCTACGATCGCTGGGCCTTTCTGGTCTCTCCCGGGCAGGCCAACGACTATCCGAAGTTCGGCATCATGCCGGACGCCTACTACCTGACCCTGCGCGACTTCCCGAGCAACGACGGGATCGCCAGCGCCGTCGCTTTCGATCGGGCCGACATGCTGGCCGGGAGCGGTGCGCCGACCTTCGTCAAGTTCAGCCTGCCCTGCCTCCCCAACGACTGCGTGGACGGCCTCCAGCCGCCGCATCTCGAAGGCCCGCCCCCGGCACCGGATACCCCAGGCATCTTCACCAAGGTCTGGGACGACGACTTCAGTGGGCCCCTCACGGGCGTCGATGGCATCCGTCTCTGGGAGTTCCGCCCCGACTTCGCCAACCCGCCGGCCTCCACCTTCATCGAGCTACCGATCGTGGCCTCGAGCGCGGACTTCGACAGCGACATGTGCGGATTCTTCAACCGCGACTGCATTCCGCAGGCGTCTTCGGGCCAGCGCCTCGACCCGATCGACGAGCTCCAGATGTACCGGGCTCAGTTCCGCCACTTCCCCTCCCACGACTCCCTCCTCGTGAACTCCACCGTCGACTCCACCGGCACCGACATCGCGGGCATCTACTGGTCCGAGCTGCGCAACTCGGGCGCGGGCTGGATGCAGTTCCAGGACGGCACCTACGCGCCGGCCGACGGGGAGAACCGCTGGATGGGGTCCATCGCCATGGACGGTGATGGCAACATCGCGCTCGGCTACAGCGTCTCCAGCTTCGTGACCAACCCCTCGATCCGCTACGTGGCCCGCGAGGCCACGGATCCCCCGGGCACCCTGCCCGGCGGCGAGGTCGAGGTCGTCGCCGGCGGCAGCGCCCAGACCGGGTCCAATCGCTGGGGCGACTACTCGACCATGAGCGTCGACCCCGTCGCCGACTGCACCTTCTGGTACACCACGGAGTACTACGGCTTCGGCGGATCAATCAACTGGCAGAGCCGCATCGCGGCGTTCAAGATGCCCAGCTGCGGAGGCGGGGGCGGGGGCGACCTCACCTTCTACTCGAACCGCGACATGTTCGACGACCGCTTCCCCGGCCTTCCCTGCGAGGACTTCGAGGAGGGCAACGTCGCGCCGGGCGACGTCGTGGGGTGCCCGGCTCCGCTCAACGAGAGCAGCAACGACTCCTGCTTCATGCCGGGCGACATCCAGACCGGGATCGAGTTCCTCGACGACCCGGGCCCCGACCCCTTCGAGGGCCTGGCCCTCAACTTCGCCAACGGCGCTCCGTCGAAGAACGTCGTCGCGAACACCTTCACCGACTCCTACGTCATCAACTTCACGGGTGGCGACACGCAGGCCGCAGGGATGGACCTCGTCTCCTACTTCAGCGCCGACACCTGCCAGATCGACGTCTTCGGAGCCGGCGGCCCGCTCGGCTCGACCACCGCATCGTGCACGAATGCGGGCAGCTTCTGGGGCGTCTCCTCCGATAGCGACGTGATCACGCGGATCGTCGTCCGCGCTCCCACCAATCAGGCCGAGGGGGTCGACGACATCTGCTTCGGCGTGGAGGACGACGAGCCCCCGCCGCCCGTGGTGGGCAACGTGACGGTCTCCTTCAACGTCGAGGCGGGCCTGCAGAACGCGACCTACGGCGGCGAGGTGGTGCGTCCGGTCGACGCCGTCGATCTCGCCACCGGGAACCTGGTCTTCTCCGCCTTCCCGGACACGATCCTCGAGGACATCGATGCCTTCCACATCCTGTCCGAGACCGAGTCCGTCTTCTCGACGAGCACAGACGTCACCCAGGGCTTCGGCGGAGTTCCCTACATCCGCAACGGTGACCTCGTGCTGTGGGATGGCGCCTCGGCCACCCTCCTGTTCGAGGAGCTGGTCGGTTTCGGCGGCTCCCAGAACGACATCGATGCCTTCTCGATCCTGCCCAATGGGAACTGGATCCTGTCCACCTCGCTGAGCGCGACTCTAGGCGGGCTGTCCTTCGAGAACGGCGACATCGTGGAGTACGACCCGGTCGCCGACGTCGCGACGCTCTACATGGGTCTCGACGAAGCGACGATCTTCACGGGCGCGCCGCAGTCGAACCCCGACATCGACGCCCTCCACGCCGCGCCCGATGGATCCGTGATCTTTTCGATCCGCAGCGACGGCATCGGGCGGGTGGGCACCGGTGCCAGCTACGGCTTCGCCGACGTCCCCCGCACCGACCTCTTCGCCATCGACCCGGCCACCCTGGCGGGGAGCCTCTTTCTGGAAGGGGACGGCCTCTTCGACGGCGTTTCTCGCAACCTCGACGCCGTCTCGCTACCGGCCGGGCCAGCGACGACGGTGATCGAGGACTTCGACGACGGAGACCTCTCCGAGTACAGCTTCGTCTTCGGCTCAGCCGGCTTCGCCGTGTCCCCGCAGGCTGCGCACGACGGACCCTTTGGCCTCCAGGCCAACGGGAGCGGATGGGCTTACCGCAACGACTCCGATGTGCGCGTCGAGCGCGGCAACATCGTGTCGACCTGGGTCCAGGCTTCCGGCTCCAGCGACGGCCGCGCCTACTTCGGCTTCGGCGCGACCGCCGCGGGGACGCTCTCGATGGTGATGGCGCCGAATACGAACTCGCTGCTGATCCAGCGGAATGCGGGCTACGGCTTCCAGGACATCGGAAGCTCTCCGCAGGTCTGGGTCCCGAACAAGTGGTACCGCATGGAGGTGTTGTGGAACGCGAACGGCACCATCGTCGGGAACCTGTACGACAGCGACGGGACGACGCTCATCAACTCCGTCGTCGCCATGGACAACACGGTCTTCTCCGGCGGCATCGCCTTCCGGGGCTTCGGCTTCCTGGACCTCAAGTTCTTCGACACCGTGGAGCGGCAGTCTCTCTCGAGTTCCTCGGCCTCGACCGTGGAGGTTCCGCCGCCGCCGCCACCGTGTGTCGCTTGCGGGGTCAACTTCCCATCGCCGTGACCGGCCCCGTGCGGCCAACCCCGACGATGTCATGAAACGAGTGAGCCACCGGAGATTTCCTCGGGGAGGTCCTGGAATGTTCAGTGCCCGAAGCGTTCGGCACCGCACACACGAGTTCCGCGTCGCAGCCATCGTCCGCGCTCTGCCGGCAATGATTGCGATTGCCATCAGCGCCCCAGCCGCGGCCCAGATCGTGACCGCGGGCGAGCACTTCCCGATCGACCTGGATACCCCTCACGAATACTCGGGGCTGGTCGGTCCGCCGCCGAAGCTCGAGTGGAGCGACGTGATCCACCATCCCGGCGCCACCTACATCTCGATTCACTTCTCAAATTTCAACCTGGGCGAGGGCGACCATGTCGTCGTGTCAGACTTGCAGGGCGGACAGCGATACGTGATCGGCTCGGAGGGGAAGCTCGGACATCGCACCTTCTGGGCGCAGCACATCAAGGGGGATGCTGCCCTGATCCAGTTGTTCGTCACCAGCGACTCAGGCGGATCGGGATTCGTCATCGACGAGTACGTGGCGGGAACCGTCGATCTCGGCGCTCCGCCCCGGCGATCCGAGGTGGAGCCCCAGGGGCCACAGCCGGAGGCGATCTGCGGACTCGACGACAAGCGGAACGCGGTCTGCTACCAGGGCTCGCATCCGACTGAATACGCCAGGGGAAGGGCGGTCGCGCGCCTGTTGATCAACGGAAGCAGCCTGTGCACGGGCTGGCTGGTGTCTTCCGACAACCTGCTGCTCACCAACGAACACTGCATCACGTCCGATTCGGCGGCGCTGAACACCGACTACGAGTTCGCCGCCGAAGCGTCCAACTGCGGCGACATCAACTGCCTGCTCTGTCATCCGGGCACGGTGTATTCTGGCGGCACGCTCCTGCAGGACAACGCGAACCTCGACTACGCCCTGATCGAGGTCACCTCCGGGGATCCCGCATCTGTATTCGGACATCTGGAAATCGACGACCGTGTCGCGGTCGTCGGTGAGGAGATCTACATCCTCCAGCATCCCGGCGGACGCGCAAAGGAGTTCGCCATCGTGAGTACCCATCCATCGGACGTGGGCGGGATTCCCCGTGTCAACTCCATCACGACTCCGCCCTGCTCCGGGTCCGGGTATTTCGACGTCGGCTACTTCGCCGACACCGAGGGCGGGTCATCGGGTTCCCCCGTGATGGCCCGGTCCTCGCACAAGGTGATCGCGCTGCATCATTGCGCGAACTGCCCGAATCGCGGCGTGCCGATTCACCTCGTGTACGACGAGATCAGGGATTTCCTGCAGGGAAGCGCCGGAAGCGTGGCACTCGACCACGAGGCGTACGGCTGCACCGACATTGCGACGGTGACGGTCGTGGACGGCGACCTCGCCGGCACGGTCCTGCTTCTCATCGAAGTCGAGACGACGGGCGGGGATGCGGAGTTCCTGATCCTGGTGGAAACCGCCCCCGGTTCGGCGGAGTTCGAGGGATCCATTCCGCTGACCACTGGCGTCGTCGTCCCGGGCGACGGCAACCTGCAGGTGAGCGAAGGGCACGTGATCTCGGCGATCTACGAGGACGCGGACGACGGCACGGGCAATCCGGCCACGGTCATCGACACAGCGGACGTGGATTGCACCTTCCCGGTGATCTCGAACGTCGCGATATCCGAGATCGGCGCCACACGTGCCACCACCACATTCGACACCGATGAAGAGGCGACAGGCACGGCCCTCGTGGGTCTCGTCTGCGGGATTTCCGACGGTTCGTTCCAGGAAGCCCCGACGACTTCGCATGCCATCGAGATGACGGGATTGCTGCCGAGCACGACCTACTACGTCAGCGTGGAAGCGGAAGATGCCGCCCGAAATACCAGCACCGACGACAATGGCGGCGCTTGCTATGCGTTCACGACGCTGGCGCAGACCTCGTACGTCTTCGAGTGGTTCTGCGACGACCCCGATGCCTGCACGGATCCGGGCGGCGAGTTCTCCGGCCAGATCGAGTTCGACGAAGACGGCTTCGCGCCCGGCGGCACCTTCACCGATGGGACGGGGAAGATCCTGTCCTTCAACTTCGTCAGCACCATCCCCGGTGGTGACCCGGGAGCCGGCCCGTGGGACCTGGACGACCTCGTTGCCGCCAACCCGCTCTCCGACCTCACCTGGACGTTCAGCGCGGACGGCTCGACCCTGGTCAACCTCGGTACGGCTTCAGGAAGTACCCAATGTCAAGGTCAGGCGCCTGGCGACATCTGCTTTGCGACCAGTGGTGATGCCCTGAACGTCAACGAGGACTCGGTCGAGGACGTGAACAACTTCACGGCGACTGGCCAGTGGGGCCGGATGATCACACAGCTCGAATCCACCGTCGTCTCGTTCAGCGTGGAGGCGGGGCTCCTGAACGGGACCTACGACGGGAGCCTCGTGCGCCCGGCCGATGCCGTGAATCTCACGACGGGGGAACTCGCCTTCTCGGCGTTCCCCGACACGATCCTGGAAGACATCGATGCCTTCCACGTGATGCCCGACGGGTCCGTCGTGTTCTCCACCAGCACGGACGTCACGCAGGGCTTCGGCGGGCTCGCCATCATCAGGAACGGCGACCTCGTCCTGTGGGACGGGGTCGAAGCCACGCTCCTGTTCTCCGAGATGGTCGGTTTCGGCAGCCCCTACAACAACATCGATGCGTTCTCGATGCTGCCGAACGGGAACTGGCTGCTGTCCACGGATCTGAGCGCGACCCTGGGTGGGCTGTCCTTCCAGAACGGTGACATCGTGGAGTACGACCCGGACGCCGACGTTGCGACACTCCACGAGGGTCTCGACGAGTCGACGATCTTCACCGGCGAGCCCAACTCGAACGCCGATATCGACGCGCTGCACGCGAATCCGAATGGGACCGTCATCTTCTCGATTCGCACCGATGGCATTGGACGCGTGGGGAACGGTCCGACCTACGGCTTCGCCGACGCGCCGCGGACGGACCTGTTCCAGATCGATCCCGCGAGCCGGGACGGCATGCTGTTCCTGGAGGGAGACGGTCTCTTCGATGGAACCGCGCGCAACCTCGACGCCGTCTTCGTCGGTGTGATCGAGAACGCGTCCTCGGGGCCCCCGCCGCGCCCGGTGGGGTGTGGCCTGGGCGCGGAGGTGGGTCTGCTGATGCCGCTGTTGACGTGGTGGCACCGGCGTCGCCGGCGTCGCACTGCGTAGCGGCCCGAGGGGACCCGGTTCGGCCGCCGGCAGGGCCCGCCAGCCCCAGCCCGATGGTCCAGGCTCCCGGGGCCGCCCGAATCCGGAGCGCCGGAGAAGGCGCGCTTGGCTCGACGCGGGGTCGCGGCCTGACAGCGCCTGAGCTCCTCGAGACAGATTCCTACGGTCTGCTGGTCGAGGCTGGCTTCGCGTGGCACTCCCCACCGGAGGTCGACCGCTCATCCAGGAGAACGAAGATCCGTTCGCGATGTTTCGGGATCTGAGGCAGAAGTACGGAGCCTGGGTGCTCGACGTGTTGAAGTACGACATAGCCCATCACCTTGTCCGGGTCATGGAGACGGCACTCGATGTCCTGGGGAGCGTCGAGCTCTGCCTCCACGCGGAGCCCGAGCCGCACGATCTCGCGCGCCGTCTCGGGCGCCACGACGGGCGCATCCCCTTCGAGGCGTTGAGAGACCAGCGACGCGTCGGAGCGGCGCAGCTCGAGGTAGTCGCCCGCGCGTCGGCCCGACACCAACGCCTCGCCGAGGCCCGCGATGGCGCTCAGCGCCAGGACCTCACGGCTTCCGGTGACCGGGTGGGCGGTGAAGAGCACGCCGCTGGCCTCGGGCTCCAGCATCCGCTGGACCAGGCACCCGACGCGCAGAGCCACGCTCGCACCGAGCCGGTGCCGGGCGTAGTCGCGCACGCGGGGATCGAGCCCGCCGGCGAACACGTCGCGCACGCGCGCCACCAGCTCGTTGGCGCTCACGACGCCGAGGTACGTGGTGAGGAGGCCCGCGTAGGAGGTCGTGGGCGCATCCTCCCGGGCCCTGCTCCGAGCTACGGCAGGGAGCCCGAGCCGAAGGTCATCGCGTGGCTCGGAATCGGGTGCCGGCGCGGGTACCACTTGCGCTGCACCAGCTGCTCGGCGGTCGACTGGGGCCGCGAATCCGGGCTCTGGTCGATGCTCCACCAGCTGACGAAGGGGCAGAAGAGCAGCAGCTCGTGGTCGAGCGTCGCGCCCTCGACGCTCACGGTGACGTCGGGAACGCCCCCGCCCTGGGAGGCGTCGCCCGTATAGAACAGGATGGGTCGGGAGGGAACGCTCACGAACGTGAAGACGAAGCCCTGGATCTTCTGGGTCAGGTGGACCGAGTCGGTGGAGATCGTGTCGACCCGTACCACCCCCGTTCCGAGCGAGTCGAAGGGCCCGTAGAGCGGACCGCCCGGCTCCTGGGCATACCATTGGAAGGCCCAGTCCAGGCTCGTGCCGTGGATCTCCACGATCTTCTCGGGCGAGTTTCCGGCGGCGTGGTGCAGACCGTCCACGTTCTGGGTGATCAGCGTGTCGAGGTTGCCGCGCTTCTCGAGATCGGCGAGCGCGAGGTGGCCGGCGTTCGGCTGCGCGCGGCGACCGATGGT
>JASJBO010000280.1 GCA_030066475.1 Myxococcota bacterium
CCCGGACCCGACCACGTGCTGGTCGACGCGCGCACGATTCCCGCGATCGAGGTCCCGCAGACGCCCATCGTCGGAGGCGATGCGCGCGACGGCTCGATCGCCGCCGCGTCGATCCTGGCCAAGGTACATCGCGACGCGATCATGCGGCGCCTCGACGAGGTGCATCCGGGCTACGGGCTGGGTCGGCACATGGGCTACGCCACGGCCGACCACCTGGACGCGCTGCGGCGGCTGGGGCCGAGTCCGGTGCACCGGCGCTCGTTCGCGCCCTGCGCGCAGCCCACGCTCTGGTAGTGGCGGGATGGCGCGCTTCCTCGGACCCGACGACTTCGTGGTCGACGAGATCCCGCTCTACGCGCCGTCGGGGACCGGCGAGCACACCTTCGTCCGCGTCGAGAAGCGCGGCGTCGACACCGAGTCGGTGGCGCGCGCGCTGGCGCGTGCGGCCCGCGTCCGCCCGCGCGACGTGGGCTACGCGGGCCGCAAGGATCGCCACGCGGTCGCTCGCCAGTGGCTCTCGGTGCCGGGCCTCGATCCGGCGCGCGCCCGCGCCCTCGAGCTGCCGGGCGTTCGCGTGCTCGAGGCGCTGCCGCACCGCCACAAGCTGCGCACCGGGCAGCTGCGCGGCAATCGCTTCGCGCTGCGCCTGCACGGTGTCGACGACCGGAGCGGCGCGCGCGCGGCGCGGCTGGCCGAGCTGGTGGCGCGCGGCATGCCCAACCGCTTCGGCGCCCAGCGCTTCGGACGCGACCGCGACAACGCGGCGCGCGCCCGGGCGCTGCTGCGCGGCGAGGCGGCGCCGCGCGATCGGCGCGCCGCCCGCTTCCTGCTCTCGGCGCTCCAGGCGGAGGTGTTCAACGAGGTGCTGGCGCGCCGCCCGCTGCCGCTCGACGCGGTGGAGCCCGGCGACGTGGCCCAGGTGTGCGCGTCGGGCGGACTCTTCCTGGTCGAGGACGCGGAGCGCGAGGGCGCGCGCGCGGCGCGCTTCGAGATCAGCGCGACCGGTCCGATCGTCGGCGCGCGGATGGAGGCGCCCACCGGCGCCCCCGCCGAGCGCGAGCGCGCCGTGCTCGAAGCGCTCGGCCTGGACGATCCCGGGTCGTGGTCGCTTCCGCGCGGGATCCGGCTGCGCGGTGCGCGCCGCGCGCTGCGCGTTCGACCCGAGCGTGCCGAGCTCGAGTGCGAGGGCGGCGTGCTGCGGCTCGCGTTCACGCTGCCGTCCGGAAGCTATGCGACGGTGCTGGTGGAGGAGCTGCTGGGCGAGCCCGTTCCGCCCGTTCCGCCCGCTGTTTCCCCCGAATCGGGGACGTCGGCTGGCTGACGACGACCCCGCATCCGGGGTATGCTGAGGCGCCTCGAGGACCTGGCAGCGCCCCGGAGGAGCCCCCATGAACATCGCAGAGAACATCACCGAGCTGATCGGCCGGACTCCCCTGGTCCGCCTCAACCGCGTGAGCCGCGGCATCCCGGCGCAGGTGATCGCGAAGCTCGAGGGCCAGAACCCGGCCAACAGCGTCAAGGATCGCATCGGCCTCGCGATGATCGAGGCCGCCGAGCGCGAGGGGGCGATCCAGCCCGGCAAGAACACCATCGTCGAGCCCACCAGCGGCAACACCGGGATCGCGCTGGCGTTCGTGGCCGCGGTCAAGGGCTATCAGTGCGTGCTGGTGATGCCCGACACGATGAGTCCCGAGCGCCGCGTCGTGCTGCGCGCCTTCGGCGCCAAGCTCGTCCTGACCGAGGGGGCCAAGGGCATGCGCGGCGCCGTGGAGAGGGCCGAGGAGATCGTCTCCCGCACCCCCGACGCCTTCATGCCGCAGCAGTTCCGCAATCCCGCCAATCCCGAGGTGCACCGCCGGACAACCGCCGAGGAGCTCTGGGGCGATACCGACGGCCGCATCGACGCCCTGGTGGCGGGCGTCGGCACCGGCGGCACGATCACGGGGGTGGCCGAGGTGCTCAAGCAGCGCCGCCCCGAGTTCCGGGCGGTCGCCGTCGAGCCGGCCGCGAGCCCGGTGCTGTCGGGCGGCTCGCCCGGGCCCCACAAGATCCAGGGCATCGGCGCCGGCTTCATCCCCGACGTGCTCGATACCGAGCTGGTCGACGAGATCCTCACCGTCGACAACGACACGGCCTTCGAGATGGCGCGCCGCCTGGCTGCCGAAGAGGGGATCCTGTGCGGGATCTCCTCGGGCGCGAACGTCGCGGCGGCACTGGAGTACGCGAAACGGCCCGAGAACGAGGGCAAGCTGATCGTGGCGATCATTCCCAGCTTCGGGGAGCGGTACCTGAACACGGACCTCTTCGCGCCGTTCCGCTACGAGGGAAGTGACGACGCCTGACTCGGACTCCGAAGCGGTCCCGGCGCACCAGCCGCTGGTCCTGCCCTATCGGGGTGCGCGCCCGCGCATCGCCGCGACGGCGTGGCTCGCCCCGACCGCCGTGGTGATCGGCGACGTCGAGATCGGCGCCGACACCAGCGTGTGGTTCGGCACCGTCGTGCGCGGCGACGTCCACCGGATTCGGATCGGCTCGCGCAGCAACCTCCAGGACCACTGCGTGGTCCACGTGACGCGCGACCTCCACGCCACCGAGATCGGCGACGAGGTCACCGTGGGGCACCGGGCCACGGTGCACGGCTGCCGGGTGCGCGACGGGGCGCTGGTGGGGATCGGCGCCGTCGTTCTGGACGGCGCCGACGTGGGCGAGGAGGCGCTGGTGGCGGCCGGGGCGCTGGTCGCGCCGGGAACCAAGGTGCCCCCGCGCGCCCTGGTGCGCGGCATCCCCGCCCGCGTCGCCCGCACGCTCGACGCGGAGGAGGTCGATCGGCAGCGCCGGCGCACGCTCGACTACGTCGAGACCGCGCGCGCCTACGCCTCGGGAGCGGGGCGGTGAGCGGCGGGGCCAGTGCGGGCGGAGCGCCGCGCCGCCCGCGTCGCGCCGAGAAGAAGGCCCAGCAGCGCCAGCGCATCATGGAGTCGGCCCGTCTCGTGTTCTTCCGCGACGGCTTCATGGCGGCCAACCTCGACGAGGTGGCGCAGCGCGCAGGAGTCGCGAAGGGTACGCTCTACCGTTACTTCGACAACAAGGCCGAGCTCTACGTCGCCATCCTCGCCGAGAACGGCGACGCCTTCGAGCACAAGATGCGCGAGGCGGTGAAGTCCGATGAGAGCGCGCCCGACCAGCTGCGCACCATCAGCCGCTTCTACCTGCGCCACTGGCTGTCGAACCGCGAGTACTTCCAGATCTTCTGGGCCCTCGAGAACGAGTCCGTGATCGGCGAGCTGCCACCTTCCGTCGTCGACCAGGTGAAGTCGCTGTGGGACGCGTGCCTGCGCATCCTGGCCGACGTGCTCGAGGGTGGCATCCGCGACGGCTCGTTCGCGCAGCACGACCCCTGGGAGATGGCCCACGTGTTGTGGACCCTCGGCAATGGACTGATCCAGGCCGAGGGCTCCGAGATCACGCGCAGCCTGCGCGGGCGCGACATCGAGTCGATGTTCCGCGACTCGGTGGAGGTGTTCCTGCGCGGGCTTAGGCCTTAGAGGAGTTCGCTCGCCGGCTTTGTGGACTTCGCTCGGCTTCGCCTCGCTGCGCGCGCCTTTGGCGCTTGCGGGGTGCCCGCTTGGGGACGGGTTGCCGGCGCGGGCGCGTCTTGGTGGACTTCGCTCGGCTTCGCCTCGCTGCGCGCGCCTTTGGCGCTTGCGGGGGAGCTTCGAAGCGGGAGCGAGTCGTTGCTTCTGCAACCGTGTTTGATTCTCGGCTTGTCGTTTTCTGACGGGAATGTGGGTTCTCCGTTGATCGTTGGGTGACCGTTGGTCATACTGCCGGTCAGCTCCCCGGTTCGAATCCCCCGCGCCCGTCCGATCCAGGCGGCCGATGTCGAGTTCGACATCGCGTCGCTAGGAGACCCCCGAAATGCACGACCAACCCGCCCTGGCGCAGCGCGTCCGGGACCTGATCGCGGAGCGGCTCGGCATCGAGCGCCATCAGGCCCAGGCCGAGGTGAGCATCCTCGAGGACCTGGGTGCCGACTCGCTCGACGTCGTCGAGATGGTGATGGCGCTCGAGCAGACCTTCGATCTCGAGGTCCCGGACTCCGACGTGGAGATGATGCGCACGATCGGCGACGTCGAGCGCTACATCGAGTCCCGCATCCACTGACGCGGCGCGGCAAGGAGGCCGACGCTTCGAGTTGGTCTCCGCGCAGCGAGTCGGAGGCGAGCGAAGTCCGTTCGGCTACGCCCGCTTGCGGATGCCGGGGAGGACCCCCGTGTACGCTCCCGCCGCGACCGTGACGATCGCGGCCACCAGGGCGAAGGGGACGCGGCCGCTCAGCGCCTCGCGCGCCACCGCCGCGCCGATCTCCTTCTCCTCCGCCGTGAGCTCGCCGCTCCCGGGCGGGAGCTGCGAGGCGGCGTCGATCATCTGCGGCAGCACCAGGACGAAGCAGAACAGCACGAAGAAGCCGAAAAAGTAGAGCAGCAGCAGCGTGAAGTGGGGCCGGAAGGGGACCGAACGCGTTTGGCGGGGCGGCGCGCTCATTGACCGAGACGCTACGAAGGAGACCGATCCGAGTCAACCGCCCGCTTGACCGGCCCGGAGCGTCGACCTAGGCTCGTTTTCTGCCCCCGGGAGTTGTTGCGTGCAGGGCTCAGCCCCCGGCTCCACCACCGCGGCCCGAAGGCTCGTGGTCGTCGATGCCGCCAACTGCATCTATCGCGCCTTCTTCGCGATTCCGCCGCTGCGCACGGCCGACGGATTTCCGACCAACGCCGTCTACGGCTTCGTGAGCATGCTGGGCAAGGTGCTGCGCGAAGAGCAGCCCAGCCACGTGGTGGTGGTCTTCGACGCGCCGGGCGGGAACCAGGCGCGCCGCGAGATCTTCCCGGAATACAAGGCCCAGCGCGACGCGCAGCCCGAGGACCTGTCCCGACAGATCCCCGCGCTGCGCGAGCTGATCGACGCCTATCGGATTCCGATGCTCGAGGTGGAGGGCGTCGAGGCCGACGACGTGATCGCCACGCTCGCCACCCGCGCGCCGGCCGACGTTCGCGTCACGATCCTGTCGACCGACAAGGACTTGATGCAGCTCGTCGACGAGCGGGTCGAGCTGCTCGACACCATGAAGGAGCGCCGCTACGGGCCGGCCGAGGTGGAGGCGCGCTTCGGCGTCCCGCCGGCGCAGCTGCTGGACGTGCGCGCCCTGGTAGGCGATCCGAGCGACAACATCCCGGGCGTGAAGGGGATCGGCGAGAAGGGCGCCGCCAAGCTGATCCGCGAGTGGGGCGACCTCGAGCGCCTGCTCGAGCACGTCGACGAGGTCAAGGCCACGCGCGCCCGCAACGCGCTGCGCGAGCACGAGGAGGACGCGCGCCTGTCCCGGCGCCTCGCCACGCTGCAGCGCGACGTGTCGCTCCCGAGCGGCCTCGAGGCGCTCGAGCGCCGGGAGCCCGACCTCGACGCGCTGCGCGGGCTGCTGCGTCGCTTCGAGTTCCAGCGCCTGCTCGACGAGCTCGAGCGCGAGAACGGCACCGCCGGGGCGGTGACGGCCGCCGAGGTGGCGGTCGAGACCGAGGTGATCCGCAGCGAGGCCGAGCTGCGCGAGCTGGTGCGCCGACTCGGCGCCGATCCCCCGGTGACCGTGGTGCCGGTCGGCGGCGCCGAGAACCCGATGCGCGAGGCGCCCGTCGGTCTCGCGTTCGCGCTCGACGAGCGCCGGGCGGCGTACGTCCCCTTCGGCCACCGCCGGCTGACGGACGCTCAGGGGCTGCGCCAGGAGGCGGTGCTGGAGGGGCTGGCGACGCTGCTCGGGGCGCAGCCGTGGGCGGGGCGGGGCGTGAAGGGGGTGCTCTCGTTCTTCGGCGAGGGCGGCTACGAGCTTCCCGCGGCCCGCTTCGACCTCGAGCTGGCGGCCTTCCTGCTCGACCCGTCGGGCTCGCGCACCACGGCCGCGCTGGCCTCGCAGCACCTGGGCCGCTCGCTGCGCACCTGGGAGCAGCTCGCGGGCCGCGGGGCGAAGGCGACCGAGGCCCCAGACCTCGCGATCGACGAGACCGCGGGCTGGGCGGGTGACGAGGTCTGCGCCGTGCGCGAGCTGCGCCCACTGCTCGAGGGCCGCATCGAGAGCGAGGGGCTCGAGGAGCTGCTCCGCCGCATCGAGATGCCGCTCACCGCGGTGCTGTCGCGCATGGAGCGCGCCGGTGTCCGCGTGGACGACGCGGCGCTGCGCAGCCTGTCGCGCGAGTACGAGCGCGAGCTGCGCCGCATCGAGCAGGAGATCCACGAGCTGGCCGGCGAGCCGTTCCAGGTGGGCTCGCCGAAGCAGCTCCAGCACGTGCTGTTCGAGAAGCTCAAGCTGCCCGTGGTGCGCAAGACCAAGACCGGCTTCTCCACCGACGAGAACGTGCTCGAGCAGCTCTCCTCCCAGCACCCGCTGCCCGAGCGCGTGCTCGCCTTCCGCCGGCTCTCGAAGCTGAAGAGCACCTACGTGGATGCGCTGCCCCCGCTGGTCCACCCCAAGACCGGCCGCATCCACCCCACCTTCCATCAGACCGGCGCCGCGACCGGACGCCTCTCCGCCTCCGACCCGAACGTGCAGAACATCCCGATCCGCAGCGCCGAGGGGGTCCGCATCCGCGAGGCGTTCGTGCCGCAGGAAGGCCACCTGCTGGTCTCGGCCGACTACTCGCAGGTGGAGCTGCGCATCCTGGCGCACTTCTCGGGCGACGAGAGCCTGCTCGAGGCGTTCCGCGCCGGCGAGGACATCCACCGCCGCACCGCCGCCGGCGTGCTCGGGGTGGAGCCGGCCGAGGTCAGCGAGGAGCAGCGAGCGCGCGCCAAGGCGATCAACTTCGGGATCATCTACGGCTCCACCGCCTTCGGGATCGCCAACCAGCTCGGCATCGCCTCGGCCGAGGCGCAGGAGACCATCGAGGCCTACTTCGCCCGCTACGCCGGGGTGCGCCGCTTCCTCGACGAGACGGTGGAGCAGGCGAAGCAGCAGGGCAGCGTGCGCACGCTGCTCGGCCGGCGCCGCTACCTGCCCGACCTGGCCTCGCGCAACCGGGTGCTGCGCCAGGCCGCCGAGCGCATGGCGGTCAACACGGTGATCCAGGGCACCGCCGCCGACCTGATCAAGAAAGCGATGGTCGACGTGGACCTGGCGCTGCGGGAGGCGAGCTCGGGCGCCCGGATGATCCTCCAGGTGCACGACGAGCTGGTCTTCGAGGTCCCCGAGGGTGAGGTCGGGAGCCTGAGCGAGCTGGTGCGCGGCCGGATGGAAGGCGTGTGGCAGCTGGGCGTACCCTTGCAGGTGGAGCTGGGAGTCGGCCGGAGCTGGCGCGAGGCGCACTGAGCGCGCCGGTTGCTCGAATAGGGACGGGCAGCCGGCCGTCCAACGCGGCGGAGCCCGGCGTGTCTCGGAGGGACCCGAGCGATCGACAAGCAGTCTCGGGATGAGCTGCCCGATGGGATCGCCGTGGAACGCGCCCGGCAGGGCGACCACGAGGCCTATCGGGTCCTGGTGGAGCGCTACCAGGGACGCGCCTTCGGACTCGCGCTGCGCGTGTTGCGCGACGAGGAGCAGGCGCGGGATGCGGTGCAGGAAGCCTTCCTCAAGGCCTACACGAAGCTGGATCGGTTCGAGGGGCGCTCGAGCTTCTACACCTGGCTGTACCGGCTCGTGATGAACCTCTGTCTCGACTGGAAGCGACGCGACCGCTCCGGTCTGTTCGTGGATACGCCGGAGACGGGAGACCTGGAGCGGGTGGCGACGAGCGAGACGCGCGAGGCGAGCGAGTCGCACTGGCGCGGCCACGAGGAGTCGCCCGGTGCCGCGCTCGACCGGGGCGAGCTGCGCCGCGCCCTGGCGCGCGCCATCGAGCTGTTGCCGGACGGAGCGCGCGAGACGCTGCTGCTGCGCGAGGTCGAGGGCCTCTCGTACGCGGAGATCGCGAGCGCCCTGGAGATCCCGAAGGGAACGGTCATGAGCCGCCTGCACTACGCCCGCAAGCGCGTGCAGGAGCTGCTGCGCGAGGCCGGCATGGTGGAGGCGAAGGTGCTCGCTGCCGCGGGGAACACGGGAGGTGCGCGATGAGCGTATGCGAGCGCATCGAGCTGCTGCTCCACGGATACCACGACGGGGAGCTCCACGGGTGGAGCCGCTGGCGCGTCGAGCGGCATCTGGCCGGCTGTCCCGGCTGTCGCGGGACGCTCGCTTCGCTCGACCAGCTCGGCGGCTGGATTCGCGAGACGGTGGCGGCGCCCGAGTCGCCCGAGCTGTGGTCGGGCATCGCCTCGCGCCTGCCGTCGCTCGACGCGCGCGAGCGGGAGCCCGAGACGGCCGGCTGGGCGCCCCGGTTGCGAGCGCCGCGCATCCTGGCGCCGCTGCTGGGAAGTGCGACCGTCGCCGCCGCGCTGGCGGGGCTGCTGTTGTGGATCGGCCCGCTTGCGCCGCGCACGGCCAGCGCGGGGATGGTGCTCGCCGTCTACTCCCACGGCCCCCCGGTCGTGGTACTCGACGACGGGCCGGACGATATCATCTGGGTGATCGACGAGGGAACCGAGGAGAGCCATCTTGACGATGGCACGGTGGTGCGAGCGGGGCACGCGCCGGGGCGGTTGCCTGCAGGAGGGGTTCGTGTCTAGTCGAAGGATCGGGGCGCTCCTGGTCACCGCCGCGCTGGTGGGGCTGGCCGCACTGGCGACCGCCCAGACCGCACGCAAGGTGGGCGTCTCGCTGATGGTCACCCACATCTCCAAGAATCCGGGGCCGATCGACCCCGCCGGGGCCGAGCTCCACCGCCGCCTGCGCGAGGAGTTCCGCTACCAGAGCCTGCGCGTGATCGAACGCCGCATGCTCCGGCTCGGTCTGCAGGAGGTGGGCGGGCTGGACCTGCCGACCGGCAAGAAGGTCAGCATCCGGCCCATGCACCTCGGCGAAGGCGGCGTCCTGATCTCGGTCACCATCGAGGGCGTCCTCGACACCGACCTTCGCATCCCCTCCAAGAAGCAGGTCGACATCGGCGCCGAGCGCTACGAGAACGGCAAGCTGATCGTGACGCTACAGCCAGATTACTGATCGACTTCGCTCGGCTTCGCCTCGCTGCGCGCGCCTGCGGCGCTTGCGGGGTGCCCGCGTAGGGAGTCGTTGCCGATCTTTGTGGACTTCGCTCGGCTTCGCCTCGCTGCGCGCGCCTGCGGCGCTTGCGCGGGCGACCTTGGCGGCTTCGGCCCGACATGGCAGGCCGGCGAGACGGCCTCCCGCCCGAAGCTCCCGTAGGCAGCTCCGCCTGGATCGAAGGGGGAAGCCGCAAGCGGAGGCGGGTCCTCCCGCCGGAGCGCG
>JASJBO010000275.1 GCA_030066475.1 Myxococcota bacterium
TCACCGAAGTGAGGAGCACGGGTCGGAAGCGCGAGACGCCCGCTGCCATGGCGGCCTCCATGGCGTCGAGTCCGGCACGCCGCTCGCGGTTCGCCCAGTGCACCAGGACCAGGCTGTCGTTCACCACGATGCCGGCGAGCGCCACCATGCCGATCAGCGACGAGAAGCTGAGCGGCAGGCCGAGGGCGACGTGGCCGGCCAGCGCACCGACGGCGCCGAGCGGGATGGTGGCCATCACGAGCAGGGGCTGGGCGTAGGAACGGAGCGGGATCGCCAGGAGCGCGAAGATGGCGAGCAGGGCGAAGGTGAAGCCGCGGCCGAGGCCGGCCAGGCTCTCGCGCTGCTCGCGCTGCTCGCCCTCGAGCGAGTAGCTCACGCCGGGAGCCTGGCGGAGTAGCTGCGGCAGGACGTTCGCGCGGAGGTCGGCGAGGACCTCCTGCGCGCTGGTGGTTGCCAGGTCGACGTCGGCGCGGACGTTCACCACGCGCGCGCCGTCGGCGCGTCGGATCACGGCCGGACCCTCGCCCATGCGGACATCGGCCACGATCGAGAGCGGGACCGCGTCGCCTCGCGGTGTGCGGATGCGCAGCGACTCGACGTCGCCCAGCGCCCGCCGCTCTTCGCGCGGATAGCGGACCATCACCTTCACGTCCTCGCCGTCGCGGGCGATGCGCTGCGCCTCTTCGCCGTAGAAGGCCTGTCGCACCTGGCGCGCCAGGTCGGCGACCGAGAGGCCGAGGCCCTCGGCCTGGGGGCGCAGCCGCAGCTCGAGCTCGTCCACGGCGGCGCGGTACGAGTCGCGCACGTCGCGCACGCCCGGGTAGAGCTCGAGCCGTTCGCGCAGCCGAGTGGCGACCTCGCGCAGCGTCACGACGTCGGTGCCGCGCAGCTCGACGTCGATGGGAGAGCCGGCGCTGAAGAGCTCGGACGAGAAGGTGAGCTCCTCGACGCCGGCGACGGGACCGGTGGCGCTGCGCCAGCGGCGCGCGAACTCGAGTGCCGTGACGGCGCGCTGGTCGGCGGGCGAGAGCGCGATCTCCACCGAGCCCGTGTTCGAGCCTGCCGTGCTGTCGAGCGAGGCGCGGCCGCGCGAGCGGCCCAGCCGCTCGCCGGCCGACGCCAGCACACGCTCCACGGCGCCCGCGTTGCCCGGCTCGCTCTCCACCGTCTCGCGCACCGCGGCGGCGCTCTCCTCGAGCTGCCGCACCACGGCGCGCGTGGTCTCGAAGGGCGTGCCGGCCGGCAGATCGAAGGAGGCCACGACCTGGTCGCCCTCGACCGGCGGGAAGAAAGCGAAGCGCACCCAGCCGCCGGCCAGCGCGCTCGCGCAGACGAGCGCCACCGCGAACGCTCCGGCGAGCGTGGCGTAGCGCGCGCGCAGCACGCGCGCGAGCAGCGGGCGGTAGTGCCGCTCCACGAAGCGCTCGAGGCCCGCGGCCGCGCGCTCCGGCAAGCTCGCGAGCGGAGCCGGCACCGGCAGACTCCACGCGCGACCGCCCTCGCGCCCGAGGTGGGCGGGCAGCACCAGGTAGCACTTGACGAGCGAGAAGAGCAGCGCGGCGATCACGACCACGGGGATCTGGCGCCAGATCTCGCCGGCCGCGCCCGGCACGAACAGAAGCGGCGCGAACGCCACCACGGTGGTGAGGACGCCGAAGGTCACCGGGACGGCGACCTCGCGGGTGCCGTCTACAGCGGCTTGCAGGCGGTCTGCCCCAGCCCTTCGCTGGCGGGTGTAGACGTTTTCGCCGACCACGATCGAGTCGTCGACCAGGATGCCGAGCACCAGGATGAAGGCGAACAGCGAGACGACGTTCAGCGAGACGTCGGCCGCGGGCATGATCCAGAGTGCGCCGAGGAACGAGACCGGGATGCCCGCGCTCACCCAGAAGGCCAGGCGCGGCTTCAGGAAGAGCGCCAGCGACACCAGCACCAGCAGGAGCCCGCTGCGCGCGTTGCGCGTGAGGGTGTCGATGCGGCCGCGCAGCACGCGCGCGTCGTCGTCCCAGATCGAGAGGGAGATACCGGCGGGGAGCGACGCTTCGGCCTGCGCGACGTAGTCCTGCACGGCCGCCGAGATCTGGAGCGCGCTCTGCTCGCCCACGCGGAAGACGCGCACGAAGGCCGCCGGAGCGCCCTCGAAGCGGATGTCGCGATCGGTCTCCTCGAAGCCGTCCACGACGCGGGCCACCTCGCCCAGCGTGAGGCGCGAGCCGTCGGCCCGCGTGAGCAGCGCGAGCTGCTCGAACTCCGGGCGGCTGCGGGCCTGTCCGGTGGTGCGCAGCCGGATCTCGCCGCCCCCGGTCTTGAGCACGCCGCCGGGCAGATCCAGCGAGGCGCGCCGCACCGCGTTGGCGACGTCGTCGAAGCTGAGGCGGTGGCGGCGCAGCGCCTCCTCGGAGACCTCGATCGAGACCTCGTCGCGGCGAACGCCCGAGACCTCGACGTTGGTGATGCCCGGGAGCGCCGCGATCTCGTCGCGCACTCGCTCCGCAGTCTGCTTGAGCAGCCGCTCGCCGACGGCGCCCGCGACGGCGACGTTCACGACCTGGCGGCGGATCAGCGGGCGCTCGACGACGGGTTCTTCGGCCTCGTCCGGGAAGCTCGTGATCGCGTCGATGCGGGTCTTGACGTCTTCGAGCACGCGCTGGGGGTCGGCATCGGTGAAGAGCTCGGCCGTTACCAGCGCGGCGCCCTCGCTGGCCGTCGAGGTGACGCGGCGCACACCGATCAAGCCCTCGAGGCGCTCCTCGATGCGCTCGACCACGGCCGACTCGACCTCGTCGGGCGCGGCGCCCGGGTACGCCACGCGCACCGTCACCAGATCGGGCGTGATGTCGGGGAACACCTCGCGGGTGATGATCGGCAGCGTCAGCAGGCCGCCGGCGACGATGCCCGCCATCAGCAGGTTCGCGGCCACCCGGTGGCGCGCGAACCAGCCGATCGGGTCGCTCACGAGGCGGGCTCCGACGCGGGCGCGCCGTCGGCCACCACCTCGGTCGGGAGGACGCGCACCTCGAGGCCTTCGCGTGCGAGTCGGGGCTCGAGCAGCGAGATCGGCTTGCCAGGCACGAGCCCGCCCACGACGAGGGCGCTGTCACGCTCCAGGCGCAGGACCTCGACCCCGCGGCGGCGCAGGCGACCGTCGTCGTCCACCGCCCAGACGTGGGACTCGCCGTCGAGCGCGGAGCGCGGCAGCCTCACGACGCCGTCCACGCTGCGTCCGAGGATCTCGGCCTCGACGAAGAGGCCCGGCGCCAGCGGTGGGCGGCCGCCCGTCTCGTAGGGCCGGGGGACCCGAACGATCACCTGCACCATGCGCGTGCGCGGGTCGATCTCGGCATCGGTTCGCACGACGTGGCCGCTCCAATGGTGCTCGCGACCGGCGAAGCGCGCCGCGAGAAGCACCCCGGGCGCCGCCTCGGGGTCGGCCTCGGCGCCCAGGGGCAGGTCGAGGTAGGCGAGCTCGGCGTCGGGCACCGGCAGCCGCACCTCGGCGTAGTCTACGGCGTACACGGTGCCGAGCCGGCTTCCGACCGACACGGAGCCGCCCACGTCGACACTTCGCGCCCGCGTGCGGCCGTCGAAGGGCGCCACGATGCGGGTGCGCGTCAGGTCGCGCTCGGCCCGCGCCAGCGCAACCTCGGCCGCGCGCCGCTGTGCCTCTGCGATGCGCGCGGCACGCCGGGTCTCGTCGACGATCGCGGGGCTCGCGATGCCGTTGGCGAGCAGGGTGCGCTGCCGCGCGTCGCGCGCGCGGGCGTACTCCTCTTCGGCCCTGGCCTGCAGCAGCGCGGCGCGCGCGCTCTCGACCGCGAGCTCGAGGTCACCGGGGTCGAGCCGCGCCAGCACGTCGCCCGCGCGGAAGAAGGCCCCGGGCTCGAAGCCGGGCGCGATCTCGATCAGCTGGCCCGGCACCTCCGCGACCAGCGCGCTCTCGGTGCGGGGCTCCACCGTGCCCTGGCTGCGAACGCGAAGCTGCACCGTTTCGGCCCGGGCGAAGAGAACCGGCACCAGCGGCGGCTCAGCCTCGGGCCGAAGCAGCTGCGCGGCAGGCTGCCCTCGCAGCAGGAACACCGAGATCGCGATGCCGACCAGGAGGACACCCGTCGGCAGCAGCGCGGCGCGCGCCCTCATGCTCGCGGCTCCAGAGCCACCGGGGCCCGGAGCGCCTCGATCTCGCGCAGCACCATGGCCGGCTCGAGCATCGTCGGGTCGTCGAGGTCGACCTGGCGCACGACGCCGTTCGGGTCGGCCAGCACGAGCCCGCGCGACGGGAAGTCGAAGGGCGCGCCGTCGCAGGCGAACCGCTCACAGGCGTCGCCGAGGATCGGGAAGCGCACGTGCGACAGCTCGGGCGTGGTCGCGAGCCAGGCCTGGTGGCTGTGGGCGGAGTCGCGGCTCGCGGCGACGAGGGCGACACCGCGCCGCTCGAACTCGGCCTGCGCTTCCGCGAATCCGGCCAGCCAGAGCCGGGCCTCGGCGTCGAAGTCGCGCGGGTAGATCAGCAGCACGAGCCACGACCCGCGGTGCTCGCGCGAGTCGAGGAAGCGATAACGGGTTCCGTCCCAGGCCTCACCGGCGAAGTCGGGCAGCGGCTGACCGGGGGCGAAGAGGGGGTTCGGGATGTCGATGGGCAGCGCGCTCATGGTCACTCGCGACCTCCGTTGTTGTCAAGACTTAATATAAACAAAACTTGTACATCAGGACAAGAAGTCCCCTGGGGGAGCGCCTTGAAGGCATCATGGGCCCGTGCGAGCGCGGAGAGACCCGATCGCGCGTCTTCGGTCCAGAGCCTGTCTAGATCTGGCAGGCTGCTCCCGGCCGGGGTGCCGAGGGTCAGACGTGGTTGCGGAGCATGAGCTCCTTCGGGTGCGGATCCAGGTACACCTGGCCGGCGAGGTACTCGACGCCCAGGCCGCGCACGTGGTGGCGGATCAGGGTGATCGGGACGATCAGCGGGACGAGTCCCGTGCGGTAGTCCTCGATCAGATCGCCCAGCTCCGCCCGCGCCTCGCGACCGAGTCGTTTGCGGAAGTGGCCGACACAGTGCTGGAGCACGTTCACCTGCCGGCGGCGGGTGGCGCGGTGCTTCAGCGTGTCCATGAAGCCGCTCTGGTAGCGCTCGCGGAACTCGTCGCGCGGGATCTCCTTCACCGAGGCGACCAGCACCCCGAGCGCCCGGTACGCCTGCGGGGAGTGCGCCAGGAGCTGGAGCTTGTGGGCGGTGTGGAACGCCACCAGCCGCCCGCGGCTCCAGCGGCCGGCGAAGAGCGAGCGCAGGCGCCGGTAGGCGAAGATGCGCTCGATGAAGTTCTCGCGCAGCGTCGGGTCGTTGAGCCGGCCCTCCTCCTCGACGGGGAGCGCCGGCGCGTGGTCCTGCAGCGCGCCCCCGAAGAGCCCGCGCCCATCGCGCCGGGGCATGCCCTTCTCGTCGCGCACCTTCACCCGCTCCATGCCGCAGCTCGGGGAGTCCTTCTTGAGCACGTAGCCGCACAGGTCCAGCGCGTCGAGCCGCCGCAGCCGCTGCTTCGACCAGGCCTCCATGCGCTCGGTCCAGTCCTTCCCGCTCTTCGTCCCGAGCATGCGGATCCCGTCGTCGCGGCGCGCCAGGTGGACGGGCTCGCGGGGGATGCCCATCCCAGCCTCCACCTCGGGGCACACCGGCACCCAGTCGACGTACTCCGCGAGCATGTCGGTGAGGAAGCGGTCGCGCTTGTGCCCTCCGTCCCAGCGGACCTTCTCCCCCAGCAGGCAGGTGGAGATCCCGACGCGGAGCGGGGCGTCGTCGCGCCAGAGTGCGGTGGTCGCGGGCTCGTTCGACATCAGACCCCGGAGCGTAGCGGAGCGGCCGCCCGCCTCGACCATGAAGGTCGGTATGTCTACCGTCTAGCCGTGACGGCGATGGATGCAGTGACGGAACCCGGACCCCTCGAGGGCGCCGCATGACGCGGGTGGCGCTGGTCCAGGGAGCGAGCCGCGGGCTCGGCCTCGCGTTCGCTCGCGCCCTCCTCGACCGCGCCGACGTCGACCGGGTGGTCGCGACCTGCCGCGACCCGGAGGCGAGCGAGGGCCTGGCCCGTCTTCGCTCCGAGCGCGGCGATGCGCTCGTCTCGGTCCCTCTCGACGTCCGTGACGAGACGACGATCGCGGCCGCCGCCGCCCGCGTCGCCGACGAGTGCGGGCCGCGACTCCACTGGCTGATCAGCTGCGCGGGCGTGCTGCACGACGGCCCTGATCTCTCCCCGGAGAAGAAGCTCGAGGACGTCGACCCCGAGCGGCTGCGCGCCGTGTTCGAGGTGAACGCGTTCGGGCCGCTCCTCGTGGCGAAGCACTTTCTCGGCCTCCTGCGCCACGACGAGCGGGCGGTGCTCGCCAACGTGTCGGCGCGCGTCGGCAGCATCGGCGACAATCGGCTCGGCGGCTGGTATGCGTACCGCGCCTCCAAGGCGGCGCAGAACATGTTCACCCGGAACCTGACCATCGAGCTCGGCCGCAGGGCCCCGAACGTGATCTGCCTGGCGCTCCACCCCGGGACGGTCGATACCGAGCTCTCGCGTCCGTTCCAGCGGAACGTACCCGCCGAGCGCCTCTTCGACGCCAAGCGGGCGGCGGATCAGCTCCTGGGCGTGATCGATTCCTGCACGCGCGACGACAGCGGTCGCTTCCTGGCCTGGGACGGCGAGCCGATCCCGTGGTAGCGCGCCGCCCGCGTCACCTGGTGCTCGTCCTTGGAGACCAGCTCGATCCCGCCGCCGCGGCCTTCGACGGCTTCGACCCGAAGCGCGACGCCGTCTGGATGGCGGAGGTCGAGGAGGAGGCGACGCACGTCCGCTGCCACAAGCTGCGGATCGCCGTCTTCTTCGCGGCGATGCGCCACTTCCGCGACGAGCTGCGCGGGCGAGGCGTCGAAGTGCACTACACGGAGATGAGACGCCGCCGCCCCCAGGACCGCGGCGCGGACTTTGCCTCGGTGCTCGCCAAGGACCTCCGGAAGCTGCGGCCCGAGAAGCTCCTGCTCACGCGACCGGGCGACTCGCGGGTCCTCGCCCTGCTCGAAGAGGCCGCCGGCCAGCTCGACGTGGAGCTCGAGATGCGGGAGGACCGGCACTTCTACTCCAGCCCGGCGGAGTTCTCGGAGTGGGCAGACGGCCGCAAGCAGCTCGTCCAGGAGGGCTTCTACCGAACGCTGCGCCGCAAGCACGGGATCCTCGTCGGGGAGGACGGCGAGCCCGAGGGCGGGCGCTGGAACTTCGACGAGGACAACCGCGAGACCTTCGGCCGCCAGGGGCCGGGGCGCATCCGCCCGCCCCGGCGCTTCGCGCCTGATGCCCTCACGCGCGAGGTCCTCGCGCTCGTCGAAGCCCGTTTCGCGGACCACCCCGGGAGCCTCGAGCACTTCGATCTGCCCGTGACGCGCCGCGACGCGCGCACCTTCCTGCGCGACTTCGTCCGCCACCGGCTGCCGGACTTCGGCACCTACGAGGACGCCATGTGGACGGGCGAGCCCATTCTCTTCCACTCGCGGCTCTCGGTGGCCCTGAACCTGAAGCTGCTCGACCCGCGCGAGTGCGTGGCCGCTGCGCTGGCAGCCTACGAAGCCGGGAAGGCGCCCCTCAACAGCGTCGAGGGCTTCGTCCGGCAGATCGTGGGCTGGCGCGAGTTCGTGCGCGGCATCTACTGGCACTTCATGCCGGGCTACATCGAGAAGAACGCGCTCGACTGCGAAGACCGGGATGTGCCGTCCTTCTATTGGGACGGTCGGACCGAGATGCGCTGCGTGCGGGAGGGCATGCGGTCGGTCCTCGACCACGGCTACGCGCACCACATCGTGCGCCTCATGGTGCTCGGTCTCTTCGCGCAGCTTCTGGGCGTCCACCCGCGGCGCTTCCACGACTGGCACATGGCCCTTTACCTGGACGCGATCGACTGGGTGAGCCTCCCCAATACGCTGGGGATGAGCCAGTACGGCGACGGCGGGATCATGGCGACGAAGCCCTACTGCGCCTCGGGCGCCTACGTGAAGCGCATGTCGAACTTCTGCGGCAGCTGCCGGTACGACCCCAAGCAGGCCGTGGGCGAGAAGGCTTGTCCCCTGACGACGCTCTACTGGGACTTCCTCGCCCGCCATCGCAAGCGCTTCAAGGCCAACCGCCGCATGGCCATGCAGATGCGGAACCTGGACCGCAAGCCCGCCGCGGACCTTGCCGCGATCCAGCGCCAGGCAAAGGCGCTCCGCGCGCGGATCGACTCCGGGGGTGGTGCCTGAGCGTGGGGCCGCGATCCCAGCGCCGGGACCACATGAAGCACTCGCACACTCTCGCGCGGACCTGTGCGGCCGCGTCCCGGGCGAGTTGTGCTGCTAGCGTGACCGCCAGACGGATAGCACGGCGCCTCCCGCCCTGTCACCGCGTGGTGCAGGGCGGGAGCAGCGCGCGGCCGACCGACTCGTGTAGGGTCACGCCGCCTTCTCGAGATTCGCGTCGGCGAAGCGCCAGTTCGCGAGATGCGACACGAAGGCCTCGGCGTAGCGATTCCTCGCATTCTGGTAGTCCAGGTAGTAGGCGTGCTCCCACACGTCCATGGCGAGGAGCGGCACTCGCTCGACCAGCAGGGGATTGTCCGCGTCCTTCAACGGCTCGAGCGCGATGCGTTCGACCGCGGGATCGTAGGTCAGCCAGAGGTAGCCGGAGCCGAAGAGCCGCACGGCGCGATCCGTGAACTCCTCGCGAAAGGCCGCGGTGGAGCCGAACGTCCGGACGATGGCTTCCCCGAGGCGCCCCGACGGCTCCCCTCCCCCGTCGGGAGCCATGCTCTGCCAGTAGAAGGTGTGGTTCCACACCTGCGCCGCATTGTTGAAGACGGCACCGCTGGCCTGCGTGACGAGATCGGTGAGCTCGAGGTGCTCGTCGGGGGTCCCCTCGATGAGACCCCGCAGCTTCTCGAGGTAGCCGCGGTGATGGCGCTCGTAGTGGTATTCGAGAGTCGTGGCCGAGAGATGAGGCTCGAGGGCGTCCATCGGGTAGGGGAGTTTCGGGAGCTCGAACTTCATTTTGAGACTCCTGCTTCGGCGCTGCAGTCAACTGCTGAGCCGGCTTGGTTGGGTGCGCTTTGTTCACCTTGCGTCCGTATATTATCTAAACATACAGAGGACACAAATTGCTAGCAGGCAGTCATCGCGGTGGGCTCGCACCTGGACCGAGGACCCGGGGCTGCCCCGTCGGGTCTACGCGTCGCTGCCAGCGGGCCCTCGATCGGTTTGCGCGCCGGAGCACCGGGCCCTGTTCGCCGCGCCACTGTGCACCTCGCCCTCGCCGGGCTCGCGGTTTATCTCGTCTTGGTGTTGCTCGCGCGACACGCCGCGAACCCGCCGTCCCTCGTGGCCGGCGTCGGCACGAACCATCTGGCGGCGCTCTACACGCCCTTCAGCCTTCATGTTCTGCGACGTGCTGCTTCCGATCCGATTGTCCCCCGGGCGGCCGCGCCGGGTCGAAGCGGACCCGAGCCAC
>JASJBO010000033.1 GCA_030066475.1 Myxococcota bacterium
GCCGGGCCCTGCGCGGACTGCTCCGCAGCGCGAGCCGGGCCGCGCGCTCGCGCGGACCGCTGCGCACGCCGCCGCAGCGGCCCTTCCCGCGCTTCAGCACCCGCGCAAGCGCCCGAAGGGCGCGGGCAGTGAGGCGAAGCCGAACGAAGTCAGACAGGTAGCCGGTGCTGCTCGACGACCAGATCGTCGCGATCGAGCGCGCCTTCGGGAGTGCGGGCATCCCCCACGCCTTCGGCGGCGCCCAGGCCCTGGCGTACTACGGAAGCATCCGCGCGACCCACGACATCGACGTCAACGTGTTCCTCCCGGCCGAGCAGGCCGGACGCGTGCTGGGCGTGCTGGGCGCGCTGGGCGCCGACGTCGACGACGCCTCGCTGCGCGAGCAGATCGACCGCGACGGACAGACCCGGGTGCGCTGGCAGGGCACTCCGGTCGACCTCTTCTTCTCCTACGACCCGCTGCACGAGAGCGCCATGCACCGGCGCCGGCGCGTCGACTTCTACGGCGACCCGATCCACATCCTGAGCGCCGAGGATCTCATCGTCTTCAAGGCGACCTTCGATCGCGGGAAGGACTGGCACGACATCGCGGGGATCATCTACGCGAGCCCCGAGGCGCTCGACTACGACTACGTCCGGCGCTTCCTCGAGCGCATCGACTCGGCCGAGGGCCGGCGACTCGCTCGTCTGGAGGCGCTGATCGCATCCGGTGGCGAGGAGCTCGAGCCGTGACGGCTGCCGCGCCCACCCGCGCGATTCCGGGGACCCGACCCTTGTCTTCCGCATCCAGGACGATCAGACTGGGACGATCCGAGGCCACACCACCTCACGCGCGGGAGACCTGACCATGAGCTTGCGGGCAGCCGACCTGATGACGACCGACGTCAAGACCGTGGAGCCCGACATGCGTCTCCGAGATCTCGAGGCGTTCCTCAACAACGAGGGGGTGAGCGGCGCCCCTGTCGTGAGCGGAGGTCACCTGCTCGGCGTGGTCTCGCGATCGGACGTCGTTCGGGTGCTCGCCGAGGAGGACGCGCAGGTCCGCTCGGCGCTCTCCTTCTACTACTACCTCTCTCCCTGGGACGGGAAGGCGGCTCAGCCGGAGCTCGTCTCGCACGAGTCGAGCTCGCTGCTCGCGCGCCACCTCGAGACGCTCAAGGTCAAGGACGCCATGACCTCGGGCATCGTTGCGGTCGCGCCCGCCGCCTCGATCGAGGAGACCTGCCGGCAGATGGCGGCGCACGGAGTCCATCGAGTGCTCGTCGTGGAAGACGAGACGCTGCGAGGCCTCGTGAGCAGTCTCGACATCGTTCGCGCGGTCGCCGAGCGGGGCCTGCCGAGCTGACGGGACGCTATGCCGCCGCGCCCCCCGGCGTGAATTCGCACGGCATGCGCTTGATGCCGTTGATGAAGTTCGACATCAGCCGCTCGGGCGGGCCCGTGATCTCGAGGTCGGGAAGCCGGCGGAAGAGCTCGCGGAAGACCACCGTCATCTCGCGCCGCGCCAGGTTCGCGCCCAGGCAGTGGTGCGCGCCCGGTCCGCCGAAGCCCACGTGCTCGTTCGGCTTGCGCGTCACGTCGAACCGGTAGGGCTCCTCGAACGCCAGCTCGTCGCGATTGGCCGAGTTGTACCAGAGCACGATCTTCTCGCCCGCGCGGAGCGGCTGGCCGCCGAGCTCGGTGTCCTGGGTGCAGGTGCGGCGGAAGTGGACGACCGGCGAGGCCCAGCGCACGATCTCCTCGATCGCGCTCGGGGCCACGCCCTCGAAGTCGGCGGCCCACTTGCGCCGCTCGTCGGGGAAGTCGCAGAGCGCCTTCATCCCGTGGCTGATCGCGTTGCGCGTGGTCTCGTTGCCCGCCACCACCAGCAGTACGAAGAACGACGCCAGCTCCTGATCGGTCAGCGCCTCGCCGTCGATCTCGGCGTTCAGGAGCTGGGAGGTCAGGTCGTCGGTCGGGTTCTTGCGCCGCTCGGCGGCGATCTCGTTCATCAGCATCGCCAGACCGCGGCCGGCCGTCATGGCGGCGATGATCGGGTTGTTGCCCGGCGCCACGTAGTCCGGATCGCCGAGGCCGAGGATGATGTTCGTCTGCTCGAACACGGCCTGGGTCTGGCTCTCGGGGATGCCCATCATGTCGCAGATGATTCCCAACGGAAGCGGTGCCGCGATGTCGCGCACGAAGTCGCACTCACCCTTGTCGATCACCGCGTCCACCAGCTCGGTGGCGCGCCGCTGCACGTCGCGCTCGAGTCGGCCGAGCGCCCGCGGCGTGAACCCCCGCGACACGATCCGCCGCAGCCGCCCGTGGCGCGGGTCGTCCATCGAGATCATCGAGCCGAAGAACTCGTTCATCGCCTCGGGCATGTCGGGGATCTGGGTGCCCTTGCCCGAGCAGAAGAGGTCGCTCCGCCGGCTGGCCGCCACCACGTCGGCGTGGCGCGTCACCGACCAGTAGCCCGGGCCCTTCGGGATCGGGATCTCGGGCGGCGGCTCGAACTCGTCGTGGAACGACATCGGCCGCTCGCGCCGCAGCAGCAGGAACGCGCCCTCGCGTACCTCGGGCGGCGCCGCCCAGAACTCCGGGGTGTCGAAGCGGATGTCGTCGACGGAGGCGGGCAGGACGGGCTCGGTTCCGGGCCTGGCCAAGCTAGTTCTCGACGAAGCTGCGGAGCAGCCGGCTGCGGCTGGGGTGGCGCAGCTTGCGCAGCGCCTTGGCCTCGATCTGGCGGATGCGCTCGCGGGTCACGTCGAAGTCCTGGCCCACCTCTTCGAGCGTGTGGTTGGCGCGCTCGCCGATGCCGAAGCGCATCTTGAGCACGCGCTCCTCGCGCGGGGCCAGCGTCGACAGCACCTTGCGGGTCTGCTCGGCCAGGTTCTCGTGGATCACCGCGTCCTGCGGGTCCACCAGGCTCTGGTCCTCGATGAAGTCGCCCAGGTGGCTGTCCTCTTCCTCGCCCACCGGCGTCTCCAGGCTGATCGGCTCCTTGGCGATCTTGAGCACCATGCGAACCTTGTCGAGCGGCATCTCCATGCGCTCGGCCAGCTCCTCCGGGGCGGGCTCGCGACCCAGCACCTGCACCAGGTGGCGGGTGGTGCGCACCAGCTTGTTGATCGTCTCGATCATGTGCACCGGGATCCGGATGGTGCGGGCCTGGTCGGCGATGGCGCGGGTGATCGCCTGCCGGATCCACCAGGTGGCGTAGGTCGAGAACTTGTAGCCGCGGCGCCACTCGAACTTGTCGACCGCCTTCATCAGGCCGATGTTGCCCTCCTGGATCAGGTCCAGGAACTGCAGCCCGCGGTTCGTGTACTTCTTGGCGATCGAGACCACGAGGCGCAGGTTCGCCTCGATCAGCTCGCACTTCGCCTGGCGGGTGCGCGTCTCGGCCTCGGAGAGCTTGCGCAGCGCGGCGCGCACCTCGTCGCGCGACATGCGCACGTCGGCCTCGAGCTTGGAGAGGTCGCGCTCGATCTCCTCGACGCGCTCGAGCCCGCTCGCCACTGCCTCGGCGTTGCCGCCGAGCCGCGCCAACGCCTCCTTCCCCTTGCGGCTGCGCCGCGTGGCCAGCACGGCGAGCTCCTCGAACTCGCCCGGCCGCGCGCCGAAGGGCCGCGTCTCGCGCGCCACGGCGCGCCACAGCCGCTCGACGTGCTGGCCCAGCTCCTGCAGCCCGTCCGTCAGCTCGTGGATGCGGTCCTCGGCGAAGCGCGTCTCGCGCAACATGGTGACGCCGTGGTGGAGCCGCTCGGAGATCTCGGCGCGCAGCCGCTCGCGCGCCTCCTCGCCGGTGCGGGGGTTGGCAATCGACGCCTGGCGCTTGGCCACCTCGCCGTCGATGCGGCGGAGCTGCTGGAGCACGCGCAGCAGCGCCTTGCGCCGCTCCTCCTCGGGGACCGCGTTGGGGTCTTCCTCGTCGACCTCGAGCCCGTCGAGCACGTCGGCGAGGCCGAGCTCGTCCTTGCGGAACACGTCGCCGACCCGCAGCACGGCCTGGATCCCGAACGGCGTGGCGAGCACGGCGCGGATCTGGTCCTCGATGCCGGCCTCGATGCGCTGGGCGATCGCCACCTCGCCTTCACGCGTCAGCAGCGACACCTGTCCCATCTCGCGCAGGTACACCCGCACGGGGTCGTTGCTGGCGCCGGTCTCCTCGTCGCCGCTCGACTTCGCCGGCCGGCTCGGTGCCGGGGTCTCGCGCTCCGCCGGCTGCACCGCGTCCACCACGGGGATCTCGTTGTCCCCGAACAGCGCGAGCACTTCGTCGATCTGGTCGGAGGAGACCACGTCGGGCAGCGCGCCGTTCACCTCGTCGATGGTGAGGTAGCCCTTGCGGCGGCCCTCCACGAGCAGGCGCCGCACGCCGCGCAGCTCGCCGACGTCGGGCGAGGGCGGCGTTTCGGCGGGCGCCACCTCGGCCGGGACGCTCTCGCCCGCCTCGGTCTCCGCATTCGCGTTCGGCTTGGGGTTGGGGCGCGCGCGCGCGGGACGACGGCGGGGCGTGGGCGTTCGACCGGGGGCGGTGGAGGACATCGGGGGTCTCCTCGTCTACGTCCGCGTGGGGCTCGGGGTGAGGCCCTGCGTCTGCTTCCTCTCTTCGATCTGCCGCTGCTTCTCGGCCAGCAGCGACAGCGGATCCGCTTCGTCGCGGAGGCGCCGGGTGGTGTCGCGCCGGCGCTCGGCGTGGCGGCGGCGGCGCAGGCCCGCGATCGTGTCGTCGACCGCGCGCCGCGCCTCGTCGGCCTCGAGACCGGGGTGCTCTTCGACGGCGAGCGCGCGCAGCTCGGCGGCCGCCTCCTCGTCGAGCTGCGCGGCGAGCGCGTGCACGTCGGCGGCGGCGCCGGCCGTGCGCGCGTCGAGCACGGCCAGCAGGATCGACGCCCAGGGCGCGCCGGGCACCAGGCTCTCGAGCTCGGCGCGGTCGAGCAGGCCGGCGAGCGGCGGGTGGTCGAGCAGCAGCCGCACCAGACGCCGCGCGAAGCGGGCCTCGGGTCCGCTCAGGCGCGGACGCGCCGCGGGCTCCACGTCGGGATCGGCACCGCCGGGCGAGCGCTCGCGGCGCAGCGCCTCGTCCACGTCCTCGACGCGCACGTCCACCGCCAGCGCCAGGCGGCGCGCATACTCACCGCGCTCGACGGGATCCGTCACGCGCACCAGCAGCTTCACCACGTTGCGCACCGCGTCGGCCTTCTCCCACGGCGTGCGGCAGCCCTGCCTCACGGCGCGGCGGATCGCGTGCTCGATCGCGGGCGGCGCCTCGTCGACCACGCGGCGCAGGGCCTCGGCGCCCTCGCGCACCAGCAGGGTGTCGGGGTCGTCGCCCGGCGGCAACGCGCCCGCGCGCACGCGCAGGCCCTCGGGCAGCAGGATCTCGAGTGAGCGCTCGACCGCGCGCTGCCCGGCCTCGTCGCCGTCGAACAACAGGACCACCTCGCGCGTGCGGCGGCGCAGCTGCCGCGCGTGCTCGGGCGTGAGCGCCGTGCCGCAGGTCGCGACCGACTCGGTCACGCCCGCGCGCGCCAGCGCGATGCGGTCGAAGTAGCCCTCCACCACCACGGCGCGTCCGCTGCGCCGGATCGCCTCGAGGCAGTCGGGGAAGCCGTAGAACGCCTCGCGCTTGCGGAACACCGGGCTCTCGGGCGTGTTCAGGTACTTGGGCTCCTGGTCCACCGCGAGCGCGCGGCCGCCGAAGCCCACGATGCGGTCGCGCACGTCGCGGATCGGGAAGGTGACCCGCCCGCGCAGCCGGTCGTAGTGGCCGCCGCTCTGGCGCTCGGCCAGCAGGCCCGCCTTCTCGCCCAGCTCGGCGGGCAGCTTGGCTGCAGCCAGGGCGGTGCGCACGGCGTCCCAGCTGTCGGGTGCGAAGCCGAGTCCGAAGCGCTCGATCTCCGCCGGCTCGAGGCCGCGCCGCTCGAGGTAGGCGCGCGCCTCGACGCCGGCATCGGCCGCGAGGCGGTCGCGGTACAGCCGCTGCGCGACCTCGTTCGCGTCGCGCAGGCGCTCGTTCAGGCCGGCGTCGCCGCCGCCGCTCTCCGGCACCTCGACCCCGACGTCGCGGGCGATCACGCGCACGGCCTCGGGGAAGGTGAGGTTCTCGTGCTGCATCAGGAAGCGGAAGGCGTCGCCGCCCGCTCCACAGCCGAAGCAGTGGAAGATCCCGCGCTCGGGGTTGACCTGGAAGGAGGGGGTCTTCTCGTCGTGGAAGGGGCACAGCCCCTTGAAGCTACGACCGCTCTGCCGGAGGGAGACGTGGCGCCCGACCAATTCGACGATGTCGACGCGATCCCGTACCGCTTCGATCGTGTCGTCCGGGATCCGGCCCACGCAGTGGCCCTCCGATCAGCGCGCCATCTTCTTCAGCTTCTTCAGGGCGCGTTTGCGAGAGGCGGCTGCCTTCTTCTTGCGCCTGACGCTCGGCTTGTCGTAGGACTCGCGGCGCCGCAGCTCCGTCAGGATGCCGGCCTTCTCCACCTGCTTCTTGAAGCGCTTCAGCGCCTGCTCGAAAGACTCGTTTTCCTTGACCTTGACGAGGGGCAAGAACTCGTCGCTCCGTCTTGGGGGTGAGTGGCTCCGCCCGCGGCGTGGTGTCAATCCGTGGGTTCGATCCGCGGTCGGCAGGAAATGCGCAATTCGGAACGCTAGCGCACGGTCCCTCTGGGGGCAACGCAGGGAGGGCGCACTGCGATGCCTCGGGCCAGCAGATGCGCCTTCACCTCGGCGACGGTGGTCTCCTTGAAGTGGAAGATCGACGCGGCCAGCGCCGCCTGGGCGTGGCCGCCCTCGGGGCCGTCGTCGAGCGCCGCCGCCAGGTCGTCCGCGCTGCCCCCGCCGCCCGAGGCGATCACCGGGATCGAGACGGCGTCCGAAACGGCGCGGCAGAACTCCAGGTCGTAGCCGCTCTTGGTCCCGTCCTGGTCCATGCTGGTCAGGAGGATCTCCCCCGCTCCGGCTTCCGCCATCCTCGTTGCCCAATGAACGGCATCGATCCCCGTAGGCTCCCTCCCTCCGTGCGTGCAGACCTCCCATTTGGGGGGGACTCCGCTCGGCTGCGCCTCGCTGCGCGCTCCGGCTTCGCCTCCGCTTGCGGCTTCCTCCTTCGGGCCGAGGTGGGTGGGAGGGACGCGGCGGGCGTCGATTGCGACGACCAGGTTTGCGGTGCCGATCTTGGCGGCGGCGTCGGCGACCAGGTCGGGGTTCTGGACGGCGGCGGTCATGATCGAGACCTTGTCGGCGCCGGCGTTGAGCAGATCGCGCACGTCCTGGAGGGTGCGCACGCCGCCGCCGACGCAGAGCGGCATGAAGACGCTCTCGGCGGTGCGCGCCACCACGTCGAGGATGATGCGGCGCTTCTCGTGGCTCGCCGTGATGTCGAGGAAGGTGATCTCGTCGGCCTCCTGCTCGTCATACAGGCGCGCCACCTCCACCGGGTCGCCGGCATCGACGTGGTCGACGTACTTCACGCCCTTCACCACGCGGCCGCGGTCGACGTCGAGGCAGGGGATGATGCGCTTCAGGAGCATCCGGCGATCTCCAGGGCGCGCGCCAGGTCGACGTCACCGGTGTAGAGGGCGCGGCCCACGATCAGTCCCGCGATGCCGCGCCCGGCATACTCGGCGGCGGCGCGCACGTGCGCCTCGCTGCCCACGCCGCCCGAGGCGATCACGGGGATCGCCACGGCGCCGGCCAGCTCGGCGGTGGCCTCGAGGTCGGGACCGCTCCCCATGCCGTCGCGCGCGATGTTGGTGTAGACCAGCGCCGCGACGCCGGCGCCC
The DNA here is from genome assembly GCA_030066475.1 of Myxococcota bacterium. Next base: position 7,772 of record JASJBO010000033.1, read on the forward strand.
TCGAAACAGCGCGCCAGCTCGAGCGCCGCCGTGTCGCCGGTCTCGAGCCAGCCCTGCGTCGCCACGCGGCCGTCGCGCGCGTCGATGCCCACCACCACGCGGCCCGGCCAGCGCCGCGCCGACTCGCTCACCAGCTCGGGGTCGCGCAGCGCGGCGGTGCCGAGGATGACGCGGTCGACGCCCAGCTCGAGCGCCTCCTCGACCGCGGCCTGCGAGCGCATGCCGCCGCCGAGCTGCACCGGGATGCCCTTCGCGCCCGTCACGATCGCGCGCACCGCGTCGCGGTTGTGCGGCCGGCCGGCGCGCGCACCGTCGAGGTCGACCACGTGCAGGCGCGGCGGCCCCAGCGCGGCGAACTCGGCGGCGACCGCGCCCGGGTCGTCGCCGTACACGGTGGCGCGGTCGTAGTCGCCCTGCGCCAGCCGCACGCAGCGGCCGTCGAGCAGGTCGATGGCGGGGAGGATCTCGAAGGGGGGCAAGAGCGGACCTCGCTAGCGGGGGACAGGCAGCGCCTCGGCGATCTCGCCGGCGCCCCAGCGCGCCATCTCCTCGGCGCTCAGCCAGCGCATGCCGCCGCCGGGATAGCGGCGCGCGTTGAACACGTTCGAGCCGAGCGACTGCTGGGTCTCGTCGAAGGCGCCCGACCAGAGCATCAAGCCGTCGGGCACGCCGTACACGCGCACCTGGAAGCCGACGCTGGCCGGCGTCATGGCGCCCGCCGCGCGTCCCTCGCGCTCGCGGAAGCGGGTGATCGTGCCGAGCACCAGCGCCTGCGCGCCGAAGCGATGCTGCACCACGGCGGCCGCCTCGCGCGGGTCCACTGGGCCGCCGTCGGAGCGCAGCGCCGTCGACACGTCCGAGGGAGGCACCACCTCGAGACCGCGGCCGCGCAGCGCGTCGGCCACGTACAGGGCCACCAGCTGTGGCGCGTCCTCGCGCACGCGCAGCCCGGGCCGGTGCAGCCGGAACGGCCCCACCGCGACCCGGCTCACCACGAGCCCGCGCGCCTCGATCGACGGGTGCTTGCGCACCTGCACGGTCTCGATGCAGCCGAGGCACACGACGAGCGCGATCACCGAGCTCAGCAGCCTCTTCATGTCGTGACCCAGGTGAAGAAGGCATCGAGCAGCCTTCGACCCGCGTTCTGGCTCTTCTCGGGATGGAACTGCACGGCGAACACGTTGTCGCGCGCCACCGCAGCGGCGAAGTCGCCGCCGTAGTCGGCACGACCCACCACGGTGTCGGCCTGCGAGGGCACGGGCCGGTACGAGTGGACGAAGTAGTACACGTCGGTCTCCGGCAGTGCGTCGAGCATCGGGTGCTCGCCCGCGAAGCGCACCGTGTTCCAGCCGATGTGCGGCACCAGGAGCCGCACGCCGTTCACCTGCTCGGGGAAGCGCTCGACGCGGCCGCTCAGCAGGCCCAGGCCCGGGGTGACCCCGTGCTCGTCCGCCTCCTCGTAGAGCAGCTGGAAGCCGAGGCAGATCCCCAGGTAGGGGCGCCCCGCGGCGATCGCGGCGCACACGGCGTCGTCGAGCCCCTTGGCGCGCAGGCTCTCGCGCGCGTCGCGGAAGGCGCCCACGCCCGGCAGCACCACGGCGTCGGCGCGGCGCACGGCGGCGGCGTCGCCGGTGACCGACACCGCGAAGCCCGAGCGCTCGAGCGCCTTGGCCACGCTGCGCAGGTTGCCGGCGCCGTGGTCGACCACGGAGGCGAGCGGCGTGCTCACAGCGCGCCCTTCACCGAGGGCACGCCGCTGATGCGCGGGTCGAGCTCGACGGCGACGCGCAGCGCGCGCGCCAGGCCCTTGAAGATCGCCTCGACCGCGTGGTGCGGGCTCTTGCCGTAGCGGAGCTCGACGTGCAGGTCGATGCCGGCATTCTGCGAGAAGGCGTACAGGAAGTCCTCGACCAGCGAGACGTCGAAGCTCCCGACCCGGTCGTTGGCGAGATCCACCCGGTACACGAGGTAGGCCCGGTTCGACACGTCGAGCGCCACGTCGACGCGCGACTCCGCCATCGGCAGCACGAAGAAGCCGTAGCGGCGGATCCCGGAGGCGTCGCCGAGCGCCTGGCGCACGGCGCTGCCGAGCGTGATGCCGACGTCCTCCACCGTGTGGTGCAGGTCGACCTCGAGGTCGCCGCGCGCGCGCAGGTGCAGGTCGAACGCGCCGTGGCGGGCGAACGACTCGAGCATGTGGTCGAAGAAGGCGATGCCGGTGGCGATGTCGTACTCGCCGCTGCCGTCGAGGTCGAGCGCCAGCTCGATCTCGGTCTCCTTGGTCTTGCGCCGGTTCCCGGCGCGCCGGGGCTCGCGGGGGGTCTCGCTCATCGCTCAGGCCTCCGCCTCGCGCGCGGCCTCGCGCTCGCGGCGCGCGCGCCGGATCTTCTGGAGCCGCAGGTCCACCGAGTGCCCGTGGCCGCTGAGCCCCTCCAGCTCGGCGAGCCGGATCACGTCGAGCCCCAGCTCGCGCAGCTTGGGCGGCTCGAAGCGCACGAAGCTCATGCGCTTCATGAAGTCCTCGACGCCGAGCGGCGAGAAGAAGCGCGCCGTGCCGCCGGTCGGCAGCACGTGGTTGGGTCCTGCCAGGTAGTCGCCCACCGCCACCGGCGTGTAGTGGCCCATGAACACGGCCCCGGCGTTGCGGATCCTCTTGAGCGCCGCCTCGGGCTGGTCGATCGCCAGCACGCAGTGCTCGGGCGCGTAGCGGTCGACCAGCGCGAGCGCCTCGTCGAGGTCGCGCGTCACGACGATGGCGCCGCGCTTCCCGAGCGACTGCTTCACGATCCTCGCGCGCGGCAGCGCCGCTGCCTGCTTGGCGAGCTGGTCCTGCACCTTCTTGACCAGCCCCTTCACCGGCGTGATCAGCACCGCCTGTGCCATCTCGTCGTGCTCGGCCTGGGAGATCAGGTCGGCCGCCACCCAGGCCGGCGTGGCGGAGCGGTCGGCCACGACCGCCACCTCGGTGGGACCCGCCTCCGCGTCGATGCCGACCTGGCCGAACACCAGGCGCTTGGCGGTCGCCACCCAGACGTTGCCGGGACCGACGATCTTGTCGACGCGCGGCACGCTCTCGGTGCCGTACGCCAGCGCGGCCACCGCGTGCGCCCCGCCCATCTTGAAGACGCGGTGCACGCCGGCCAGGCGCGCCGCCATCAGCACGTCGGGGCGCAGCTTGCCGTCGGGGCCGGGCGGCGAGGCCATCACGATCTCGGGCACCTCGACCACCGAGGCGGGCACCGCGTTCATGATCACGCTGGACGGGTAGGCCGCCTTGCCGCCGGGGACGTAGAGCCCGGCGCGCTGGATCGGGCGCACGCGCTGGCCCATGAAGGCGCCACCCTCCTCCTTCATCTCCCAGCTCGAGGCCACGCGCTTGCGGTGGAACTCGCGCACGCGCATCGCCGCCTTGCCGAGCGCAGCGCGGTCGGCCGGGTCCAGCTCGGCCACCGAGGCATCCCACTCGTCGGGCGTCACCTCCAGCGCGGCGAGCTTCGCCCCGTCGTGCTTGTGCACGAGGCCGAGCAGCGCCGCGTCGCCCTCGTCGCGCACCTTCTCGACGATGCGCCGCGCCGCCCTCTCGACGTCCTCGGCCTCGGCGACCCGCCGCTGCTCGAGCGCGGCGAAGCTCTTCGCGAAGCCCGCGTCCGCCGTCGCGAACACGCGCATCAGGTCCTTCGAGGCCGAGCTCCTGCCCGAGCTGCGAGCGGCCATGTCACCCCTCCCGTCGGATGTCCGCACCGAGGCGTCCGAGCTTCTCCTCGATGCGCTCGTAGCCGCGGTCGATGTGGTAGACCCGGTTCACCACCGTCTCCCCGCCGGCCGCGAGACCCGCCACGATCAGTCCCGCCGACGCGCGCAGGTCGGTCGCCATCACCGGCGCGCCGGAGAGCCCGCGCACGCCGTGCACCAGCGCCGTGCGGCCCGAGAGCCGGATCTCGGCGCCGAGCCGCTGCAGCTCCGGCACGTGCATGAAGCGGTTCTCGAACACGTTCTCGGTGACCGCGCTCTCGCCCGCGGCGACCGTGAGCACGGCCATGAGCTGCGCCTGCATGTCGGTGGCGAAGCCCGGGTACGGCGCGGTCTCGACCCGCAGCGCGCGCGGCGGACCCGACGCGACGAGCCGCACCGAGTCGGCGTCCGAGTCGATTTCGCCACCGGCCTCGGCCAGCGCGCGCAATGTGGCCTCCATCCAGCGGGGATCGGTGCCGCGCACGCGCACGTCGCCGCCGGTGATGAGACCCGCGGCCAGCAGGGTGCCGGCCTCGATGCGGTCGCCCCAGGCGGTGTGGTCGGCGCCGTCGAGCGAGTCGACGCCCTCGATCTCGATGCGCGGCGTGCCGTCACCCTCGATGCGCGCACCCATCGCGCGCAGCACGTGGGCCAGCTCCACCACCTCGGGCTCGCAGGCCGCGTTCTCGATCACGGTGCGACCCTCGGCGAGGGTCGCGGCCATCATCACGTTCTGCGTGCCGTTGACGGTGACCAGGTCGAACTCGAGCGAGCTCCCCTGCAGGCGCGCGGCGGTGGCCTCGACGTAGCCGTGCTCGAGCCGGACCTTGGCGCCGAGCGCGGCGAGCCCCTTCAGGTGCTGGTCGACCGGGCGCACGCCGATCGCGCAGCCGCCCGGCTCCGACACCCGCCCGCTGCCGCAGCGCGCGACGAGCGGGCCGAGCACCAGGAACGAGGCCCGCATCTTGCGCACCAGCTCGTAGGGCGCCTCGGGCTGGGAGATCGGCCCGCCGAACAGGTGCAGGGCGTGCCGGTCCTCGGGGTCCCACACGGCCTGGGCGCCGAGCGCGCGCAGCAGCTCCACCATGAACTCGACGTCGCGCACGCGCGGCACGTTGCGCAGCACCAGCTCGGCGTCGGTGAGCAGCGACGCCGCCATCAGCGCCAGCGTGGCGTTCTTCGAGCCGGAGGCCGCGACCTCCCCGGCGAGTCGGTTCCCGCCCCGTACGACGATGCGATCCATGCTTCAGTCCTCTCCCGGATTGCGGGCCGTGAGCACGCGGGGCGAACGCGCCACGTCCCTGCGCGTGTCGAGGTCGACCAGTCCGGCCGCCTCGAGCCATGCCGCGACGATCGGGGTCTGTCGCGGGTCCATCTCCAGCGCCACCGCGCCGCCCGGGCGCAGCCGCGCGCCGACCTGCTGCACCAGCGGGCGCAGCACGTCGAGCCCGTCGGGCCCGGCGAACAGCGCGCTGCGCGGCTCGTGGGCCAGCTCGGGCGGAAGCGTGTCGGCGTCGCGCTCCGCCACGTAGGGCGGGTTCGACACGACCAGGTCGAAGTCCTCGCCGGCGACCGGCTCGAACAGCGGGCCGGCCGCGAAGTGGACGCGGTCGGCCAGGCCGAGCGCCGCGGCGTTCTCGCGCGCGACCGCCAGCGCCGCCTCGCTCACGTCACTGGCCACCACGTGCGCCTTGGGGCGCTCGCGCGCGATCGCGAGCGCCACCGCGCCCGAGCCGGTGCCCAGGTCGTGCACGCGCACCTCGCCCTCGGGGTCGGGCAGCAGGTCGAGCGCCGCCTCCACCAGCGTCTCGGTCTCGGGACGCGGCACCAGCACGTCCGACGTCACGCGCAGCGGCTGCGACCAGAACTCGCGCGTGCCGAGCAGCAGCGCCACGGGCACGCGCTCGCCGGCTCGACGCCGCACCAGCTCGCGAAAGCGCGCGCGCTCGGCCTCCTCCACCGGCTTCTCGAAGTCGACGTAGAGCTTGAGCCGCTCGCAGCCGAGGGCGTGGGCAAGGAGGCATTCCGCATCCAGGCGCGCCGTCTCGATCCCGCGCTCCTGGAAGTGCTGCGTGGTCCAACGCAAGAGCCGGAGCACCGTCCAGGTCTCCGTCATCGCGCCTCCTCCGCCGCCTTCGCCAACCCGACGTGGACGGAGTCGAGCAGCTCGTCGAGGTCGCCCTCCATCACGGCGTCGAGCTTGTGCAGGGTCACGCCCACGCGGTGGTCGGTGACGCGCGACTGCGGGAAGTTGTAGGTGCGGATGCGCTCGCTGCGCTCGCCGGTGCCCACCTGCTGGCGGCGCTCGCTGGCGCGCTCGGCGGCGGCGCGCTGCTGCTCCTGCTCGAGCAGGCGCGAGCGCAGGATCTTCATCGCGCGCGCCTTGTTCTTGTGCTGCGACTTCTCGTCCTGGCACTGCACCACGAGCCCGCTCGGCAGGTGGGTGATGCGCACCGCGGAATCGGTGGTGTTGACGCTCTGGCCGCCGGGGCCACCGGCGCGCATCACGTCCACGCGCAGGTCCTTGGCGTCGATCGCGACGTCCACCTCCTCGGCCTCGGGCATCACCGCCACGGTGACGGTCGAGGTGTGGATGCGCCCCTGCGACTCGGTCACCGGCACGCGCTGCACGCGGTGCACGCCGCGCTCGTGCTTGAGGCGGCTGAACACCCGGTCGCCCGCGACCTCGGCGATCACCTCCTTGAGGCCCCCGGTGCTCGACTCGGAGGCCGAGAGCGGCTCGAGCTTCCAGCGCCGACCCTCGGCGTAGCGGGTGTACATGCGCAGCAGGTCCGAGGCGAACAGCGAGGCCTCCTCGCCCCCGGCCCCGGCCCGGATCTCGAGGATCACGTTGCGCTCGTCGTTCGGGTCGGGCGGCACCAGCAGGGCCCGGATGCGCCCCTCGAGCTTCTCGAGCTCGGGCTCGAGCCGCTCGATCTCGGTCTTCGCCAGCTCGCGCAGCTCCTCGTCGCTCTCGGCGAGCATCTCGCGCGCGTCGGCCAGCTCGGCCACGCCGCTGCGCCAGGCGCCGCCCGCCTCGAGCAGCGGCCGCATCCGCGCCAGCTCCTTCGCCACCTCGGCGTAGCGGCCGGCCTGCCCCGCCACCTCCGGATCGGCGAGCTGCTCCTCGAGGGCCCGGGCGCGGGCCTCGGCTTCCTCGATGCGCTGCAGGAGCTCCGACATGGCGAAAGTTCGTTGGGCCCCACGATCTCGGCGGGGGTGAAGAGTTCCAGACTTTGCGGGGGGTTGGGATGAAGCGAGCGGGGGCTGGCCCCGCGGGGACCGTGCGCGCAGCTAATGCTCGGCGTGACGCCGCTGGGGCACGCCGCGGAACAGCAGGCCGTCGATGGAGCGAGCGATCGTCACGCCCCCGTGGGTAGCGCAAAGCGTCTTCCCGCGCAGCAACGCCAACTTACGAGTTCATCGAGTCCAAGAACTCGTCGTTCGAGTCGGTCGCCTTGATCTTCTCGAGCAGGAACTCCATCGAGTCGACCGGGTTGAGCGGCGCCAGCACCTTGCGCAACACGTACATGCGGTTGAGCGTGGTGTCGCTGAGCAGCAGCTCCTCGCGGCGCGTCGCGGAGCGGTTGATGTCGATCGCCGGGTAGGTGCGGCGGTCGGCGAGCTTGCGGTCGAGCACCAGCTCGCTGTTGCCGGTGCCCTTGAACTCCTCGAAGATCACCTCGTCCATGCGCGAGCCGGTCTCGATCAGGGCCGTGCCGATGATCGTCAGGCTCCCGCCCTCCTCGACGTTGCGCGCCGCGCCGAAGAAGCGCTTCGGCTTGTGCAGCGCGTTCGAGTCGACGCCGCCCGACAGGATCTTGCCCGAGTGCGGCACCACCGTGTTGTGGGCGCGCGCCAGCCGCGTGATCGAGTCGAGCAGGATCACCACGTCTCGTTTGTGCTCGGTCAGGCGCTTCGCCTTCTCGATCACCATGTCGGCGACCTGCACGTGACGCGTGGCCGGCTCGTCGAAGGTCGAGGAGATCACCTCGGCCTTCACGTTGCGCTGCATGTCGGTGACCTCTTCGGGCCGCTCGTCGATCAGCAGCACGATGAGGTACGCCTCGGGGTGGTTCTCGGCGATGGCGTTGGCGATGTCCTTCAGGATCATCGTCTTGCCCGCCTTGGGCGGCGACGTGATCAGCGCGCGCTGGCCCTTCCCGATCGGCGCGATCAGGTCGATGATGCGGGTGGTGCAGCCGCCCGACGGCGCCTCGAGGTTGAACTTCTCCTCGGGGTAGAGCGGCGTCAGGTTGTCGAAGTTGATCTTGTGGCGCGCCTGCTCGGGCGTCTCGAAGTTGATGCTCTCGACCTTGAGCAGCGCGAAGTAGCGCTCGCCCTCCTTGGGCGGGCGGATCTGGCCCGAGATCGAGTCGCCGGTGCGCAGCCCGAAGCGCCGGATCTGCGAGGGCGAGACGTAGATGTCGTCGGGGCCGGCCAGATAGCTCTGGTCGGGCGAGCGCAGGAAGCCGAAGCCGTCGGGCAGCGTCTCGAGCACGCCCTCGGCGTAGATGCGGCCCTTGTTCTCGGTATTGGCCTCCAGGATCGCGAACAGGAGGTCCTGCTTGCGCATCCCGGAGGCGTTCTCGACCTCGAGGGACTCGCCCAGCTCGACCAGGGCCTCCATCGAGCGGCGCTTCAGCTCGGCGACGTTGAGGCGCTCGCCGGTCTCCTCGCTGTCGTCGAGCAGCTCCTCTTCGGTCAGCTCGTCGGCGACGTCCAGGATGTCCTGGGGCGGCCGCCGCGACGCGCCGTTGCCTCCGCGCGAGCGGCGCCGGCCGCGCCGCCGGTTCTGGGAGTGGGACTCGCTCGATCGGTCGATGCTCACGGTCGCCTCGTAGCTTCTTGGTGTCGGTGTTTGTGTTTGTGTTTGGTGTGTCGGGTTCGACGGGATCGGGAGGAGTCGGCCGGGTGGCTGGTGCGGCTGCGTCGCGCGGGCAGGGCGCGCGGCGTGGCGCCGGGCGCGCGGCGCGGTCTCCGGCTGGCGGCTGGAATGCGATGGGGCTTCTGAGTCTCGCTTTCGGAATGTCACCCGAAAAGGTTGACTGAAATTTGCGGATCTTCGGGACTTCGCTGCGCGGTCTCGCTGAAGATCGCTGGGCCCGTCACGGTGCTCAGGTGCTCACGTCACGGGACTCATAGAGGGAGGTTCGAGGCGGAGCCTATGCCGGCGCTCCAGCGGTGTCAAGCCTTTGCAGCGGAGCCCTCACGTAGTGCACGAGGCGACCGGCGCCCGCGCCGTCGCGCCGGAAGGAGTGGAACCGGGCGGCATCGCAGCGCGTGCAGGCGTTCGGCAGCGCTCCCATACTGCTTGCAGCCAGCCCTGCGCGCTCGAGATCGACGCGCGCCAGCGGCGCGAGCGCCAGCCGCCAGTGCCCGCTGCCTGCGGGGCGCAATGCCCCATCGAGACGTGCGCCGAAGCGCTGCGCCAGCGCGTCCACCACGGGTGCGTCCACCTCGTAGCAGCACGCGCCCACGTGCGGACCGATCACCGCGACTGCGTCGGAGAGGTCGGACGCCAGCGGGCGCAGCGCCTCGCAGGCCGCGGCGATCACACCGGCCGCCAGGCCGCGCCAGCCCGCGTGGATCGCGGCCACCCAACCGCTCGGCGTCGCGAGCAGCACCGGCAGGCAGTCGGCGGTGACGACGCCGACCGGCACGCCGGGAGCGTCGGACACGACCGCGTCGGCGTCGCCGAGCGCGCTGCCCGGCGCGCGCGGCGCGGTGACGCGGACCACCGCGATGCCGTGCACCTGGTGCGGCCGGCGCAGGTCGTCCGGCGCGCGCGCAGCGCGCGTGCCGAAGCCGTGCTCGACGCCGCGCTCGGCCAGCAGCGGATGCTGCACGAAGCCGTCGCGCCGGCTCACGGGCCGCCCTCGCGCCGGCGCAGCAACGCCAGCGCGGCGGCGAAGTCGCGCGGCGGCGGAGCCTCGAACGCGAGGCGCTCCCCACTGCGCGGGTGCGCGAAGCCGAGGCGCGCGGCGTGCAGCGCGGGGCGCGCGAGCCCGAAGCGCTCGCGACCGCGGCCGTAGACCGGGTCGGCGACGATCGGCAGCCCCGCCGACGCCAGGTGTACGCGAATCTGGTGGGTGCGTCCGGTCTCGGGACGCACCTCGAGCAGCGCCACGCCGCTGCGCGCGAAGCGCTCGCGCACGCGCCACGCGGTGTGCGCCTCGCGCGCCACGCGCGCGGCCACGCTCATGCGCTTGCGGTCGCGCGGATGGCGCCCCACCGGACGGTCCACCCGCCCGGCGTCGCCGCCCGGCGTGCCGCGCACCAGCGCCAGATAGACGCGCTCGATGTCGTGCGCGCGGAACTGCGCGGCGAGCCCCGCATGGGCGGCGTCGTTCTTCGCCGCGACCAGCACACCGGAGGTGCCGCGGTCGAGCCGGTGCACGATGCCGGGCCGCAGCACGCCCCCCACGCCCGAGAGGTCGCGGCAGTGGTGCAGCAGCGCGTTCACCAGGGTGCCGCGGTCGTGACCGGGCGCGGGGTGCACGACCAGACCGGCGGGCTTGTCGATCACGATCAGGTCGGCGTCCTCGAACAGCACCGCGAGCGGGATCGCCTCGGGCTCGACTGGCGAAGGGCGCGGCTCGGGGGGATCGGCCTCGAGCGACTCGCCGCCGCGCAGCCGGTGCGACGCGCGCAGCCGCGCGCCGTCCACTCGGACACAGCCGGTGTCGATCCAGCGGCGCGCCTGCGCGCGCGGGACGTCGGCCAGCGCGGCGAGGGCGAGGTCGAGTCGGCTGCCGGCCTCGCTCTCGCCCACCACGAAGCGCAGCGACAGCGCTAGCGCCGCCCGAGCAGCCGCCCCCGCGGCTGCTCGCCGTGATGCTGCTCGAAGCGCTCCATGTAGCTGGCCGCCACCGCGCGCCCGTCGTGCCCCAGGTAGCGCGCATAGGCGGTCACGAAGCCGCGCACGTAGACGGCGGCCGGCAGGTCGTCGAAGCGCTCCTCCTCGACGAAGCGCAGGTAGGTGGGGTTCACCTTGGTGATGCCCGCGATCGCCTCCAGGTCGACCCCGCGCATCATGCGCGCGCGGCGCAGGCGGGCGCCGTCCCAGGGCGCGTCGGCGTCGCCCGTCTCGATCTCCTCGAAGCCCTCGATCTCGTGCGCGAGCGCCTCCGCGGGCGGCGCCATCTCGGTGACCGGCTCGAAGGCGAGCATCTCCTGCGCTTCGATCTCGCGGGGCTCCTCGAGGGGGGGCGCCCCGGCCGGCGCGCCCAGGGTCTGGTCGTAGGCGTGGCGCGCCTCGGGGTCGGAGAGCACGCGGTAGGCCTGCTCGATGCGCTCGCGGATCGAGCTCGACTCGCTCTCGTCGAGCACCGAGTAGGCCGCCAGCGCGTCCTCCTCGTAGGCCGCGTGCACCAGCGAGTAGGCGCGCTCGATCTCCTCGATGCGGGCGTCGCGGGACACCTCGAGCAGCTCGTAGTGGTCGAGATCGGCGAGCGGCTTCATACGCGGGTTTGCTCCTGCGCCGCGGCGCGCAGGGGCTGCCGGCTGGTGGGCAGCCCGATCAGCTTGCGGGCGATGCGGTTCAGGTACACGGCGGCGTCCGAGCGCGGGTGGCTCTCGACCACCGGCCGGCGCGCGCGCACGGCCTGCGTGACGGCGTCGTCCCAGTTGACGTAGCCCAGGTAGTCGGCGTCGAGCCCGAAGTACTTGCGGCACACGCTGCGCACCGCGAAGCCGAGCTTGATGTCCTCGGCGGAGCGCGCGCCGTTGACCAGGATGCGCGGGTGGAAGGCGCGCAGGGTCGCCACGAAGCGCTTGCCCTCGTCCGGCGAGAGCGCCTCGATCTCGCGCATCAGGTCGAGCGGCGTGCGGATGCCGCGCTCGTTGCGCTGGTCCATGGCCTGGTTCACCAGCTCGCGCGCCGCGTCGGTGGTCATCGCGAGCCGCAGCCGGCGGTAGAAGGCAGCGCGCAGGAAGGTGTAGGCGTTCTCGACCGAGGTGGGCTCGGGCGTCAGCACCAGGATGCCGTCGTCGCCGACCAGGAAATAGTCCATCACCGAGGGATGTGCGCCCGCGCCGAGGTCGACGATCACCTGGTCGACCGAGAGCCCGCGCAGCGACTCGAGCAGCTCGATGCGGCGGAAGTGGCGCGGCTGGGCCGAGCCCAGGTGAGCCTGGGTGCCGGCGATCAGCCGCAGCCCCGGCACCGCGGTGTCGACCAGCAGGCGGCGCAGGTCGCGCTCGCGTCCGGCGACGTACTCGGCCAGGCTGGTGCGCGGCGAGCCCACGCCCAGCAGCGTGTGCAGGTTGGCGCCCTCCAGGTCGGTGTCGACCGCCACCACGCGCTGGCCGGCGCGCGCGATCGCGGCGGCCAGGTTCGCGACGATCACGGTCTTGCCGACGCCGCCCTTGCCGCCGCCCACCGCGAGCATGCGGGGCACCCGGGCTCCCCGGCGCGCGCTGCGGCCTGCCTGACTCATTCCCCACCCCCGCCGTCCCGCGCGAGGCGCGGCACGCTGCGAAGACGCCGGCCCTGGGGCCGGCGCCAGCTAGCTCGCGAGTCCCGAGCTGCGCCTCGAGCCGTCCACCACGCGCAGGTAGGGCCGCCACGCCTCGTGGCGCGCGCTCGCCAGCGGCAGGCTGGCCAGCGGCGTCCAGCGCGGTCGCGCTGGACGGGTCCGCAGCCGCAGCCCCGCCTGCTCGGGCGTGCGACCGCCCTTGCGTCGATTGCAGTCGAGACAGCTCGCGACCACGTTCTCCCAGGTGCTGCGTCCACCGTGCGCGCGCGGAACCACGTGGTCGAGATTGAGATGCGACCGGGGGGGACGGACGCCGCAGTACTGACACGTGAAGCCGTCGCGCGAGAACACGTTCGAGCGGCTGAAGCGCACGTGGCGGCGCGGCACCCGGTCGAAGGCGCGCAGCACCACGACGCGCGGAACCCGGATGCGACCGCGGCTGGTGCCGAGCGCCTCGTCGCCGTTCACCGCCTCGACCCGACACCACGACTCGAAGTCGAAGGTCCGGTACTCGTCGTCCACGATTCGCGCCAGGTCCTGATACACCATCGCAAAGGCGCGCCTCACCGTCGTCACGTGGATCGGCAGATACGATCGATTCAAGACCAGGACGCTCGAGTTCAGCATCGGATTTCGCGGGGTTGCACGGTACCCGACCGTCGGGGCGCGATCAACGAACCGAGTCCTTGAGCGCCGCGGTGAGCGCGGCCTCGATCGCCTCCTCGTCGCCCGGCAGCAGGGTGCGGGCGTCGAGCAGCAGCGCGCCCTCGGCGACGCGACCCACGACCGGCACGTCGGCGTCGCGCAGCCGCGAAGCGAGGCGCTCGGCGCCGTCGGGCGGGCGCAGCGCGACCGCGCTCGAGGGCAGCGCGAAGCCCGGCAGCGAGCCGCCGCCCACCGGCGCCCGGCTCGACTGGACGTCGATGCGCAGCGCGCCGCCGGCCACCCCCGCGAGGCGCTCGGCCAGGGCGCGCGCACGCCGCTCGACGGCCTCGGGCGCCTCGGTGAGCCCGGCCAGCGTGGGCAGTGCGCCCTGCGCATCCCCCGCGAGCAGCGCGCCCAGGGTCCAGTCGAGCGCGGCGAGCGTCATCTTGTCGAGCCGCACGGTGCGGGCGAGCGGATTGCTGCGCATCGCCCCCAACGCCTCGGCGTCCCCGATCAGCAGGCCCGCCTGGGGTCCGCCCAGCAGCTTGTCGCCGGAGAAGCAGACCACGTCGGCGCCCTGCTGCAGCCGCGCCGGGGCAAACGACTCGGCCGGAAAGCCGCGCGAGCGCAGGTCGACCAGCGTGGCGCTGCCCAGGTCCTCGAGCAGCGGCAGCCCGTGCTCGGCCGCGATCGGGGCCAGCTCGGGCAGGTCGACTTCGCGCACGAAGCCGCGCTGCTCGAAGTTGCTGCGGTGGACCTTGAGCAGCAGCGCGGTCTCGGGCCCGATTGCGCGCCGGTAGTCGTCGGGATGGGTGCGGTTGGTGGTGCCGACCTCGCGCAGCCGCGCCCCGGCCGCCTCGAGGATGTCGGGCAGCCGGAACGAGCCGCCGATCTCGACCAGCTCGCCGCGCGAGACCACCACCTCGCGGCCGCGCGCCAGCGTGCTGACCGCCAGCAGCAGGGCGGCCGCGTTGTTGTTGACGGCCAGCGCTGCCGGAGCGCCGGCCAGCAGGGCCAGCTTTTCGGAGACCGCCGCCAGCCGCTGACCGCGGCGGCCGGCGCCCAGATCGAGCTCGAGATCGGTGTAACGGCTGCCCGCCTCCAGCGCGGCGGCGGCCGCCCCCGGGGCAAGCGGCGCCCGGCCCAGGTTCGTGTGGAGCACGACGCCGGTGGCGTTCACGACCCGGCCCGGGCGCGGCCGCGCCAGGTCGGTGGCGCGGCGCGCGGCAGCCTCGGAGAGCGCCTCGGGCTCGGGGCGCTCGCCGGCGGCGATCCGCTCGCGCGCCGCGGCCAGCTCCCGGCGCGCGCCCTCGGTCGCCGCCCAGCGGGGCAGCCCCCTCTCCCGGCCCAGGACGGCCTCGGCCAGGCGATCGACGCCGGGCAGGGTGCGGCGGGGGTCGGGATCTCCAGAACGCCGTCTCATCGCGAT
>JASJBO010000276.1 GCA_030066475.1 Myxococcota bacterium
GGGCGCTTCCGCCCGGCACGAGCCTGGTGGCCGTCCACGATGCGGCCCGCGCGCTCGTGCGGCCCGGGGCCGTGGGCCGGGTGATCGCGGTGGCGCGGCGCGAGGGCGCGGCGATCCTCGCCGTGCCCGTGCGCGACACCATCAAGCGCGTGGTCGGAGAGCGGATCGAGGAGACGCCGCCCCGCAGCGCCTGCTGGGCGGCCCAGACACCGCAGGTCTTCCGGGCCGAGCTGCTGCGCGAGGCGCTCGACAAGGCCAGCGCCGAGAGCTTCCTCGGCACGGACGACGCCGAGCTCGTGGAGCGGCTGGGCGTGCCGGTGTACGTCGTCGAGGGCGACGCCGACAATCTCAAGGTCACGCACCCCGAAGACCTGGTGCTCGCCGAGCACGTGCTGGCGCAGCGCGCCCGGGGACGGCAGGCGGGGGGCACCGCCTCGTGACCGTGGGGATCGCGTGAGGATCGCATGAGGATCGCATGAGGATCGGACAGGGCTTCGACGCGCACCGCCTGGTGGCGGGCCGGCCGCTGTGGCTCGGCGGCATCGAGGTGCCCCACGACCGCGGGCTCGAGGGTCACTCGGACGGCGACGCGCTGCTCCACGCCGTCACCAGCGCCATCCTGGGCGCCCTGGGCGAGGGCGATCTCGGACGTCACTTCCCGTCCTCCGACCCGGCGCTCGCAGGCGTGGCGAGCGCCGACCTGCTCGCGCGCGTCGCGGCCATGGCCCGTGCCGCGGGCTTTGCCCTTGGCAACGTGGACGCCACGGTCGTGGCGCAGGAGCCGCGCCTGGCGCCGCACCTCGAGAAGATGCGCTCGGCCATCGCCGCCGTGCTCGACACGGAGGAGAGCCGGGTGAACGTCAAGGCCACGAGCACCGACCGGCTCGGCGCCATCGGGCGCGGCGAGGGCATCGCGGCCCTGGCGGTGGTGCTGCTGGTGCCGGCGGGGGGCGAGCCGACGACGGGGGAGGGCGGGGCGTGAGCGGCCTCCAGCTCTACAACACGCTCAGCCGGCGCAAGGAGGCCTTCGAGCCGCTCGAGCCCGGCCACGTGCGGATCTACAGCTGCGGCCCCACGGTCTACAGCGCCCAGCACATCGGCAACCTGCGGCCCTACCTGTTCGCGGATCTCCTGCGGCGCACCCTCGAGTACGAGGGCTACCGGGTCACCCACGTCATCAACATCACCGACGTGGGCCACCTCACCGACGATGCCGATGCCGGGGAGGACAAGATGGAGGTGGCGGCCCGCCAGAGCGGCCGCCGGGCCGGGGAGATCGCCGCGGAGTTCGAGCGCCAGTGGAAGGAGGACTGCCGCCGCGTGGGCTGCCTGCCGGCCCACCACTACCCGCGCGCCAGCGAGCACATCCCCGAGCAGATCGAGATGGCCCGGGCCCTCGAGGCGGGCGGCTACACCTATCGCATCGACGACGGGCTCTACTTCGACGTCTCCCGCTTCCCCCGCTACGCCGAGCTCGCGCGCCTCGACCTCGAGGGCCAGGAGGGCGGCGCGCGCATCGGCGACGTCCAGGGCAAGCGCAACGCGGCCGACTTCGCGGTGTGGAAGTTCGCGGCGCCGGGCGTGAAGCGGCAGCAGGAGTGGGACTCGCCCTGGGGCCGGGGCTTCCCGGGCTGGCACCTCGAGTGCTCGGCCATGAGCGTCGAGTACCTGGGCACGACCTTCGACATCCACACCGGCGGCGTCGACCACATCCCCGTGCACCACAGCAACGAGATCGCCCAGAGCGAGTGCGCCCTGGGCGTCCATCCCTGGGTGCACGTGTGGATGCACGAGGAGTTCCTCGACTTCCGCGGCGAGAAGATGAGCAAGTCCAAGGGCAACATCTACGTGCTCGACGACCTCGTGGCCCAGGGCGTCGAGCCGCTCGCCTACCGCTACTTCTTCCTCCAGGCCCACTACCGCCAGCAGCAGACCTTCACCGACGAGGCGCTGGCCGCGGCCGCCACGGGCCACGACCGGCTCGTGGCCCTGGCCGCGACGCTTCGCGAGGCGGCGGGGCCCGTCGACGAGGCGAAGCTGGCGGCCCAGCGCGAGCGCTTCCGCGAAGCCCTGCGCGACGACCTCAATGCGCCGCGCGCCATGGCGGTGGTCTGGGAGGTGGCCCGCAGCGCCGACCTCAGCGAGGCCGAGCGCTGGGCCCTGCTCGCCGACTTCGACCGCGTGCTGGGCCTCGACCTCGCGAACGCGGTGCCGCGCGCCGCGGTGCGCGAGAGCGACCCGCGCATCGACGCCCTGGTGGCCGAGCGCGAGGAGGCCCGCGCCCGCAAGGACTTCGCCACGGCCGACCGCATCCGCGACGAGCTGGCGGCGGAGGGTATCCTTCTCGAGGACACGCCCGACGGAGCCCGCTGGCGCCGGAGACCATGAGCGACTTCAAGATCGTCTCGGATTTCACGCCGAAGGGAGACCAGCCCCAGGCCATCCAGGCCCTGGTCGAGGGGCTCGAGCGAGGCGACCCCCACCAGACGCTCCTGGGCGTGACCGGCAGCGGCAAGTCCTTCAGCGTGGCCTGCGTGGTCGAGCAGGTCAATCGCCCGACCCTGGTGATGGCGCCGAACAAGACGCTCGCCGCCCAGCTCTTCGCCGAGTTCAAGGCGCTCTTCCCCGAGAACGCGGTCGAGTACTTCGTCTCCTACTACGACTACTACCAGCCCGAGGCCTACATCCCCTCGTCGGACACCTACATCGAGAAGGACGCCTCGATCAACGACGAGATCGACAAGCTGCGGCACTCCACCACCCACTCGCTGCTCACGCGGAAGGACGTGCTGGTGGTGGCGAGCGTGTCGTCGATCTACGGGCTGGGTGCGCCGGAGACCTACGGCTCGATGCACGCCTACGTGGAGCCGGGCATGCAGCTCGACCGCGACGACTTCCTGCGCCGCCTGGTCGACATGCTCTACGAGCGCAACGACATCGACTTCCACCGTGGCACCTTCCGCGTGCGCGGCGACGTGGTGGAGGTCTTCCCGCAGTACGAGGCCGAGCGGGCGCTGCGCATCGAGTTCTTCGGCGACGAGGTCGAGGCCGTGGCCGAGATCGACCCGCTGCGCGGCAAGATCCTGTCGCGGCCGCGGCGGGCGATGATCTACCCCGCCAGCCACTACGTGGCCACCGAGGCGAGGCTCCAGCAGGCCGTCGAGGGCATCCGCAGCGAGCTCCAGGAGCGGCTCGCCTGGTTCCAGAAGGAGGGCAAGCTCCTGGAGGCCCAGCGCCTCGAGCAGCGCACGATGTACGACCTCGAGATGCTCGAGACCATGGGCTTCTGCCACGGCGTCGAGAACTACTCCCGCTGGCTCGACGGCCGCACGGCCGGCGAGACGCCGTACACGCTCTACGACTACTTCCCCGACGACCTGCTGGTGGTTCTCGACGAGAGCCACATCTCGGTGCCCCAGATCGGCGGGATGTACCGCGGCGACCGCGCGCGCAAGGACACGCTGGTGGAGTTCGGCTGGCGCCTGCCTTCGGCGCTCGACAACCGTCCGCTGCGCTTCGAGGAGTGGGAGGCCCGCGCGCCCCAGCGGCTCTACGTGTCGGCGACCCCGGCCGACTACGAGCTCGAGAAGTGCGGCGGCGTGGTGGTGGAGCAGGTGATCCGGCCCACCGGCCTGATGGACCCGAAGGTCGAGATGCGCCCCGCCGCCGGCCAGGTGGACGACCTGCTGGCCGAGATCCGTGCGCGCGTCGAGAACGACGAGCGGGTGCTCGTGACCACGCTCACCAAGCGCATGGCCGAGGAGCTCACGGACTACTACGGCGAGCTCGGTGTCCGGGTCCGCTACCTCCACAGCGACATCAAGACCATCGAGCGCATGGAGATCATCCGCGAGCTGCGCGAGGGCAAGTTCGACGTGCTCGTGGGCATCAACCTGCTGCGCGAGGGCCTCGACATCCCCGAGGTGGCGCTGGTGGCGATCCTCGACGCCGACAAGGAGGGCTTCCTGCGCTCGACGCGCTCGCTCATCCAGACCATCGGGCGGGCCGCGCGCAACGCGCAGGGCGCGGTGATCCTCTACGCCGACGCGGAGACAGACTCGATCCGCGAGACCCTCTCCGAGACGAACCGGCGCCGCGAACTCCAGGGCCGCTACAACGAGGAGCACGGCATCACCCCCCAGACGATCGTCAAGAAGATCTCGAGCCTGCGCGACTCGATCTGGGAGCAGGACTACGTGACCGTGCCCACCCGCAGCGAGGAGCGGCGCCGCAAGGAGGACGCGATCCCGGCCCACGAGCTGCCGTCGCTCATCGAGAGCCTCCGCGCCGAGATGAAGGGGGCGGCGAAGGAGCTCGAGTTCGAGCGCGCGGCGGAGCTGCGCGACCGGATCGCCCAGCTCGAGGCCGAGCGCCTGCGGCTGTCCTGATGGCCCCGGTGTCTGTTTCCGGTGTCGTGATGCTCCCGGTGCCCTGATGGCCCTCGCCGAGCGGGTCGAGACCCTCCCTGCCGGGCCGGGCGTCTACCTGTTCAAGAGCGGGTCGGGGCGGGTGCTCTACGTGGGCAAGGCGCAGAACCTGCGCTCGCGGGTGCGCTCCTACGTGAGCGGCGGCGACGGCCGCGTGCAGGTGCCCATGCTCGTGGACCGCGCCGCCGACGTCGAGGTCGTGGTCACCCGTACCGTGAAGGACGCGCTGCTGCTCGAGAACGAGCTGATCAAGCAGCACAAGCCGCCCTTCAACGTGCGCCTGCGCGACGACAAGCAGTACCTGGTGCTGCGCCTCGACCCGAAAGAGGACTGGCCGCGGCTCCACTTCGCGCGCCGCTTCAAGCGCGACGGGGCCTGGTACTTCGGGCCCTACACCTCGAGCGTGGCCATGAAGGAGTCGGTCTCGAACCTGCGCAAGATCTTCCCGCTGCGCTCCTGTCGGGACGCCGTCTTTCGCGACTACGCGCGGCGCGGCCGGCCCTGCATCGAGTACGAGATGAAGCGCTGCAGCGGGCCCTGCGTCGGCTACGTGGACGAGGCGGGCTACGCCGAGCTGGTCCACGGCACCACGCTCTTCCTGCGCGGCCAGTCCGACGCGCTCATGAACGAGCTCCGGGAGGCCATGCAGCGGGCCGCGGACGAGGAGCGCTTCGAGGACGCGGCCCGCCTGCGCAACCGCATCGCCGCCGTGGAGCGCACCGTCGAGCGCCAGCACATGGTGGTCGAGAAGCCGGTCGACCGCGACGTCTTCGGCCTCGCGCGCAGGGGCGGCGAGGTGGAGCTGCGGGTGCTGCACGTGCGCGAAGGGCGGGTGGTGGGCGCCCAGGCCTACGACTTCTCGGGCGTGCAGCTCGACGACGGCGCGGTCATGGGCTCCTTTCTCGGCCAGTACTACGCGCCCGACCAGGGTCGCCCCGTGCCGCCCGAGGTGCTGACCCCGGTGGACGTGGAGGACCAGGAAGAGCTGGAGCTCGTGTTCAGCGAGCAGGCGGGCCGCAAGGTCTCGCTGCGGGTGCCCCAGCGGGGCAAGCTGGTGGAGCTCGTCGGCACGGCCACCGCCAACGCCGAGCTCGGCCTGGCCACGCGCCTCGCCGCGCGCGAGAGCCTCGACGCGGCGCTCGAAGAGCTGCGCGAGAAGCTGCGGCTGGCGGACCGGCCGCGCCGCATCGAGTGCTACGACGTGTCGACGCTGCAGGGCACGCTCACCGTGGCCAGCCGGGTGGTCTTCGAGGACGGCCAGCCCCAGAAGAACGACTACCGCCGCTACCGCATCCGCGATGCTTCACCGGACGACGACTACGCCTGCCTGCGCGAGGTGATGGACCGCCGCCTGCGCAAGGTGGACAAGGAGCCGCTGCCCGACCTGCTCATGGTCGACGGCGGCAAGGGCCAGCTCGGCGTGGTGATGGCGGCGCTGCGCGACCACGGCCTGGAGGTGCCGTGCCTGGGGATCGCCAAGGAGCGCGACGAGCAGAGCCCGTCGCTGCGCGTGCGGCGCTCGGGCGGACTCAAGGCCGAGCGGCTCTTCCTGCCGAACGTGAAGGACCCCATCAGCCTGCCCTCGAGCTCGCGGGGCCTGCTGCTCCTCCAGCGCGTCCGCGACGAGTCGCACCGCTTCGCCATCGAGTTCCAGCGGCTCCTGCGCTCGAAGGTGAACATGACCTCGATCCTCGAGGAGCTGCCGGGCATCGGGCCGGGCAAGCGGCGGGCGCTGCTCAAGCACCTCGGCTCGCTGCGGGCGGTGCGCAACGCGAGCGAGGCGGATCTCGCCCGCGTGCCGGGCGTGTCGGCGCGCGACGCCACGACCCTCCGGCGCTTCTTCGCCTCGGTCGCCGACGCGGAAGGCGAGGCCGCGGAGCCGGCCGGGCAGGGCGACGCCGCCTGAGACGGGCGACGCACGCCTGAGGACGCGACCCGCTTCGAGGCGTTGCCGGCGCACGGGCCGGCAACGGGTGTGCAGGCTGCGTGAGTCAAGCGCCCCGTGCTGCGCGCCGATTCTTGGAGGCGGAGGAGCTGCACCATGCGCCTGGCGGCCTTCCTGGCAGCCCTGGTCCCGATCGCCCTGGCCGTCCCCGCGGCGGCGGAGATCTACCGGTGGACCGACGAGGACGGCCGCGTCCACTTCACGCAGAGCCTGAACGAGGTGCCCCGGAAGTACCGGAAGGAAGCGGAGCACAACGCCACGCGCACCTCGGCCAGCCGATCGCCCGTGCAGACCTACTCCACGAAGCCCGGGACGAAGCCCGCGCAGACGAAGACGCCGCCGGCCAGCCGCGCCCCGGGAGCGGCGTCCGCGGGCAAGGTGCACCGCATCCGGGTGCAGCGGGCAGGCACGAGCATGTACGTGAACGTGCGCCTCAACAACACCGTGACGGCGCCCTTCATCATCGACACCGGCGCCTCGGACGTGCTCGTGCCCGGGGACGTCGCGCGCCAGCTCGGCCTCGACCTCGCGAACGCACGCACCCAGCGCTACCGGACGGCGAACGGCGTGATCGAGTCGCCGGTGGTGATGCTGCGCTCGGTGACACTCGGGACGGCCAAGGTCGAGAACGTGCCGGCGAGCGTGAGCGACCACATGAGCGTCGGGCTGCTCGGCCTCTCCTTCTTCAACCACTTCAACTACAACATCGACGCGGCCCGGGGCATCGTCACCCTCCAGCGCAACGACCTGGCGGCCTCGGGCGTGATCCGTGGGGGCCGCAGCGAGCCCCAGTGGCGCGCCGAGTTCCGTGACGTCCGCTACCGCCTGCTGGCCGCGCGAGCCGAGCTCGAGACCAAGTCGGCCTCCAAGAGCCGCCTGCGGGAGCGCCTGCAGGCCGGGATCGACGAGCTCGAGCGGCAGCTCGCGGCGCTCGAGACCGAGGCCGACGCGGCCCGCGTGCCCATGGCCTGGCGCCAGTAGTCCCGAGCGGGCGTCGCCGCGACGGGGGGCCACGCGAACGGAAATCGCTTTCCGCTGCCCGGCAATGTGGGCAGGCGGCGCCACTTCCGCGCGTCATGCGCCGCTGCGCGCGACCGCCGCCGGGGCTGCGGCTTCTGCCGTGGCGGCGGTGACTTCACCGGCATCCCTGCCGGTTGGCCGGCCCTGGCATCGATCTTGCTCAACCCCAGCGCACGCCGGGCCCGCGCAGATGGGGGGCCGGCCGGAGGAGACGATGCGACGACGTGGGCGGCAGCGGAGCGGAGAGTGCGGGACCCGGCGGGAGGACGAGCGGGTGCGGGTTCAGCGCGACCTCGAGAGCCTCGGCGTGAGCGCCGCCTTCTCGGCTCCGGTGGCCGCTCGGATCGCGGGACTTCGTCCGGAGCTCGGTGAAGACACCTACTCGGCCGTGCTCGACGGCGTCACGGTGGCCTTCGACGCACACCGGTCGCACTGCGACTCGCTCGCCGGGCGGGTGCAGGACATCGACGAGATCGAGCGACTGATGAAGGGCTTCGCGGGCGAGCTGCGCAAGCTCGAAGAGGGGCTGCGCATCGTGTCCGCATACGTGACGCGCATGCACACCAAGGCCGGAACCGAACGGGAGCGCCTGCTCCACTAAGCGCAGCGAGGCCCTAGGCTTCCAGGACCCCGGTCCCGCGGAGGCCGCGCCTGCGTCTGCTCCGCTGGATCGCTCTCGCCCAGGTGCTCGGCATCCTGGCGGCCGATGGGGGCCACCTCCCGCCGCGGGCAGCCTTTGCCGTGGCCGTCGCCGCCATCGCCCTGGGCGGGGCGCTGCCGGGCCGCTGGCGCTGCGCGGCGGCGCTCGCGCTGGCCTGGGCGGCGGGGGCGCTGTCGTTGGCGCTCCAGCTCGCGGCGGGGGCGCTGACGCTGGAGGGAGAGCACGTGATCGAGGGTCGCGTGCGCACGCTCCTGCACTGGCCGGGTCGCTGGAGTGCGGAGCTCGACCGGCTGGTCGTCGCGGGGCGGCCCACGCCCGCACGCGTCCGTCTGGTCGGGGAGGCCACGCCCGAGGGCCTGCCCGCCTTCGAGGCGGCGCTGCCGGGCCAGCGCATCCGCGCGCGGGTCCGGCTCCGCCCGAGCCGGCCGCTTCGCAACCCCGGCGCGCCCGATCGGGAGCGGGCGGACCGCCGGGGCGGCATCGCCGCAGTGGGGCGCCTCGTACACCCGGCGCTGCACGCGCGGCTTCCGGCGCGCGACCGGTGGCGTTGGCTCGCCCCGCTGCACCGTCTGCGCGAGCGCATCGCGGAGCGGCTGTCCGCCTCGGGTGACGGCGGGGCGCTGCTGCGCGCCCTCGCCGTCGGCGACGCGCGCGCCCTCCCGGCAGACGCGCGCGACGCCTTTGCGCGGCTCGGAATCGCCCACCTGCTCGCGGTGTCCGGTCTCCACCTGGCCCTCGCGGCAGCGCTGGCCTACGCGGCGCTCCGCCACGGACCGGCGCGCTCGGCGTGGCTGGCCGCGCGAGGAGACGTGCGGCGGGGCTGTGTCCTGGGTGCGTTGCTCGCGGCCGCGGGCTACGCGCTGCTGGCCGGCTGGGGCATTCCCGTGCGGCGCGCGCTCGTGCTCGTGCTGGCCCTGGCGCTGGGCTTCCTGGCGGGTCGCGCGCGCTCGCGCACGGAGCCGCTCGCGGCGGCGGTGATCGTCATCCTGGCAGCGGAGCCCCAGGCCCTCTTCGCGGCCGGTGCGCAGCTCTCGTTCGCCGCCACGGCCGCCCTGCTCGCGGCGGCGCGGCGTCCCGGCGAGCCGCCGGGCGGGCGCCTCGAAGGTCTACTGCGCAGCTCCGCCACGGCCTTCGCGGCCACGGCCCCGCTCGCGGCCCTTCACCTCGGGAGCCGGGCGCCCTTCGCCCTCGTCGCCAACCTGCTCGCGGTCCCGTGGACCGGCGCCGTGCTGCTCCCGGCGGCGCTGCTGTCGGCCGCCGCCGCGGGGCTCGATGCCGGCGCTGCGCTGCTCGAGGCCGGGGAGCTCGTGGCCGGCTCGTCGCTTCGCCTCGTGGCGCGGGTGGCGACGGTGGTGCCGGGCGCCGTGGATGCCCCCGCCCCGGCGCG
>JASJBO010000288.1 GCA_030066475.1 Myxococcota bacterium
GAGTCCACCAAGGCCGGAGGCGAAGCCGAAGCGCGCAGCGAGCCGCAGGCGAGCGGAGTCCACCAAGGCCGGAGGCGAAGCCGAAGCGCGCAGCGAGCCGCAGGCGCGCGGAGTCAACCCAGACTAGTTTGATATGCTCCCGCCGGGGTGCCGGCCGGAGCCCGATGAATCCCACCGCTACCGCGCGCTTCCGCCGGGCGACTGCGCTCCTGGCGCTTGCCTGGGCTCTGCTCGCGCTGGGCCTCGCGGTCGCGGTGCGTCTGGCGGATAACGACCTCGGCCCGCCCTTCGTGTTCGACGGGATCGTCACCGATCCGTGGCGACTCGCCGAGGTGTCGCCCGAGGCGCGTGCGGCCGGCGTGTCGGGCGGCGACCGGGTGCTGTCGATCGACGGGCAGCAGCTCGAGCGCATGGCGTTCCGCTGGGACGAGTTCTTCGAGCGCGAGCGGCCCAACCGCTACGAGGTCGAGAAGGGCGGGGGCACGCGGATCGACGTGGCGCTGCGCCCGGTGCGGACGTCCGAGCTGGTGTCGCCGCTGCGGAAGGTGTTCTCGCTGGCCCTGCCGCTGGTCGGTCTCGTATACCTCGCGGTGGGCGTGGCGGTGTGGCGTTTCCGGCCCGAGCGATCCGAGAGCTGGGCCCTGCTGCTGTTCTGCGCCGCGATGGGCACCGCCCTGGCGCTGCCCTGGCAGCCGGGCGGTGCCGCGTGGCTGATGTACTGGACGACTCTGCCGCTGATCGGCGCCACCGCCTTCCACCTCTTCACCAGCTACCCGATCGAGCCGACCTGGATCGTGCGCAAGCCGGGCCTGCGACTCGCGCCCTATCTGGCGGCGGCCCCCATCGGTCTGCTCGCCGCGGCGGAGGGGCCGCTTGGCTGGCCGCTCGGGATCGGCAAGGTCGTGGCGCTGTGGTTCACCATCGCGCTCGTGTTCGGCTGCGTGGGGGTGGCGCTCTACGAGCGCGCCCGGGTGCGCGACACGCACGCGCGCGAGCGCGCCGACATCATGCTGCTGGGCTCCCTGGTGAGCTTCACGCCGGGCGTCGCGGTGCTGATGGCCGAGAGCTTCGTGCGCACCCCGTTCCCGTGGTACCTCGGCTTCCTGTCGTTCTTCGTGTTTCCGGTGGCCGTGGGCTACGGCATCGTGCGCAAGCAGCTCTTCCACATCCGCCTGATGGCGCGCTCCTCGGCCAGCTACGGGGCGGCCACGCTCGCGATCACCGGCCTCTACGCCTCGCTGATCGTCTTCGCCGACGCGATGTTCTCCCGCTACAACGTCAACGCGCGCTCGCCCTGGTTCTCGGTGCTGTTCCTGTTCCTGGCGATCCTCGCGTTCAACCCGCTGCGCAGCCGCATGCAGCGCCTCGTCGACCGCATCTTCGACCGCGACCACGCGCTCTACCGCCAGGCCGTGCAGGAGATCTCGGAGGCGATGATCGCGATGCTGTCGACCGTGGAGGTGGTCGACCGCATCCTGGTGGCGCTCACCGAGACGATGGGCGTGCAGCGCGCCGTGGTGCTGCTCCAGGAGGAGCAGGGGCGCCGCATCGTGCCCGCCGCCTCGCGCGGCGAGTGGGACGACGAGTCGCTGGGCGTCGAGATTCCGCTGGCGCACCCGCTGTGCCGCCGGCTGCTGTCCGGGCGCGACGTCGTGGCGCGCGGCGACTTCGACCACGAGGAGGACATCGAGGTCCGCGAGGCGTGCCGCGACGTGTTCGACCAGCTCGAGGTGGAGCTGCTGGTGCCGATCCTGTTCGGCGCCGATCTGCTGGGCGTGATCGGCGTGGGCCACAAGCTCTCGGGCGACCGCCTGAGCGGGGACGACCACCAGCTGCTGCTCACGCTCGCGAACCAGAGCTCGATCGCGATCGAGAACGCCCGCGCCTTCGACGAGATCGCCACGCTCAACGCCACGCTCGAGGCGCGCGTCGACGAGCGCACCCGCGAGCTGCGCGAGGCGCAGCTCCAGCTGCTCCAGAGCGAGAAGATGCGCTCGCTGGGCCAGCTGGTGGCGGGCGTGGCGCACGAGCTCAACAACCCGATCGGCTTCGTCCACGCCAACCTGCACCTGCTGCAGGAGCAGATGCGCCGCCTGATCCAGGCCGAGCGGAGCGGCGACGACTCCTCGCGCGCCGAGACCGCGATCGAGAAGCTGCTGCTGCGCAGCCGCGAGGGCACCGACCGGGTCAAGCAGATCGTGGCCGATCTTCGCACCTTCTCGCGGATGGACCAGGCCGAGCTGGTCGACGTCGACCTGAACGAGGAGATCGAGCGCACCCTGGGCCTGATGGCGCCGCGCTTCCGCCACGGCATCGAGATCGTGCGCGACTACGGGGAGCTGCCCAAGGTGCGCTGCTTTGCGGGCCAGCTCAACCAGGTGTTCATGAACCTGCTGATGAACGCAGGCGACGCGCTCGACGGCAGCGGTCACATCCGGATCAAGACGCGCGCGCGGTCCGGCGGCGTCCGACTCGAGTTCCACGACGACGGGCCCGGCATCCCGCCCGAGGTGCAGGCGCGCATCTTCGAGCCGTTCTTCACCACCAAGCCGGTGGGGCAGGGCACGGGGCTCGGACTCTCGATCTCGTACGGGATCGTCGAGCGCCACGGCGGCCGCATGCTGCTCGGCTCGGCGCTCGGCCAGGGCACTACGTTCGTGATCGAGCTGCCGCTCGAGGCCAGTCCCCCCGCGGCCGACGAAGTCCGCGAGGCGTGGGTTTGACGTCGCCCGCGCCGAGTCCTTACCCTGGGTGGGGAGGCGATGGCAGCGCGATGGTGCCGCTCCCCACGCAGCGCTGGCGCCGCGCCACGGCAGGTCTGGCGATCGCCTGGGCCCTGCTGGCGCTGGCGGTCTCGATCCAGGCCAACCTGTTCAAGACGGGTCTGTCGATGCCCTTCCACACCACCGCGGGCAGCGGCGACCTGATCGTGAGCTGGGCCGCGCCGGACGCCGCCCGGGCCGGTGTGTCGGTGGGCGACCGCGTGATCAGCGTGGACGGCCTCTCGGGCTTCGCGTGGACCCGCGAGCGCCGCTGGGAGGAGCTGCGCGCCGGCGTCCCCAATCGCTACGAGTTCTCGACGCGCGACGGCGTGCGCTACGCGCTCGACCTCGAGCCGATCCCGGCCACCGACGGTCCGGCGCTCCAGGTGCCGATCTACGCGGCCTCGCTGCTGGTGGGAGCGGTCTACCTCGGCCTCGGCCTGCTGGTCTGGATGCTGCGCCAGGGACGCGCCGAGTCCTGGGCGTTCCTGCTGATGGGCTCGGCGATGGCCACCCAGCTCTTCACGGCCTTCGAGACCTTCCGCGCTCCGCTCGGCTACGAGCGCACGGTGTGGAACCTGTTCTTCCTGGGCGCCGCGATCTTCCACCTGTTCACCTCGTATCCGTTCGAGCCGCGTTGGATCGCCGAGCGGCCCATGCTGCGCCGCATCCCCTACTGGCTCGCGGCGGCGATGGCGCTGCCGATCCTGTTCGAGCGCCAGCTGCGCCTCCCCGAGGGCCTGCTGCCCGCCATCGGCTTCTTCACGGCGGTGCTGCTGTCGCTCACGTGCGTGGGGATCCTGGCGCGCGAGCGCTATCGCAACCGCGAGCACGAGGAGGCCGACCGCGCCGACGTGATGCTGTTCGGCGCCCTGGTGAGCTTCGTGCCGGTGGTGGTCCTGCTGCTGCTCGAGATGTTCACCCCCCTGCGCTTCCCGTTCTGGACCGCCCTGCTCTGGTTCGGGCTGTTCCCGCTCTCGATCGCCTACGGCATCGTGCGCCGCCAGCTCTTCGACATCCGCCACCTGGCGCGCTCCTCGGTCGCCTACGGTGCCGCCACGGTGGCCATCACCGGCCTCTACGCGCTGCTCGTGGCGGGGGCGGATGCGCTGGTGGCGCGCGGCGTGATGAGCGCGCGCTCCCCGCAGTTCTCTCTGATCTTCCTGTTCTTCGCGATCCTCGCGTTCAACCCCCTGCGCAACCGCACCCAGCGCATCGTCGACCGCGTCTTCGACCGCGACCGCGTCACCTACCGGCAGGCCGTCCAGGAGATCTCCGAGGCGATGGTCTCGATGCTCTCCGTGAAGGAGATCGTCGACCGCATCGTGCGCACGCTCACCGACTCGATGGGCGTGGACCGCGCCATGGTGATGCTGCTCGACGACGGCGAGCGCAGCCTGCGCCCCGAGGCCGCCGGCGGACGCTGGCCCGAGGGCGCCGAGCGCCTCGAGCTCCGCATGGACCACCCGGTGTGCAAGCTGCTCTGGATGCGCCGCGAGGAGCTCTCTCGCGCCCAGGTGGCGGCCGAGGCGGACCCGCGCGTCCGTGACGACTGCCTCCAGGTGTTCGATCGCCTCGAGGCCGCGCTGCTGGTGCCCGTGCTGTTCGGCGTCGACATGCTGGGCCTGATCGCGGTGGGACGAAAGCTCTCGGGCGAGCGCTTCCATCCCGAGGACCGGCAGCTGCTGCTCACGCTCGCCAACCAGAGCTCGATCGCGATCGAGAACGCGAAGGCCTTCGACGAGATCGCGAAGCTCAACGAGACGCTCGAGGCGCGCGTCGAGGAGCGCACCCGCGAGCTGCAGGACACCCAGACCCAGCTGATGCACAGCGAGAAGATGCGCACCCTGGGCCAGCTGGTGGCGGGCGTGGCGCACGAGCTGAACAACCCGATCGGCTTCGTGCACGCCAATCTCAAGCTGCTCGAGGAGTACGTTGCGAAGCTCGAGCGCCTGCGCGAGGCGGGCCAGGACACGACGCGGGCGCGCGACGCGATCGCCAAGCTGCTGTCGCGCAGCCGCGAGGGGACCGACCGCGTCAAGAAGATCGTCGCCGATCTGCGGACGTTCTCGCGCATGGACCAGGAGGAGCTCCAGGACGCCGATCTCAACCAGGAGATCGAGCGCACCCTCACCCTGATGGAGCCGCGCACCCGCGGCGGCATCGAGATCGAGCGGCACTTCGGCGCGCTGCCGCGCGTGCGCTGCCACGCCGGCCAGCTCAACCAGGTGTTCATGAACCTGCTGATGAACGCGTGCGACGCGATCGCACCACAGGGCCGCATCGCGATCCGCACCGAGCCGCGCGGCACCGAGGTGCGGCTGGTGTTCGAGGACGACGGGCCCGGGATTCCGGAGTCGGTGCGCGACCGCATCTTCGAGCCGTTCTTCACCACCAAGCCGGTGGGACAGGGCACCGGGCTCGGGCTGTCGCTGTCGCACAGCATCATCGAGCGCCACGGCGGTCGGATCTCGGTGGACGAGGCGCCCGCCGGCGGCACCCGCTTCGTCATCGAGCTGCCGGTCGACGCGGGGCCCGCGCTCGCGCAGGCCGAGGCCGACGAGGCGACCTCGGCAACCGCCTAGGCTACGTTTCCCAGCCCAACCCGACCCGAGGAGTCCCTCCCATGTCCGACCTCCGTCTCGGTCTCCTGCTCGGCTACTCCGGCGCCCGCGTGCAGATCCCGCTCGACCTCGTGCTCGAGGCGGAGCGCCTCGGCTTCGACTCGGTGTGGTCGGCGGAGGCCTACGGCTCGGACGCGGCGACGCCGCTCGGCTACCTCGCCGGGCGCACCACGAAGATCCGGCTCGGCACCGCGATCATGCAGATGCCGGCGCGCAGCCCCGCGATGACCGCGATGACGGCGATGACCCTCGACCAGATCTCGGGGGGGCGCTTCATCCTCGGGCTGGGTCCCTCGGGCCCGCAGGTCGTCGAGGGCTGGCACGGCGTTCCCTATGGCAAGCCGCTCACGCGCACTCGCGAGTACGTCTCGATCGTGCGCAAGATCCTGGCGCGCGAGGCCGCGCTCGAGCACAAGGGCGAGCACTACGAGATTCCCTACCGCGGACCCGGGGCGACCGGGCTCGGCAAGCCGATCAAGAGCATCGTGCACGGGCGCGCCGACCTGGAGATCTACACCGCGGCGATCGGCCCGGCGGGCGTCCGCACCAGCGCCGAGGTGGCCGACGGACTGATCCCGGTGTGGATGAACCCGGAGCGCTTCGACCTGTTCGAGCCGCACCTGAACGAGGGCTTCGCCAGGGCGGGTGGCGGCAAGGGACTCGACGGCTTCGACATCGCGCCGTTCGTGACCTGCATCCTGGGCGATGACGTCGAGCAGTGCCGGATGCCGGTGAAGATGATGCTCTCGCTCTATATCGGGGGCATGGGAGCCCGCGACAAGAACTTCTACAACGACTACGCGAAGCGACTCGGATACGAGGAAGAGGCGGTCCGCATCCAGGACCTGTATCTCGACGGCAAGAAGGGCGAGGCCGCGCACGCGGTGCCCGACCGGCTGGTCGACGAGGTGGCGCTGATCGGGCCGCGCGAGCGCATTGCGGAGCGACTCGAGGCCTGGAAGGCCTCTCAGGTGAAGACGATGCTGATCGGCGGCAACCAGCCCGAGGCGCTGCAGGCGCTGGCCGAGCTCGCGCTGTAGGGCGGCGAGGTGTCGGCGTCCGACCGCGAACGCATCGTCCGGCTCGACGAGGCCGCCTGAAGGAGATCTCCTTGACGACCGCACGGGCCGCGTGGCCGGCGCGGATCGCGCTCGCCCTGCTGGCGTGCTCTCTCGTCGCCGCCGAGGCGGAGGAGAGGCCCAATGGCTTCGAGATCACCCGCCACCGCGTCGACCGCACCAAGATCCTCGCCGGCGGGCCGTCGCGCGACGGCATCCCGCCCGTGGACGCGCCGACCTTCGCCGACTTGGAGCAGGCGACCTGGGTGGCTCCCGAC
This sequence comes from Myxococcota bacterium, assembly GCA_030066475.1. The sequence goes on from JASJBO010000288.1 coordinate 6,723, forward strand.
ACGCCGGTGCTCGGCGTCGCGTCGGGTGGCGAGGCGCGCGCCTACCCGGTGCACCTGATCGAGCGGCACCAGGTGGTGAACGACGAGATCGGCGGCACGCCGGTCGCGGTGACCTTCGACCCGCTGGCCGGATCGCCGCTGGCCTTCGACCGGCGGGTCGATGGCCGGACGCTGCGCTTCGGCGTGTCGGGCCTGATCTACAACTCGAACTTCCTGCTCTACGACCGCGAGACCGAGAGCCTGTGGTCGCAGTTCAACGGCGAGGCGATCTCGGGCCCGCTCTCGGGCAAGCGGCTCACGCGACTCCCGGTGCGGCAGGAGGACATGGCGACCTGGACCGGGCGCCACCCGGACACGCGGGTGCTCGAGCGCCCCGACCGGCGCGGCATCGACTACCGCTACAGCCCCTACACCCGCTACTGGCAGGAGGACGACGTGTCGTTCCCGGTGGAGGCCGTGGACCGTCGGTTCCACGCCAAGGAGATCGCGGTGGGCGTCGAGGTGGACGGGAAGCGCCGCGCCTACCTGGGGTCGATCGTCACGGCGGCGGGCGGGTCGGTCCAGGACGAGTTCCACGGCAAGAAGATCCGTCTGGAGTACTCGTCCGATCTCGCGGTGTTCCGCTACGAGGTCGACCCCGGCGTCGAGCTGACCGAGGCCTACTGGTTCGCCTGGAAGGCGTTCCACCCCGACACCGACGTGTGGAAGGACCCCGGCGAGGTGCCGGGTCGGAAGCCGTAGCGGCCGGCGTCCCCCCTCTGCTCGGCTATGCGGGCCAGTGGTGGGACCAGGGGTGGGCTCGTTCGAAGGCGTGGGCGGCCTGGAGGACGAGGTCGTCGCGGTGGCGGGGGCCGACGATCTGGAGGCCGACGGGGAGGCCCGCCTTCGAGAAGCCGGCGCGCACGCTGGCGGCGGGGTGCCACGAGAGGTTGAACGGCATGGTGAAGCTGCCGACGTTCGCCTGGGGCTGGCGGCGTCCCTCGACCTCGGTCGTGAGCGGCCCCTTGGCGGGCGGCGGATCGTAGGGGACGGTCGGCGTCAGCAGCAGGTCGAAGCGGTCGAACAGGTCGGCGCACCAGCGGTTCAGCTCCTCGCGCCGGCGGCGCAGCACGGCGAAGCGCACCGGGCTCATCCGCACGCCCGTCTTCACGCCCGCCAGGAAGCTGCGGCCGAATTCGTCCTCGCGCTCGGGCAGGTGCTCGTCGAGCTCGCCCAGCAGCTCGAAGGAGCCCATCAGGCCCCAGTCGCGCCCCGGCTCGGGCGGGCCTTCCGTGATCGGCTCGACCACGTGGCCGAGCGACTCGAAGGCCTGGGCCGCTGCGCCCGCCACTTCGGCGACGTCCGACTGCACCACCGCATAGCCGAGGTCGGCCGACACCGCGATGCGCAGGCGCTCGGGACCGCGCCCGAGCACTTCCCGGTACGAGAGCCCGGGGTGCGGCAGGGAGTTGTGGTCGAGTGGGTGGGCGCCGACGGTCAGGTCGAGGTGCAGCGCGGCGTCCTCGACGGTGCGGGTGAGCGGGCCTACGACGGAGGTGTCGCCCATGTCCCAGTGGGCGTGCGGGCCGCGCGGGATGCGGCCGAAGCTCGGCTTGAGCCCGAAGCAGCCGGTGAAGCTGGCGGGGATGCGGATCGAGCCGCCGCCGTCGCTGGCGGTGACCAGGGTGATCATGCTCCCGGCCAGCGCCGCCGACGAGCCTCCGCTCGACCCGCCCGGCGTGCGCTCCGGGTCCCAGGGGTTGCGCGAGGGGGGAAACAGCAGGTTCTTGGTCACGGCCGTGTAGCCGAACTCCGGCGCGTTGGTCTTGCCCACCACGATGGCACCCGCCGCCCGCAGGCGCTCCACCTGGAGCGAGTCGCGCGCCGCCACGTCGTCCTTGAACGGCACGGAGCCGTGCGTCGTCACCAGGCCCTCGGCGTCCTCGAGGTCCTTCACGCCGAGCGGGACGCCCTCGATCGGCCTCGCCTCGCCCCGTCCGATCCGCTCCTCTGCGGCGCGCGCGTCCGCCAGCAGCGCCTCGCCGTCGCGCATGGCGACGAATGCGCCGAGCTTCTCGTTGACGAGCTCGATGCGCTCGAGCGTCGCTCGCATCAGCTCGACGGGCGACAGCTCGCGGCTGCGCAGGCGTTCGGCGATTTCGGTGAGGGGGCGGGAGAGCAGATCCGTCATGGGTCCTCCGTCGGCCGGATCAGCATATCAGGCGATCCCGAGAGCCGGCGGATCCGGAAGCCCAGAAACGCCGTTTTCGGGCCTCAGAGGCCCGGATCCGGCCATTTTTCCTTTGACTCCGACGGCGGAAGGCTTATGATCCGCAAAACCCGCCCGAGACGCCCGAAATCAGGCGATTTCTGGGGTTCGGGGGGCGCATCAGCGACAGCCAACCAGGAGCGGCCGGGATCTGCGCGGCCGCTCGACATTGGGGGGAACCAATGGCTGCCCGGAAGAAGAAGAAGACTGCGCGCCGCGCCAAGGCGCCGGCCGAGCTGATCATCTCGAAGGCCCGCGTGAAGAACGCGGTGAAGAAGTGCAACGTGGGGAGCGACTTCTACCCCGCACTCGACGCCGCCGTGCGCGAGGCGATCAAGGGCGCCGAGGCGCGTGCGGTCGGGAACAAGCGCAAGACCCTGAAGCCGGTGGACCTGTAGCCGGACTCGGGATCTCCGCCGCTCGCGCGGCGGACCAGGGGCCCGCCGGGCAATGCCCGGCGGGCCCTTTCCGCAAGCGAAGGCGAAGCCGGAGCGCGCAGCGAGCCGCAGGCGAGCGAAGTCCACCAGGCCGTCTTCGTCCGGCAACGAGATCCTTGAGGGCACCCCGCAAGCGCAGGCGAAGCCGGAGCGCGCAGCGAGCCGCAGGCGAGCGAAGTCCA